>VGET01000173.1 GCA_016869195.1 Alphaproteobacteria bacterium | reverse complement strand
GCGGGAGCGTGGCGACAAAGGCTCAAATTCAATTGCAACAAAATTTGAGTCACCGATTCTTAAGGTTCAGCCAAGTGCACCGCGCGGTCAACGACGCATCGCATAGGCCGCTCGCGCTATTTCCAGATCGCCTTGCCTGATCCGGGCAGGCCAAGGGCCGGCCATTTCTGCGTCACCGCGTCGATCACCTCATCGGTCATGCGGATCTTGGCGCCCCATGTTCGGCTGGTCTCCGGCGCCCATTTGGTCGTCGCGTCGAGCCCGATCTTGGAGCCGAGACCGGATTCCGGGCTCGCAAAGTCCAGATAGTCGATCGGCGTGTTCTCGACGACAGTAATGTCGCGCGCCGGATCCATGCGGGTCGAAACCGCCCACATCACGTCCTTCCAATTGCGCACGTCGATGTCATCGTCCACGACGATGACCCATTTCGTGTACATGAACTGGCGCAGATAGGACCACACCGCCATCATCACGCGCTTGGCGTGACCGGGATACGCCTTCTTCATCGAGACCACGGCGATGCGATAGCTGCAGGCCTCCGGCGGCAGCCAGAAATCGACGATCTCCGGAAACTGCTGGATGAACAGCGGCACGAACACCTCGTTCAGTGCCTCGCCGAGCACGCTCGGCTCATCCGGCGGCCGCCCGGTGAACGTCGAAAGGTAGATCGGGTCGCGCCGCATGGTGATGGCGCTGATGTGAAACACCGGGAAGGGCTCGACCGCGTTGTAATAGCCGGTGTGATCGCCATAAGGCCCTTCATCGCCATAGTCGTCGAGGCTGACATGACCCTCGAGCACGATCTCGGCCTGCGCCGGCACCGCGAGCGGAATGGTCCTGCAGCGCACGAGCTCGACCTTCTTGCCGCGCAGGAGCCCGGCGAACTGATATTCCGAGAGGGTATCCGGCACCGGCGCGACCGCCGCGATGATCGTGCCGGGGTCGGCGCCGATCACGGCCGCGGCCGGCAGCGGCTCGCGCTTGCTTGCCTTCCAGCGCGCGTGATGCTGCGCGCCGCCGCGGTGCTTGAGCCAGCGCATGAGCGTGGTGCGCGGACCGGTCACCTGCATGCGATAGATGCCGAGATTGTAATTGTCCTCGCGCGCCTCGCCCGGCCCTTTGGTCACCACGAGCGGCCAGGTGATCAGCGGCGCCGGCTCGTTCGGCCAGCAGGTTTGGATCGGAAGCGTCGCGAGGTCGATGCGCTCGCCCTCGAGCACCACCTCCTGGCAGGGCGCGCTCGACACCGTGCGCGGCTTCATCGTCATGACGGTCTTGAGCAGCGGCAGCATCTCGAGCGCCTCGCGCCAACCGCCGGGCGGCTCCGGCTGGCGCAGAAAGGCGAGCGTGTCGCCGAGCGCGCGCAGTTCATGTGGCTCGCGATCCATGCCCCAGGCGACGCGCTCGATCGTGCCGAACAGATTGGTCAAGACCGGCATGTCGAAGCGCCGGCCATCGGCCCCAATCACGTTCTCAAACAAGGCGGCGGGGCCCGCCTCGGCGAGCAGGCGGGTTTGAATCTCGGTCAGCTCAAGAAAGGGCGAAACCGGCGCCCTCACCCGGCGCAGGCGGTCGGCCGCTTCGAGGCGCGTGATGAAGTCACGGAGCGAGGCATAGGGCATGTCGGTCCTCCGCCGCCATTGATCGTGGCCGGGCGGGGCCCGTCAAGGCCTGGACAACGAAGTTTCCCGGTCCAAAATGTTGCCCATGACCTCGCTAAGCCTGCTCCGACGTCAGCTCCTTGCGCTTTTCAAGTCGATTGCGACGCCCGAGGGCACGCTGGATCTCGTGGCGGTGCCGACACTCAAATCCGCCGCTGCCCGAAAGGGCGAGTTCTGCGCCTTGCTCGATAGCGGCGGCCTCGATTTCACGGACCTCAAGGCGCGGCTCAACAATGACCCCGATATCGACAGCTTGAGTCGCCAGAAGCGGGTCGCCGCGTTGATCGATTATGCCAGGGTCGCGATCGGCTTCATCGACCGCGAGCTCAGCGCGCGCCGCGGCCACGTCATCGTCTCGGCCAATGACGACTAGATCACCCGTGCGGCGACGATGCCGGCGAAGAGCGCGACCCCGACCCAGAGATTGGACTTGAACTTTGCGAGGCAGTCGGCCGGCTGGTCGATCCGAACCGCGAGCGCCTGCCAGCCGAACATCAGGGTCACCGCGCCGAGACCGACATAGAACGGCCAGGCGGCGCTGGCGAGCGCGCCCGAGAGGGCGAAGCACACGAGGCTCAGCGCATAGACCGCGATCAGAAACGCCCGCGTGCGCTCACCCAGCGCAAGCGCGCTCGATTTCACGCCGATCAGCGCATCGTCCTCCTTGTCCTGATGCGCATAGATGGTGTCGTAGCCGAGCGTCCAGAAAATGCCGCCGAGATAGAGCAGGCCCGCGGGCCAATCGAGCGTGCCGGTCGCCGCGGCCCAGCCCAACAGCGCACCCCAGTTGAAGGTGAGGCCGAGAAAGGCCTGCGGCCAATAGGTGATTCGTTTCATCAGGGGGTAGGTGAAAATAAGGGCGAGCGAGGCCACCCCCAGAACGATCGCGAGCCAATGAAGCTGGAGCAGGATCGCGAGCCCGGCTCCGAGCAGAACCGCCATGAAGGCGACCGCGTGGCGCACTCTGAGCGCGCCGGAGGCGAGCGGTCGATGGCGCGTGCGCGCAACCTGGGCGTCGAACTTCCGATCGACGATGTCGTTGTAGATGCAGCCGGCGCTGCGCATCACGAGCGCCCCGATACCGAACAGCACCAATAGGCGAACATCGGGCCAGGCCGTGGCGGCGAGCGCGAGCGCCCAGAAGCCTGGCCAAAGCAGGAGCCAGGTGCCGATCGGCCGGTCGAGCCGGATCAGCGCGACATAGGGTTTCAGCGCACGTGGGGCCCGACGTTCGATTGGACCGCCCGGCGGTGCGCCAGCCTGTTCCGAGACGGCGGCGTGCATGCTAGGGAAATACCGTGAGCAGCGCGAGCCGACAAGCGGCGCCCAAGGTGCGCCTGTTCGTTGATCACCCGCTGAGCCCCGGTGGCGCGATCACGCTTGAGCCGGCCCAGGCCCACTATATCGGCGCGGTCATGCGGCTGAAGCCGGGCGCCTCGGTTGCGCTCTTCAATGGCCGCGACGGCCTGTGGCGCGGCGAGATTGCAGACGCGGGCAAGGGGCGGGCGACCCTCAAGGTCGAAGAACAGATCCAGCCGTTTCGACCGGTCCCCGATCTCTGGCTCCTGTTCGCGCCGATCAAGCACGGGCGCATCGATTTCCTGGTCGAGAAGGCGACCGAGCTCGGTGTCGGCCGGCTGAGGCCCGTCTTCACCGCGCACGCCCAGGCCGAGCGGGTGAACACAGCGCGGCTCCGCGCCCGCGCCATAGAAGCGGCTGAGCAGAGCGAGCGACTCGATGTGCCGCTGATTGACGAGGCGGTCTCGCTCGGCGTCGCGCTCGATGGTTGGCCGGCGGAGCGCCTGCTCCTCGTGTGTGACGAGGCCTCCGCGGTGCCGCTCGGCGACGTGCTGGCGTTTCAGAAGGCGGAGGGCCTCAAGGCCGACCGGGTGGCGTTGCTGATCGGGCCGGAAGGTGGCCTGGCGCCGGCAGATCGAAAGGTGCTCGGGATGGTGCGCGCCGCAGTTTCCGTGTCGCTTGGGCCGCGGATCTTGCGCGCCGAGACCGCGGCCCTCGCGGCGCTCGCCTGCACCATGGCGGTGCTCGGCGATCGGCGGGCGCCGCGCTAGCTTAAGTTCATCAGCCGCTCGACGCGCTGGCGGATCGGCGGATGGGTCGAGAACAGGGCAGACGCCTGCTCATCGAATTTCCGCAAGGGATTCGAGATGAAGATGTGCTGCACCGCCTCGCTCATCTTCGCCATCGGCACGCTGGATGATTCGATCTTCTTGAGCGCGCCGACCAACCCAAGCGGGTTGCGTGTGAGCTTCACGGCGGTCGCGTCCGCCATGTATTCGCGCTGGCGCGACACCGCCATGCGCAACAAGGTCGCCGCGATCGGCGCCAGGATCGCAAACACCAGGAAGATCACAAGCGCGATCAACGCGGCGCCGGCTGCCCCTTTCCGACTCCGCCCGCCGCCGCCAAAAGCGAGGCCCCGGATCGCGATGCGTCGGCCGACATTGCTGACGAAGACGATCAGGCCGACCAGCGTTGCGACCGCGGTCATGTAAAGAATGTCGCGGTTGGCAATGTGGCTCATCTCGTGCGCGACCACGCCCTGGAGCTCGTCACGGTCGAGCGTATCGAGCAGGCCGCGGGTCACGCCGATCGTCGCGCTCTTGGCGTCCGTGCCGGTGGCGAACGCGTTGAGGGCCGGGGTTTCGAGCACCACGATTTTCGGGCGGGGCGTGCCAGCGGCAAGGCTCATTTCCTCGACCACGTTGACGAGCTTCGGCTCGTGCTCCGGCGTGACTTCTTTCGCGCCGATCTGCGAGAGCATGATCCGGCCGCCAAACTGCAGCCCGATCCAGGTGAAGAGCAGGCTGACTCGTCAGCATGGCGCCGGCGCCGATGATCGTGGTTGGGATCAGATTGGGCGGAATCTGCTGATATGGCCCCTCGGGCATTGGATAGGCGAAGGCGCCAACCACCGCACCGGCGACCGCGCCGAGCAGCGTGCCGAGAAGAATGAGAATCGCGCACAGCCAGAAGGTGTTGCGCTCATTGACGCGGATCGCCGCGGCAAAGTCGGTCGACCGGAGCGCTCCTGCCGCCGGCTGCATCTCGCCCGCCGCCATGCGGGTCGTTCCGGGGCTAGAGATTGCCTAGCGGAGCGACACCTTGACCACCTCTTTGGTCTCGGGCGGCGTCTCGAAATAGGGATGGCGCTGGAAGCGGAACTGGCGTGCGATGATGCTGGAGGGGAAGCTCTCGACCCGCGTGTTCTGCGCCTCGACCGAGTCATTGTAGAACTGCCGCGCGATCGCCACTCTCATGCGCCTTCATCGCGGCGTTGCGGGCATTGACCACGGCCTCGAGCGTCTCCTTCTCATAGGCCATGTAGTCCTTGACCACCTGCACCAGATTCGGAATGAGGTCGTAGCGGCGGCGGAGCTGTACATCAATCTGCTGCCACGCCGCTTCAACCTGATTCTTGCCCGCGACCAGCCGATTGAACAACGTGATCGCGATCAGAATGAGCAGCGCGGCGATACCGATGATGACGTAGATGGCGGTCATGACGGCGGATCCTCCCAGGTGAGCCGTGCGCGGGTCGCGGACCCTAGCACAGCACCCTTAACAGCGTCGCCCACTTGGTCACCTCGGGGCGGCTTGCGGCGGCCGGTTGATTCGTCGTAAGGGAGACACCCCAGGGCGATCGCCGCCCAGGGTTGTCACGTTGTCAGGGGGCGATCGCGTGCGATGAGTGGGCCGTCAAAGGCATCGCAAACGCCTGTCGAGAGCCGGCAACAGCTCATCGGCCATGTCGCCTCGGGCGCCAAGCCGCCGAGCGCGTGGCGCATCGGCACCGAGCACGAGAAGTTCGGCTTCCGGCTCGATGATCTGCGCCCGCTGCCCTATGACGGCCCGGCTGGCATCCGCGCCATGCTCGAAGGGCTCACGCGCTTCGGCTGGAAGCCGTTCTACGAGGGCGACAACCCGATCGCGCTGACCTTCGATGGCCAGGCCGTGTCGCTCGAGCCGGGCGGTCAGTTCGAGCTCTCGGGCGCGCCAGTGTTCGACCTGCACCAGACCTGCGCTGAGCTCAACACGCACCTGGATCAGGTGCGTCAGGTTGCGGCCGAGCTCGGCGTCGGTTTCCTCGGACTCGGCATGCAGCCCAAATGGCGGCACGATGAAATTCCCTGGATGCCGAAGGGCCGCTACAAGGTGATGCGGCGCTATATGCCGCTCAAGGGCTCGCTCGGCCTCGACATGATGACCCGTACATGCACGGTTCAGGTGAATCTCGATTTCGAGTCCGAGGCTGACATGGTGGCGAAGCTGCGCGTCGGTCTTGCGCTGCAGCCGATCGCGACCGCGCTCTTTGCCAACTCACCGTTCGTCGAGGGCAAGCCGTGTGGCAAGCTCAGCTTTCGCAGCCATGTTTGGACCGATACGGACCCCGACCGCTGCGGCATCCTGCCGTTCGTCTTCGAGCCCGGCATGGGCTTCGAGCGCTATGTCGACTATGCGCTCGATGTGCCGATGTACTTCGTCATGCGCGAGGGCAAGTACATCGACGTGGCCGGCCAATCGTTCCGCGATTTTCTGGCCGGCAAGCTGCCCGGCTATCGCGGCCACAAGCCCACGATCGCCGATTGGGATGATCATCTGACCACCCTGTTTCCCGAGGTTCGGCTCAAGCGCTACATCGAGATGCGTGGCGCCGATGGCGGGCCGTGGCGCAGGCTCTGTGCCTTGCCGGCGCTCTGGGTCGGGCTCCTCTACGATTCGACCGCGCTTGGCGAGGCCGAGGCCCTGATCAAGGGCTGGAGCGCGGCCGAGGTGAGCGCGCTCCGGAACGCGGCGCCGAGCCAAGGCTTCAAGGCGATGATCGCCGGTCGATCGGCGTTGGACATCGCGCGCGATGTGATGCGGATCGCCAAAGCAGGCCTCAAGCGCCGGGCGCGCGGGGGACGCAGCTGGGCCGATGAAGGCGGCTATCTCGACCCGCTCGATGAAATCGCCGCGCGCGGCCGCACGCCGGCCGAGGACCTGCTCGAGGCCTATGAGACGCGCTGGAATCGCTCGGTCGATCCGGTGTTTCAGGAGATGGCGTATTGATTCTTTCCTGCAGCGATCGACGTATTGTCTAGATCGTCATTGCCGGGCTTGACCCGGCAATCCAGCTTTGGTGGCACCGTATTTGCTCCGGGAAGACTGGATGGCCGGGTCTTGGCCCGGCCATGACGGGGTGGAGGCGGGTGACTGAGAATCGCCACGGCCATGCTCAGCGCTCCAACCTGACTATCATCGAGAGATTTCGGCCATAGTCCTTCTCGCCGGCATGGCAGGTACGGCGATAGCTGAAGAACGCTTCAGGCAGCGCAAACGTGTCGTGACCCGTCGCGGCGACGGTGCCA
>VGET01000172.1 GCA_016869195.1 Alphaproteobacteria bacterium | reverse complement strand
TCAACATCCCCGCCACCCGTCTCACCAAAAACGGGCAGCTTGCCGATCACCAACAAAATCAGGGGGTCAATATTCAACGCCGATCACCCCCAAAACGGGGTCAATATTCCACGCCGATTCACAGTGATGCATTTTTACTCCGGCCAGCCGATGCATTTTTACTCCGGCGTTGACAGCGGCCTCGCGAACGCTGCGACAAGCCCTCCCCGATCAAGAGGACGCCGCAGTGATCGAGCGCCTGGCTGCCGGCGGCGCTGTCATCATCGGCAAGGTCAATCTCCGCGAGTTCGCGCTCGGCGCTCCCGACCTGGATAGCCCGTTTGGCGAGGTGCAGAATCCGCGACGGATCGGCTGCCAAACGGGTGGTTCCTCCAGCGGCTCAGCCGCAGCAGTGGCGGCGGGCCTCGGCCCGATCTCGCTCGGCACCGACACCGGCGGTTCGGTGCGCTATCCGGCAAGCCTCTGCGGCGTGGTCGGGCTCAAGCCTACCAATGGCTTGGTCTCGATACGCGGCGTGATCCCATTGAGCGAGCAGCTCGACGTTGTCGGCCCGCTCACGCGGTGTGTTGCCGATGCAGCGGCGACGCTCGATGTCATCGGCTGTTACGATCCTGCCGATCCGTGGTCTCGGGCCGGAGATCGCGAGCCAATCTTGCCGACGCTCGAGCGCGACACAAGCGGGCTCCGCCTCGGCATCCCGACCAACGAATTCTATGGGCAGGGCCGACAGGATGTGCTGGCGCTGCAGTCCGCTGCGCATCAGCGGCTGGGCGATCTCGGCCTTGTTCCGGTTCCGATTGCCGTGCCGCGCCCCGAGCAGGTCTACGACACCTGGGACCGGATCATGAGTGTCGACATGGTGAGCATCCACGACGAACTCGGCCTCGACGAGCAGCTTTACGGCAAGGACTTTCTCCGGCGCCGTGATCTCGGGCGTGCCATCACCCCCGCCGATCAGGAAGCGGCGCTCCAGGACGCCTGGGCCTTGCGCCATGACTGGCTTGCCCTCTTCCGCCAGGTCGACCTGCTGGCTCTGCCCGGCAACTGGGCACCGACCGCGCCTTACGGCGTTGAGACGATCGAGGTCGATGGCAGGCCCTATCCATCGCGCGTGCTGTTCGCGCCCAGCAACCGCATCGCTAATATCACCGGCTGCCCGGCGCTGGCGCTTCCGGTCGGAGCGATCGATGGATTGCCGATCGGCATGCAGCTTATGGCTCCACCCTTCGCCGAAGCGCGTCTGCTCGCGGTCGGGCACCGCCTCGAGACGGCGCTCGGAAACCTCATCGGCCGATGGGGCATCGCGCCGGTGCGTCGCTAACCGTCCGCCAGCAACGCGCCGACGCTGACGGGCTTGAGCGGCGGGCGCGGCCTCGGCAGCGGCACCTCGGCAGCATCCCTTCCCGTCTCCGCCGCAATCAGTTGAGCAACCGTCGACAGGCAGTTGCGGCCCTGGCAGCGCCCCATCGACATCCGGGTGATCGCCTTCAGGCTGTTTGCCTCGATCACCCCTTCCGCGGTCCAACGCCGCGCCTCAGCAAGCGTCACCTCCTCGCAGCGGCAGATGACGGTGTCGTCGCGCGCCAGCAATGGCGAGGCCGGAAGGCGATAGATTGCTTCGATCACGACACGGAACGCCATCAGCCGCCTCAGGCGGCGGCGCAGACGATCGCGGTGGATCTCGGCGCGAGGGCCAGCGGCGACGCCCAGCCGCATAGCTGCCGCAAGACCGGCAAGCTCGCCCTCCAGCAGAGCCTTCTCAACACCGGCGGCGCCGGCGCATTCGCCGGCGGCGAAGACACCCTCGCGGCTGGTCTCGAGATTTTCGTCGCGTATCGGGATCCAACCGCCCTTTCCGGCCTCATACCCATGCGCGCATCCCATGGAGCGCGTGGCCTCGCTCGCCGGCACCAGGCCGAAGCCAACAATGACGGTGTCGATATCGAGCGTCCGGGCGCGGCTGAGGTCAGGCGCCCCGTCTTCGGCAATAGGAGCGACAACCGCGGCCTCGACGCGGTTGCTGCCTCGGGCCTCGACGATGGTGTAGCGGGCTCGGAACGGCACGCGATGCCGGGCGAGAATGGCACGATACCCGATGCCGCGAAGGAGCATCTCCGGCTCCAGCAGCAAACGCGGAAGCATCGCGAACGGGGGGCGATTGGCGGCGGCTTCCAGAACCTCGACCACCTCGGCACCGCAGCGCACGAGATTGGCGGCAGCCAGCAAGGTCAGCGGGCCGTTGCCTGTCACCAGGACGCGTCGGCCAGGCAGCGTCCGCTGCCCCTTGAGCAGGTTCTGCACCGCGCCGGCGCCCATGACACCCGGCAGCGTCCAACCCGGAAACGGCATCGGCCGCTCGGTCGCGCCGGCGGCCACGACCGTCGCGCGCGGCGTGATCCGGATGAGGCGGCCGTCATGGACGAAGGCGGCGACGCCATCATCGAAGAAGCCGTAGAACACCGCGCCGGAGAGATGCATGACGTTGGTGTCGTCGACCGCGGTCAGGAGATCGGCACCGCGCACCGCCTCGTCGAACAGATCGCCGCGCACCGTCCGCAGCGCTTCGCTCGTCGGGTGGCGGTAATACTGCCCGCCGGCTTGCCGGTTCTCGTCGATCAACACGACGCGGGCACCGTAGCCTGCCGCAGTTCGGGCCGCGGCGAGGCCAGCGGGTCCGGCGCCGATCACCAGGATCTCGCCGCTCATGGCGGCGGCCCATAGCCGGCCTGGGTCTCGACGCGCATGCCATCGGCCACAGGTGTCATGCAGGCGCGTTGGTTGGGACGGCCGTCGACGATCAGCACGCAGTCCCAGCATTGCCCCATGCCGCAGTAATAGCCGCGCGGCTCCTCACGCACCGGCGTGCGGCGTGATGTGATGCGGCCGGTGGCCAGCAGCACGCCGGCAACCGTCTCGCCTTCGAATGCGGTAACCGGCCTCCCGTCGACGATGAGCGAGATGCGGCGACCGCGTATGCCGGCCAGGCGAAGATCGTCGCTCATGCGATAAACCGACCGGGCGTCCAGTCATGTGCGATCGCAGGCATCGTGCGGCCCATGACCGCCTCCGAGACGATCCGCCCGACATAGGGACCGATGCTGAAGCCGGCATTGGTCGAAAAGGCGAAAAACAATCCCGGTCTTCCTGGCGTCGGGCCGACAGTCGGCCTGCCATCGGTGGCAATTGCCGTGAAGCCGACCCAGGAGCGGAGCAGGGTCAGATCTTGAAGCTGCGGCACGACTGAGCACTGGTAGCGGATGTTCGCCTGGAGCTGGTCGAGGTCCAGCTCCTTGCGGCCGGTATCCTTGTCGCCGCGTCCCTGGAAGCCGCCACCCAGGATGCAGGAGCCGTTTGGAAACTGCTTGAGCGTGAAGCGCCCAGCGATGTGCGTGACGACCAGATTATCCATGAACTGGCCGGTGCGCTCGGTGACGCTCAGCGTGTTGACGTTGAGCGAGACCGGGAGGTGGATGCCGAAGAGCGACGCAACGCGATCGCTCCAGGGGCCGGCGGCGACCACCACGTTCCGGCAAGAGAGGGTTCCGGCCTCGGTAAGGAGATCGTATCCATCCCCCTTTTCGCGTCGATCGGTGAGCGCTGCGACGACGACTTGACCTCCCTCTGAGCGGATCGCGCGGATCAACGCCTGGCCGGTCAGCAAGGGGCTGGCGAAGCTGTCATCGGCGCAGAAGGTCGCCGCGGTCACCGACGGCGAAAGCCAGGGCGCGCGGTCACGGAGCGCGTTGCCTTCCAGCCACTCGAGCTCGACGCCCTGCGCCGCCTGCTCGGCCGCACGGTAGCGGAGTGCAGCGACATCCTCTGCCGATTGTGCGACGCGTAGCCCGCCCCTGTTGATAAAGCCAAAATCGCCGTCCATCTCCGCGACGAGGCGCCGCCACTCGGCAAGGCCCAGGCGATAAGCCGGAAGAAGGTCCGTCACCTTGTTCTGAAGCGCGCAGGTGCCAGCATTGACGGCGGAGCCTTCGCGCCACGGCTCGGCCTTGTCGATCACCACGACCTCGCGACCGGCGCGCGCCAAATGGAGCGCCGTGGTCAGGCCAATGATGCCTGCTCCGACCACGACCGTCTCTGCGCTGGTCGGGAGTACGCCGCTCATCGCTCCGACAGGAACCGGCTCAGGAACGCCTGCAATCGAGGGTTCTGCGGGTGAACCAGCGTCTCCGCCGGCGTTCCCTCCTGACCGATCATGCCGCTATCCATGAAGCAAACGGTGTCGGCGATGTCGCGCGCGAAGGCCATCTCATGCGTGACGACAACCATAGTGGTGCCATCGGCGGCGAGCTGCTTGATTACGTTCAAGACCTCGCCGACGAGCTCGGGATCGAGCGCCGAAGTCACCTCATCGAACAACATCACGCGCGGCTGCATCGCCAGCGCACGCGCAATCGCCACGCGTTGCGCCTGGCCCCCGGAAAGCTGCGCGGGATAGACATCGGCTTTCTCCGCGAGACCAACCTTGGCGAGCAGATCCATGGCAAGCGCCCGAGCCTCCCCTTCCGGCGTCCGCTTCACGATCAGCGGCCCCTCCATGACATTCTGAACGGCCGTCATGTGCGGGAACAGGTTGAACTGCTGGAAGACCATGCCGACATGAGAGCGGTACTTAGCCAGTACGCGGCCGGGCGGCATGCGATGTCCAGGTCCGAAGCGCATGACGTCGTCGCCGACCTCGATCGAGCCGCTCGACGGGTCTTCAAGCAGGTTAATGCAGCGGAGCAGCGTCGACTTCCCGCAGCCGGACGGTCCGATGACGAAGTACTTGCCGCCCTTCGGCACCGTGAGAGACACGCCCTTGAGGGCGTGGAAGCTGCCGTAGTGCTTGTGCAGCTCGTTGATGCGGATCATCGGACGGAAGGCGCTAGCGGTCGACACGGGCTTCGAGTCGGCGGGCAAGCTGGGTCATCGGGTAGAGCAGCGCGAAATAGAGCAGGGCTGCAAATGTGTAGACCTCCAACGGCCGGTAGCTGGTCGAGGTGATCTGCGAGCTCACATACATGATGTCGGGGACGGCGACGACGTAGAGAAGCGAGGTGTTCTTGAGCTGGAGGACCGATTGATTGACGAAGGGCGGCACCATGCGCCGCGTCGCCTGTGGCAGGATGATCCGGCGCATGAGCTGCATGTAGGTCATGCCGAGCGCGCGCGCTGCCTGCCACTGCCCCTTGTCGATCGACATCACGCCGGCGCGGAAAATCTCCGCGCAAAAGGAGCCCATGTAGAGCGTGAGACCGAGACCCGCCGCCGCCCAGGCCGGCAGGTTGAAGTTGATGACGATCGGCAGCGCGTAGAAGAACCAGACGATCTGAATCAGCAGCGGCGTGCATCGGAAGAACTGCACATAGGCGTTGATCGGGATGGTGATCCAGCGATAGGGGAACAGCAGCAGGACGCCGCAGACGACGCCGATGATCAGGCCGCCGACAATCGTTCCGACCGCATAGGTGAGCGTCATCAGCACGGCCTCGAACCAGGCTGATTTGAGGACTACGCTGAAATCGTACTGATACCCCATCGCCTCCTCTCAAAAACGCAATCGCCTCCGCCGCAAGGCAGAGGCGATCGGCGCCAACGACGAGATCCTTTAGAAATTGAACTCCTTCGGGAGCTTGTTCGGATCGAGGCCTTGCTTGGAGATGGCCTCGCTCATGATCGTCTTGACGGTGCCGTTGGCGCGCGAGCGCGCGACCCATTCGTCGACGAACTTGAAGAAGCGTCCATCGCCATCCTTGCGCATGCCTCCGGCCGAAGGCAGGCCGCGCGCCGGCGTCGGCACAACGATCTCGCCGAACACCTGCGGGCTTTCGGTCAGTATCCGCAGGCACGAGAGCACGTTGGTGACATAACCATCGGCCCGTCCCGACTGGACCGCGAGGATTGCCTGGGCATTCTCCTTGAACGACATATTGGTGGCCTTCGGCGCCATCTCCTGGAGTGCCTTCTCGTCGCTGGTGCCGGTCGCCGACGAGATCTTGACCTCCGGCTTGCTGTAGTCCGCCCAGCTCGTGAGGCCGGTCAGGCCCTTGCGCTGCACGATGCAATGCGCGAGGTCGTACATCGGCCCCGTCATGTCGAGCGCGCGCTTGCGCTCCTCGGTCGCGCTCATGCCGGCCCAGAGGTCGGCCTTGCCTGACTGCAGGTCTAGCACGACGTTGGCGAAGGTGGTCTCGTGGAACTCGAGCTTGATCGGCTTGCCCATCGCCTTCGACAGCTCATTTACGAGCTCGCGGCAGAAGCCGATCGAATAGCCCTCATAGCGGTTCGGGCCGTCGACCTTCCAGGAGTTCATCGGCACCGCGGCCATGGCGCCGCAGGTCAGCGTGCCGGTTTCCGAGATCTTGTCCCAGATCGGTTTTTGCGCGCTTGCCGGGCTACCGATCGCCATCGCCGCAGCCAAGCCGAGAACGGTACCGAGCTTCGTCATCGCCTTCATTGTCGGTTTCCTCCGTTGTGAGCGCCGGTCACTCGGCCGCGCGCTTGACCATATCGCCTTTCAAGATTCCCCACTTAGTCAGCGTCGCGCGCAGCTTCTCGGTCTGCTCGGCCGACAGCGGCTTGAGCGGATCGCGCAGATAGCCCGCCGGCAGGCCCATCATGTTCCACATCGCCTTATACGAGGTCGGGATCGTGCCGAGCCGGTTGGTGGCTTCGGCGATCTCGTTGTAGCAGACGACCAGCTCGCGCCGCTCCGACTCGCTCATCTTCTCGAAATCGTAGAAGCGGTCGGCCTGGTCGCCGAACAGATCGGCCTGCGAGCCGATGAAGCCGCCGGCCCCCAGCATCATGTTGCTGGCAAAGAAAGCGTTGGTGTTGACCAGCACCGAGACCTTGTCGTGGAACCGAAGCACGCGCTGCGAGATGAAAGTCGGATCGTAGTTGGTGTCCTTCAGGCAATCGACATCGACGACATTGATGATCTTGGCCAGAAGGTCGTGGGTAATATTGACCCCGGTACGGTTCGGCGAATTGTAGACCATCATCGGCAGTCGAGTCGCCTTGTAGACAGCCTCGAAGCGGCCGACCACGTCCTGCTCGGTAGCGTCCGTCCAGCTATGCACGTAGTGCTGCGGCTTGACGCAGAGCCCATAGGCGCCGCCCTCGGCCACCGCCGCCG
>VGET01000171.1 GCA_016869195.1 Alphaproteobacteria bacterium | reverse complement strand
GACGGCGCGGCTTGAGGCGGGTGGTGTTGCCGTCTTGATCGAGGCAGCGGATGCGGCGCCCGAGAGCGCGGCCAAGATGAGCGCGCGCGCCGGTGCGTGCCGCATCGTGCGCCTGTTCTCGCGGGACGAGCTTGGTGGCGCCTTGGGTCGGCCCGAGCTGGTTCATCTGGCGCTTGCCGACGGCAAACTGGCAGAGGCGTTCCTCGCGGCGTCGGCAAGGCTCGCGGGGCTCAGAGGATTGGTCGAAGTCGGCGGGTCGGCCGCCGAGGCGACGAACGGCAAAGACGGAATCGGATGACGGACGATAGCAAGGCCGGCGAGGGCGAGCACAAGACGCTGACGCTGAAGCGGGCCTCGGGCCGGCTTGAGGCCAAGAAGACGATTGAGACCGGGCAGGTGCGCCAGAGCTTTTCGCACGGGCGCAGCCGCGCGGTCGCGGTCGAGGTCAAGAAGAAGCGCACCTTCGGGCGCGGCGAAGGCGAGGCCGCGCCGGTGCCTGCGCCGGCCCCTGCGTCAAGTGGCGGGCGTGGAGCGTCTTCGTCCTCAGGCAGCGGCGCTGCGTCGGCGCGGACGAGCGATCCGTCCGCCGCGCACAAGACGGGCGTCGTGCTGCGCACCTTGACCGACGAGGAAAAGGCGGCTCGCTCGCGCGCCGTTGGCGATGCCATGCGGGCGGAGCGGCTCGCACGCGAAAAGGCCGAAGAAGAGGCCGCCCGCCGCGCTGCGGAAGAGCGCAAGGCCGCGGCCGAGCGCGCCGAGGCTGAGCGCCGGGCACTTGAAGAATCGAAGCGCCGCGCGGAGGAAGACGCGTCGCGTCGGCGCGCCGAAGAGGAAGCCTCGCGCCGCCTCACGGCCAGCCAGGCGGAGTCGGCGACAACCATCGTAGCGTCGGCGGCACCGCAGCCTCATGTCACCACCGCGGCCCCGGCCGCTCGCACGGCCAAGGCGCCGACCGCGCCGACGCCGGCCTTGGTCCCCGATGAAGAGGAAGAGGCCGGGCGGGCCCGGCGCAAGGGCGAAACACGGCCCAAAGCGCCGGTCGTGCGGCGCGACCGCGATGCCGAGCGGCGGCGTGATACGCGCGCGGTCGTGGTGCAGGCGCTGCAGGCCGAAGAAGGCACCGAGCGTGCGCGCAGCGTCGCGGCGTTCAAGCGCCAGCGCGAGCGCGAGCGGCGCCACGCGACAGGCGAGTCAGACGAAAAACAGGCCATCGTGCGCGAGGTGGTGATTCCCGAGACCATCACCGTGCAGGAGCTCGCGAGCCGCATGGCGGTGCGCGTGGCCGACGTGGTCAAGGCGCTGTTCAACATGGGCTCGCCCGCGACCGTGACGCAGACCATCGATGCCGATACGGCCGAGCTGGTGGTCGGCGAATTCGGCCACAAGGTGAAGCGGGTGTCGGAATCGGACGTCGAAATCGGCCTCAAGGGCACGGCTGACGACGCCGAGGCGCTCGAAACGCGCCCGCCGGTCGTCACCATCATGGGCCATGTCGACCACGGCAAGACCTCGCTCCTGGACTCGCTGCGCGAGACCTCGGTCGCGGCCGGCGAAGCCGGCGGCATCACGCAGCACATTGGCGCCTATCAGGTGGTCGCGCCCTCGGGCAAGAAGATCACCTTCATCGATACGCCGGGTCACGAGGCCTTCACCCAGATGCGCGCGCGTGGCGCCAGGGTGACGGACATCGTCGTGCTGGTGGTCGCGGCCGATGACGGCGTCATGCCGCAGACGGTCGAGGCGATCAATCACGCCAAGGCGGCGAGCGTTCCCATCATCGTCGCGATCAACAAGATCGATAAGCCCGATGCGCGGCCCGAGCGTGTGCGCACCGAGCTTTTGAGTCACGGAATCGTCACCGAAGAGCATGGCGGCGAAGTGCTGGCGGTCGAGGTCTCGGCCACCAAGAAGATGAACCTCGACAAGCTCGAGGAAGCGATCCTGCTGCAAGCGGAAATCCTCGAGCTCAAGGCCAATCCCAATCGGGCGGCCGAAGGCGTTGCGCTCGAAGCCCGGATCGATCGGGGGCGTGGCGTGGTCGCAACCCTCCTGGTCCAGCGCGGCACGTTGCACATCGGCGATATCGTGGTGGCAGGCGCCGAGTGGGGCCGGGTGCGCGCATTGATCGATGACAAGGGCAAGAACCTCGCCAAGGTCGGCCCGGCCATGCCGGCCGAGGTGCTGGGCCTTCAGGACGTGCCGGTCGCGGGCGATGAGTTCGTTGTCGTCGAGAACGAGCGGCGCGCGCGCGAGGTCACCGAGTTTCGCGCCCAGCGTGCGCGGGCCCAGCGGGCGGCGCTCGCCGGTCGCGCGACGGTCGAGCAGATGCTTTCGACCATGGGCACCGAGGCTTCGCGGCGTGATCTGCCGGTCGTGGTCAAGGCCGACGTGCATGGCTCGGTCGAAGCCATCGCGGCCGCGCTTGACAAGCTGTCAACCGCCGAGGTCGGGGTGCGCGTGCTGCATTCGGGGGTCGGCGGCATCACCGAATCGGACGTGACCTTGGCGCAGGCTTCGAAGGCGCTGATCGTCGGCTTCAACGTGCGCGCGAGCCAGCAGGCACGCGAGTTGGCGCGGCGCGACGGCGTCGATATCCGCTATTACGCCGTGATCTACGACATCGTCGATGATGCGCGGGCCGCGCTCGAAGGTCTGTTGAAGCCCACGGTGCGCGAGCGCTTCCTCGGCAATGCGCAGGTGCTGCAGGTGTTCGAGATCTCGAAGATCGGCAAGGTCGCCGGCTGCCGCGTCACCGAGGGCACGGTCAAGCGCGGCGCGCGGGTGCGCCTCATTCGCGACAACGTCGTGATCCACGACGGCACGTTGAAGACGTTGAAGCGCTTCAAGGAAGAGGTACGCGAGGTCAAGGAAGGCTTCGAGTGCGGCATGGCCTTCGAGAATTATCACGACCTGCGCGAAGGCGATGTGCTCGAGTTTTACGAGATGGAAGAGGTCGCCCGCACGCTCGCGAGCTGATCGGGCGACGGAGATTCGCGGGGCATGGCCTCGCGCCCAAGAGCATGACACGAAAATCGCATGCAACCGGCTCGGGCACAGGCCCGAGCCAGCGCCAACTCAAGGTCGGCGAGCTGATCCGCGTCGCGCTGGTTGAGGCGCTGGCGCGCGGCCATCTGCGCGATCCTGTGCTCCAGGGTGTCACCATCACGGTGAGCGAGGTGCGCATGTCGCCGGACCTGCGCCACGCCCGCGCCTATGTCATGCCACTCGGGGGTGGCGCTTCTGAGGACATCATCAAGGCGCTGAACCGGGCCTCCGGCTATCTGCGCCACGAGGTCGATCGGCGGATCGAGCTGCGCTTCTCGCCCCAGCTCCATTTCGAGCGTGACGAGACCTTCGACGAGGCAGCGCGCATCGATGCGCTGCTGCGCCGGATCAAGCCGGCGTCGGATGGCTGACGCCAAAACCGGCCTTGACGGCTGGCTGGTAATCGACAAACCGGTTGGCCCCAGCTCGGCCCGCATCGTCGCCACCGTCAAGCGCCTGAGCGGTGCCAGCCGAGTCGGCCATGGCGGCACGCTCGATCCGCTGGCCTCCGGCATTTTGCCGATCGCGCTCGGCGAGGCGACCAAGACGGTCCGTTTCGTCATGACCGGGCAAAAGCGGTATCTATTTACCGTCGCTTTCGGCGAGGCCCGCAGCACCGATGATTCCGAGGGCGAGGTAATCGAGACCAGCGAGCGCCGCCCGACCGAGGCCGAAATCAGCGCCGTGCTCGATCGGTTTCGGGGCGAGATCGAGCAGCGGCCGCCCGATTACTCGGCCATCAAGGTTGGGGGCCAGCGGGCCTACAAGGCCGCTCGCGCAGACCAGCCGCTGGCGCTCGCGCCCCGGTGGGTCCGGGTGGACAGGCTGGACCTCATCGCCATCGGCGGGCCGGACCGCGCCGACTTCGACGTCGTTTGCGGCAAGGGTGTCTATGTTCGGGCCCTCGCGCGCGACCTCGCGCTGGCGCTCGGCACCGTCGGCCATGTCGCCGCGCTCAGGCGCACGGCGGTCGGGCGGTTCGACGAATCGGCCGCGATTTCGCTGGAAACGCTGGAACGGCTCGGGCATAGTGCCGCGCTCGTTCGCCACCTGTTTCCGGTTGAGGCCGTGCTGGACGACATCCCGGCTCTGGCGCTCACGGCGGACGAAGCGAACCGCTTGCGGCAAGGGCAGGCCATCCGGCTCGCGGCTAACACCGCGGGCGAAGGGCTGTTCCAGACCCGTTCCGATGACCGGCTGATTGCGTTGGCCGAGGCTTCGGGTGGGATCCTAAGGGCGGTGCGCGTGTTCAACCTCTAATCGGGAGTCCATGATGTCGATAGCGGCGGAGCGCAAGTCCGGCCTGATCTCGGACTATGCGCGGACAAAGGGCGACACAGGCTCGCCCGAGGTTCAGGTGGCGCTTCTGACCGAGCGCATCAACAATCTGACCGAGCACTTCAAGATGCATCAGAAGGACCTGCACTCCAGGCGGGGTCTCCTCATGATGGTGAGCCGGCGACGGAGCCTGCTCGACTATCTGCGCCGCACCGATGCGGCCCGTTATGGCGAGCTGATCCAGCGTCTTGGTCTGCGCAAATAGCGGCCGCGCATTGGCCGCAGTCTGGCGCGAGTCACGCGGGCCGGCTGGTAATGGGCCGGGCCGCGACAGGCCTGTCCGCATGATCAGGGCCGGCGCACGTGGTGTCGGCTCGTTGGCTCTGGCGAATGCAGTTCTTCGTTCGCACTGGGTGCCGCTCAGGTGAGCCGCGCCCAAAGGCCGTTGGCATAGGGCCACGGCCTATCGGTGGAGGTATGAATCCGATGTTCCAAGTGACACGAAAAGAAATCCAATGGGGCGGCCGTCGCCTCGTGCTCGAGACCGGGCGCATCGCGCGCCAGGCCGATGCGGCCGTGTTGGCGACCTATGGCGAGACAACGGTGCTGTGCACTGCCGTCGCCCAGCGCTCGGTCAAGCCGGGCACCGACTTTCTGCCCCTGACGGTGAACTATCAGGAGAAGGCGTTTGCCGCCGGCAAGATTCCGGGCGGCTTCTTCAAGCGCGAGGGCCGTCCCAATGAGAAGGAGACGTTGACCTCGCGGCTGATCGATCGCCCGATCCGCCCGCTCTTCGTTTCGGGCTTCCACAATGAGACGCAGGTCATCTGCACCGTGCTGTCGCACGACCTCGAGAACGATCCCGACATCGTCTCGCTGGTCGGCGCCTCGGCCGCGCTCACGATTTCGGGCCTGCCGTTCCTCGGGCCAGTCTCGGGCTGCCGCGTCGGCTATATCGACGGCCAATATGTGCTCAATCCGACGCTGAAGCAGGCGCCCGAGTCGAAGCTCGATCTCGTGGTCGCCGGCACGACCGACGGCGTGCTGATGGTCGAGTCGGAAGCCAAGGAGCTGAGCGAGGAAATCATGCTCGGCGCGGTCGGGTTCGGCCATCGCGAATCGCAGGCGGTGATCAATCTGATCATCTCGCTGGCGGAGGCCTGCGCGCGCGAGCCTTGGCCCATGCCCGAGGTCGATGAGGCGCATCGGGCGCTCGAGGCCCGCGTGCGCGCGGCCGCAGAGACGGGTTTACGCGATGCCTATGCAACCACCGGCAAACAGGACCGGGTCAACAAGCTCGATGCGGTGAAGAGCAGCGTGATGTCGACCATCGGTGCCGAAGAAGGCGTCGACAAGGTGGACGTCGCGCACATGCTGAAGGATCTCGAGAAGGACATTGTGCGCGGCCAGATCCTTTCCGATGGTCGGCGCATCGATGGCCGCACCACGAGAGACATTCGCCCGATCGATTGTCAGACCGGCATTCTGCCGCGCGCCCACGGCTCGGCGCTGTTCACGCGCGGTGAGACCCAGGCTTTGGTCGTGGCCACCCTTGGTACCGGCCAGGACGAGCAGATCATGGACATGCTCGAGGGCGAGTACCGCGAGAATTTCATGCTGCACTACAACTTTCCGCCCTATGCGACCGGCGAGGCCAGTTTCCTGAAGTCGCCGGGCCGGCGCGAGATCGGTCACGGCAAGCTCGCCTGGCGCGCGGTGCATCCATTGCTGCCGGATCATGAGAAATTCCCCTACACGATCCGGGTGGTCTCAGAGATTACCGAATCGAATGGCTCGTCATCGATGGCCTCGGTGTGTGGCGCCTCGATGGCGATGATGGATGCGGGTGTGCCGCTCGAGCGCCCGGTCGCCGGCATCGCGATGGGCCTGATCAAGGAGGACAGCGGCTTCGCCGTGCTCTCCGACATTCTCGGCGATGAGGATCATCTCGGCGACATGGACTTCAAGGTGGCCGGCACCGAACAGGGCATCACCTCGCTTCAGATGGACATCAAGATCACCTCGATCACCGAGGAGATCATGAAGGTCGCGCTCGGCCAGGCGCGCGATGGCCGGCTCCATATCCTCAATGCGATGGCGAGTGCGATCGGCAAGGCGCGCGATTCGGTGAGCGAGAATGCGCCGCGCATCACCACGATCCATATTCCGAAGGACCGCATTCGCGAGGTCATCGGCACCGGCGGCAAGGTCATCCGCGAGATCTGCGAGACCACCGGCACCAAGATCGACATCGAGGACGATGGCACGATCAAAGTGGCCGCGGTCGAGGCATCCGCCGCCGCCGCCGCCGTGCAGCGCATTCGCGACATCATCGCTGAGCCCGAGCTTGGCGTGATCTACGACGGCAAGGTGGTGAAGGTGGTCGATTTCGGCGCCTTCGTGAACTTCATTGGCAATCGCGATGGCCTCGTTCACATCTCGGAGCTCTCGCAGACCCGCGTCAAGGCGGTGGGCGACGTGGTCAAGGAGGGCGACGCGGTCAAGGTCAAGGTGCTGGCGATCGATGATCGCGGCAAGGTCAAGCTGAGCATGAAGGTGGTCGACCAGAAAACCGGGGCGGATCTGAGCACCGACCAAGGCGCGGCGCCGCAGCAGGCCGCCAACTAGGGCTGAGCGCGCGGGCCGAGGGGTTCCCGTAGCCCCTGGCCCGCGCTATCCTGCCGTCGCTTGTGTTTTTGGGGGCGGGTCACCAATTAGCCTTTGACGGGGCTTGGGCCCGGCGATTGTTGCCGAGGGCGATGTGAAGGCGATCAATTCCCTGGTCATTTCCGGCCGGGAGGTGCTGCCGCTGGTAGAGGGCGGCAAGG
>VGET01000170.1 GCA_016869195.1 Alphaproteobacteria bacterium | reverse complement strand
CGGCGGGCAGCGGTCAGCTCGCCAAACTGTGCAACCAAGCGATCGTCGGCATCAACATCATCGCCGTGTCGGAGGCACTTCTGTTAGCGGCGGCAGGTGGCGCCGACCCGGCCGCGGTGCGCAAGGCGATCACGGGCGGCTTTGCGGACTCGATGATCCTGCAGGTGCACGGCCAGCGCATGATCGAGCGCAAGTTCCTGCCCGGCGGGCGCAGTCAGGTGCACCTGAAGGACCTCAACTCGGTCATGGACGCCGCGCACGCTTCGAAACTGACCCTGCCGCTGTCGGAGAAGACGCGCGAGATCTTCAAATACCTGGTCGAGATCGGTGGCGGCCGTTACGACCAGAGCGCCGCGCTGCTCGCGATCGAGCACATGAACAAGCCGGCGCGGGTCGGCACCGCGCCGGACACCTTGCCGACGGACTGAGCTCCGGCGAAGTCGACTTCTTTCTCGTCATGGCCCGGCTTGACCGGGCCATCCAGGGCGTCCACACATTCCCGGTTCTTGGCTCTGGATTCCCCGGTCAAGCCGGGGAATGACGACCTTGGAGTGCGCGGTTGCTTTTGGTTGTGTCGCCTACCGATCCACATAATCCTCGATATAGGCCCGGACGATGGAGTCGATATTGGTGTCGGCCGGGAAGCCGAGCGCCTTGGCGCGCTCGGCCGCGGCGCGGCCCGGCCAGGTCCGGCAGATCGCCTCGATCGCCGGGTTGGGGGCGGAGCTCACCGCGCCGATCTTCCGGTTGCCGGCGACCCTCTTCAGGCTTTCGACCATCTCTCCGACCTTCACCGCGATACTCGGGAAATTGATCGTGCGGTCGTGGCCGAGCGCCTCGCGCGGCAGCTCGTGCAGATGGATCAGCCCTTCGACGACACGCCGATAGCCGAGCAGCGGCATCGAGATGTCGGGCCCCACGGGGAGCACATAGTCGATGCCCGAGAGCGGCTCGCGAAACACGCCGCTGGCGAAGCCTGAGGCCGCCGCGTTGGGCTTGCCGGGCCGCACGACCACGGTCGGCAGGCGCGCGCCGCGACCATCGAAGAAGCCTTTGCGCGTGTAGTCGGCGACCAGGAGCTCGAGCACGACCTTCGTCATGCCATAGGTAGTCTTCGGCGTCGGCTTGGTCTCGTCGGTCACGATCTCCGGCAGTTTGTCGCCGCCAAAGGCCGCGATGCTGCTGGTGAAGACCAAGCGCGCCGGCCGGGGCAGCGCCCGGGTCGCCTCGAACAGCGCGAGCCCGCCATGGAGATTGACCTTGAGGGCGAGGTCGAAATCCTGCTCTGCGCCAGCCGACACAACCGAGGCGAGGTGGAAAACCGCGACGCTCTCGCCGCTCACCAGCCGACCCAACAAGGCGGCATCGGTGACATCGCCGATCACGACCTCGACCCGCCCTTCGAGCGGCGCGGGGAGGCTCGGCGGCCGCATCACGTCGAACAGCACGATCTT
Organism: Alphaproteobacteria bacterium; assembly: GCA_016869195.1. GTDB lineage: Bacteria > Pseudomonadota > Alphaproteobacteria > UBA828 > UBA828 > SHWC01. The sequence goes on along the minus strand of VGET01000170.1, from coordinate 5,788 downwards.
GTCGATCGCCTCGGCGCGGCCCGAGGCGCCTGTCAGGCTGCCCCGCTCGATCAGCCTCTGGGCCAGCAGAAGCCCAATGAAACCCGTGCCGCCCGTAATCACCACTTTCATGTTCCAGCCCTCCGTAGGGGCGCCACGATGCCGGCCCCAATCAGGCGAGGCAAGCTTGATTCAAACCGGGGATTGGCGGACGCTCGACCAGAGGAGACCGCCATGACACTCGGACATGATCTCGGCCCCAACGCCCCCCTGATCGGCAAACCCGGTTCGCGCGGCAAGCTCATCACGCCGGCACTCGTGCTCGATCTCGACGCGCTCGAACACAACATCGCGGCGATGCAGGCATTCGCACGGAGCAAAAACGTGACGCTGCGGCCGCACGTGAAAACCCACAAGTCGGTCGAGGTGGCGCGCCGACAGCTCGCGGCCGGGGCGATCGGATTTTCGGCGGCCACGCTGGGTGAAGCGCGTGCGCTGGTCGCCGCCGGGCTGCCTGGTGTCTTGATCACCTCACCGATCGTGCCTACAGCCAAGATCGAGGCGCTGATAGCGCTCAATCGCAAGGCGACCGACCTCATGGTCGTGGCCGATCATCCGAGCAATCTCGCGGCCCTGGAGGCGGCCGCGTCGAGCGCCGGCACGCCGCTTGGCGTGGTCATCGACCTCGATGTCGGCCTACAGCGGACCGGCGCCGATTCCGTGCAGTCGGCGCTCGCCCTGGCCCGTCAAATCATTTCGTCGCGACATTTGCGGCTGCGCGGCATCCAAGGCTATGCGGGACATTTGCAGCACGTCATCAGCGCGGCCGAGCGGCGGCAGGCATCGAACGAAGCGCTCGCCTCGCTTGGCGTGCTGCACGACCAAATCCGTGCGCTCGGCAGCGACGCGACCATCGTCTCGGGTGGTGGCACCGGCACCTATGACATCGACTCAGATGGTGGCGTCCTCACAGAGCTGCAGGTCGGCTCCTATGTCTTCATGGATGTGCAATATGTCCAGGTCGAGCCCACCACCCCGGCGGGTTGGCGTTTCAAGCCGGCGCTTTTTGTCCAGGCCAGCGTGATCAGCGCCAGTCACCCGGGCCATGTGACGATTGATGCAGGGCTCAAATGCTTCGCGACCGACGGCCCTGTGCCCGACGTCTGTCGCGGCGCACCGCCAAATACAACCTACAAGTTCATGGGCGATGAGCATGGCCGCCTGGTCTTTGCGCGGCCAGAGGATCGTCTGCCGCTCGGCGCCGTGGTTGAGTGCTTCGTGCCGCATTGCGACCCAACCGTGAATTTGCACGACCTTTATCACGTCGTGCGCGGCGAGGTATTGGTCGACATCTGGCCAGTCGACGCGCGAGGCGACCACTAGATCGGCGCCGCAGCCAGCTTGGTTGACAGCGATTCGACCTCCACGCACGATGCCAAGGTAAACACGCCGTGGCGGCGCCCGCCGCCGACACAATGAAACGACAACGGACTGATCGCTGATGTTCGGTAGCCGGCCAGTCTACAACTCGGTTCGCTACCTGCTGATCCTGCTCGCGGTGGTGATCGTGCTCATCCCGACAGTGTGGATGGGCACGATGGCGTTCAAGCCGTTTCCGGAATGGACGACGGCGACCGGTGAGCTTTCCTGGCTGCCGAAGAATCCGACCTGGGGTAATTTCGAATACATCTTCACCGGCCAGACCGCTGACCTTCTGGTCACCCTCGACCGCACAGCCGAACGTCCTATCCTGGCCAGCCTGATCACCGCGGTCTTGGGCACCGCGATTGCGGTGATCGTGGGCACGCTCGGCGCTTACGCCGTGTCGCGCTTCAGAGTCGGCAACAATTTACCGCTCTCGGTGCTGCAGCTTCGCCTGTTTCCGCCGCTCGCGGTGATGATCCCCGTGATGATCATGTGGTCGTTCCTCGGCATGGTCGACACCTGGTGGGGCCTATCGCTGATCTACGGCATCGTCACGCTGCCCTTCGCCTTCTGGCTGATGAAGACGTTCTTCGACGAGGTGCCGGTCGAGATCGAGGAGGCGGCGCTGGTCGAAGGGTGCAGCCGCTTCCGCGTGTTCTGGAAGGTGACCTTGCCAATGGTCAAGGCGGCCCTCGCCTCGACCTGCCTGTTCGTCTTCATCCTCAATTGGAGCGACTATCTGATCGCGCTTCTCTTGACGCGCAAGGACTGGGTGACCATCCCGGTCTACATGAACTCCCTGGCCTCCGCGATGGGCGGGCAGATGTATGGCTGCAAGGCGGCACTCGGCCTGATCGCTGCCATTCCGCCGGTCGTGTTCGGCATCGCCATCCAGAAATACCTCGTGCGCGGCCTCACCTTCGGGGCACTCAAGCAATGACCGCGACGACCGCCACCGAAGGCAAGCACCGGCGCGGCAAAAAGCCTGGCGTGACGCCGCTCGAGGCCGAGGGATTGCGCCTCGGTTTCCTGATGTCGCTGCCGGCGCAGCTCTTGCTTCTCTTCATCGTCGTCTTTCCGCTCCTGATGCAGGTCTATGTAAGCCTGACCTATTGGGGCCCACTTGATGGCGAGAGCTGGATCTACGCCTACAGCTCACTCAACTGGTTCGACAATTATGGCGAGCTGTTTGCCGACGGGCGGTTCTGGGGTTCGATCGGACGAACCTTGCTGATCGTCGTGGTCTGCGTGCCGATCGAGTTCCTGCTCGGGCTCGGGCTCGCGACCCTCTTCGTTGATCGTTTCCCCGGACGGCGGATCTTCTACTCGATCCTCCTGACGCCAATGATGATCGTGCCTGCGGTTGCCGGCTACATGTTCTTCATGATGTTCCAGAGCACCGGGCCGCTGAACGACCTGTTCTCGCGCATCACCGGGCTTACAGTCGATTTCGTCTGGCTCAGCGACAACGACCTCGCGATCGTCGCGGTCATGATCGCGGACATCTGGCAGTGGACGCCCCTGATGTTCCTGATCCTGCTCGCCGGCATGATGGGCGTGCCGGAGGATCAGCTGAAGGCCGCGACGCTGCTCGGCGCCAACGCGTGGCAGCGCTTCTGGCGCATCGTGCTGCCCAAGATGAAGATGGTCATGATCATCGCGCTCGTGCTGCGCGCGGTCGAGTGCTTCAAGATCTTCGACCTTCTGTTCGTGATGACCAAGGGCGGGCCCGGCATCCAGACCGAATCGATTTCCCTCTACATCTACAAGCTCACCTTCGCCGATCTCGAATGGTCCTACGTGGCCGCGCTCGGCTTGTTCATGCTGATCGCCCTCTCGTTGCTCGCCTGGGTCGGGCTCGTGGCGATGCAGCGGGCGCAGGCGCGCGCCCAGGCGCCGGGCGGGGCGGAGGCCTGACATGGCATCCATCCGCCTGAGTTCGCTGTCAAAGCGCTTCGGTCAGGTCACCGCTGTGGATCGGCTGGAGCTGCTGATCCCCGACAAGGAGTTCGTGGCGCTTCTCGGCCCTTCGGGCTGCGGCAAGACCACGACCATGAACATGATTGCCGGCATCGAACGGCCGACCGAGGGGCGCATCCTGTTCGACGATCGCGACATCCAGAACCTGCCGCCGAGCAGGCGCGATGTTGGCTTCGTGTTCCAGAACTACGCAATCTTCACCCACATGACCGTCTACGAGAACCTCGCCTTTGGTCTGCGCGTGCGGAAGTTGCCGCGGACCGAGATCGACCGAAGGGTGCGCGAGATGGCCTCGCTGATGCGGCTCGACAACCGGCTCGACTGGCTGTCGGCCAAGCTCAGCGTAAACGAGCTTCAGAAGGTCGCGATCGGTCGCTCGGCAATCACCGAGCCCGCGATCTTCCTGCTCGACGAGCCGCTCTCGAACCTCGATGCCGCGTTTCGCGCCTTCATGCGGACGGAGCTGAAGCACCTGCAGCATCAGTTTCAGCAGACCATGGTCTATGTCACGCACGATCAGATCGAGGCGATGAGCCTTGCCGATCGCATCGCGGTGATGAACCTCGGCGTGCTGCAGCAATATGGCTCGCCGGCTGAGGTCTACAACCAACCGCGCAACACCTTCGTCGCCAATTTCATGGGCAGCCCGAGCATGAATCTTCTGCCCTGCTCGGCCGTTGAGAACAACGGTGTGCCGGCGCTGTCGTTCGGCGAGGTCGGCATGCTTTCGCTCGCCCAGGATGACGCGCTGCTTCGCCGATTTCGCACGGCACAGGCCCCCAGCTTGGTATTCGGCGCGCGGCCCGAGGACATGGAGATCACGACATCTGACAACGACGCTGGCCTAGCCGCGACCGTCACGTTCGTCGAGCCCATCGGCCCGCGCACCGTGGTGCACCTCGACATGGGTGGCAAGACGATCAAGATCGCCAAGGAGAAGCGCTTTCCGATCGGGATCGGAAGCCGGGTCAACGTCGTGCCGCCGCGCGGAAAATGCCATTTGTTCGACGCCGAAAGCGGCGCGGCGCTTGGCCTGGAGTAGGGCGATGGCGGAACTCGAGCTCATCGGCGTCAATAAGTCCTATGGCCGTGTCGTGGCGGTCAAGGACATCAATTTGAAGATCGCCGACAACGAGTTCTTCTGCGTGTTTGGGCCGCCGAGCTGCGGCAAGACCTCGATCCTGCGCATCCTGCTAGGGCTGACCCAGCCCGACGAGGGTGAGATCCGCATCAACGGGCAGCGGGTGAACGAGCAGGGGCCCAAGGAGCGCAATCTCGCGATGGTGTTCCAGAACCTTGCGCTTTTTCCGCACATGACCGCGGGCGAGAACCTCGCTTTTCCGCTGGTCGAACGCAAGATCGACAAGACGGAAGTGAAGCGCCGGGTGCAGGCGGTCGCGGAGACCCTCCACATCACCAAGCTCCTGAGGAAGCTGCCAGCGCATCTTTCGGGCGGTGAGCGCCAGCGGGTCGCGATCGGGCGCGCGTTGGTGCGCGAGCCCACGGCTTTCCTGATGGATGAGCCGATCGCCGCGCTCGATGCGCGTCTGCGTGAAGAGATGCGGGTCGAGCTGAAGCGCCTGCAGCGCGAGCTGAAGCACACCCTCGTCTATGTCACGCACGACCAGGAGGAGGCCATGTCGGTGGCTGACCGCATGGCGATCCTCGAGGGCGGCATGATTCGGCAGGTCGGCACACCCGACGAGATCTACAATCACCCGCAGAGCCGTTACGTCGCCGAGCTGATCGGCTCGCCGCCGATGAACTTCATCGCCGGCACCTACCAGCCGCAAAACGGGCGCTTTGTCGCCTCAGCCGTTCCTCTTGAGCTCGATCTGGCGGCACGTGCGGACGGCGATCCCTGCGATGCACGGCTTGCGATCCGGCCCGAAGATCTTCGCATCCATGAGGCTGGCAATCCTCGCGCCGCACTTGCCGCCGAGGTTTATGAGGTGGAGCCGCTCGGTGCCTTCACGATCGTCGACGTCAACATCGGGGAGACGATCCTGAAGGTGATGGAGCCGGGCCAGCCTAGCTACAGGCTGAAACAGCCGATCGCGCTCGGCATCACGCCGGCCAAGTGCCATGTCTTCGACGGCGCGACCGGCGTATTGCTCAAGGGCGCGGCGTAGATCAGCCCTACCAGTCCACATACGAAAGTCGTCATGGCCCGACTTGATGGTGTGGACGGCTCCGGCTCTACGGCATCGCAATGTGCCAATGTGGTCGTGGGTAATGACCGCATGATGAGGGAGCCGTCCACCATGGAAGTTTCGACGATGGGGCTGGATATCGCCAAGCAGGTTTTTCAGGTTCACGGGGTCGACGCGAGGGGCGTGATGGTTGTTGGGCGGCGACCTCGTCGGGGCTCGGTCTTGAGCTTTTTCTCGGGGTTGCCAGCGAC
>VGET01000169.1 GCA_016869195.1 Alphaproteobacteria bacterium | reverse complement strand
TCGGCAAGAGGGTGCGGCTGCGCGCGGTCGGCCGCCGGGTCGGCTGGCTCAGGCGGCGCTTCGGGGCGGCGCTGGGCGGCCATGATGGGGAACTCGGCGGCGGCCTCACCGACGGGGTCATCGCGGCCATCGAGGCGCGCGCCTGGTGGAGCCGTTACGGCCTCTGATTCCGCTTGGCCCTTGACCCGGCCCGCGCCGGACCCGACAATAATCCACAACCCAGTGTCAGTGGGGTCGGGACTCCGCGACAAGGTAAAGCAAGGGAACGCCATTCGGCGATCAGCCGAATGGTCGGGAGGGCAAGATGTTCAGCATTCCGAAAATTCTGGTTCTGGTTCTGATCCTCGCGGTTGTCTGGTTCGGCTTCAAAGCCGTGATGCGGATCAAATCGGCCAATGAGGCGAAGGCGAAAGAGGGTGACGCGCAGGACTGATGGCCGGCGCGTTCATGAAGGACTCGACCCTTGGGTCTGATTGGTAAGCTTCTCCTCCTCGCCGTCATCATCGGCGTGGTGTTCTTCGCGTTTAAGACGATCTCCCGGGTAAAGGCCAACCAACAGAATTCTGTGCGCGACGGTTCGTCGCGCCCACGGGAGACCAAGAGCCGCCCGGGTTGGGCCCGCCGAATCTTCAAGGCCGAAGATCTCGTCGAATGCCCGCGCTGCCGCACCTTCGTGCGCTCGCTCGAAAACCACAGCTGCAAGGGCAAGGCCTAGGCGCTCGTTCAAAACAAGCGCGTTGACCGCGTATGGCGCTGCCGCATAGCTTGGCGCCGCTTTCCACCTTCGCCTAGGCAGCATTCATGGCCCCGCCGAAACGCAGCACGGCGTTCCAATCGCTGATCCTGTCGCTTCAGACCTTCTGGGCGGAGCAGGGTTGCGTCATCCTGCAGCCCTATGACATGGAGGTGGGCGCCGGCACGTTCCATCCGGCGACGACGCTTCGGAGCCTCGGGCCGAAGCCCTGGCGCGCCGCCTATGTTCAACCCTCGCGCCGGCCGAAGGACGGTCGCTATGGCGACAACCCGAACCGGCTTCAGCACTACTATCAATTCCAGGTCATTCTGAAGCCCTCGCCGGCGGACGTGCTCGAGCTCTATCTCGCGAGCCTGGAGCGGCTCGGGATCAAGGCCAAGGAGCACGACATCCGTTTCGTCGAGGACGATTGGGAGAGCCCGACGCTTGGCGCCTGGGGCCTTGGCTGGGAGGTCTGGTGCGACGGCATGGAGGTGACCCAGTTCACTTACTTCCAGCAGGTCGGCGGCTTCGATTGCGACCCGGTCTCGGCCGAGATCACTTACGGCCTCGAACGCCTCGCCATGTACGTCCAGGGCGTCAACAACGTCTATGAGCTCGACTGGAATGGCGTCGCGGGCGAGGGCGCGGTCAAATACGGCGACGTCTATCTCCAGAACGAGCGCGAGTTCTCGGCCTATAATTTCGAGCACGCCGACACCAAGCGCCTGTTCCGCCACTTCCGCGACGCCGAGGAGGAATGTGGCCTGCTCCTCGGCAAGAGCCTCGCGCTGCCGGCCTATGATCAGTGCATGAAGGCGAGCCACACCTTCAACCTGCTCGATGCGCGCGGCGTGATCAGTGTGGCCGAGCGCGCTGCCTACATCGCGCGGGTGCGGGCGCTCGCCAAGGGCTGCTGCGAGGCCTGGCTCAAGAGCCAGGGCGTGGAGACTTAAGGTTGGCCAAGCTCCTGCTCGAGATCCTGTCTGAGGAAATTCCGGCGCGCATGCAGGCGCGGGCCGCGGAGGACTTGCGCACCCTCGTGGTCGAGCGGCTCAACGCGGCGCGCCTCAGCCACGATCACGCCGCGAGCTATGTGACGCCGCGGCGTTTGACCCTCATGGTCAGCGGCCTGCCCAAGGCGCAGCCCGATATCACCGTTGAGAAGAAGGGCCCGCGCGTCGGTGCCACTGCCCAGGCCATCGATGGCTTTCTGCGCTCCGCGGGGCTCACGAAAATCGAGCAGTGCGAGCAGCGCGATACCGGCAAGGGCGTCTTCTATTTCGCGGTGGCCAAGGAGAAGGGGCGTCTCACCGCCGAGGCGCTCGCGCTGTTGTTGCCCGAAGCGATGAACGCGCTCTTGTGGCAGAAGTCGATGCGCTGGGGCAGCCACAGGCTGCGCTGGGTGCGCCCAATTCACTCGATTCTTTGCCGCTTCGATCTGCAGACGATTGCGTTCGAGTTTGCCCACCTGACCGCCGGCGACAGCACCGCGGGCCATCGCCACCTCGCGCCCGAGCGCTTCGATGTGGTGGACGAGGCGGATTATCGGCGCAAGCTTTGGCAGAGCTATGTGATCCTCGACGCCACGGAGCGCGCCAACATGATCCGGCGTGATCTCGATCGCCTCGCGGCGGCCGAGGGCCTCAAGATCAAGCAGGACGAGGCGCTGCTCGCCGAGAACGCTGGCCTGGTCGAGCGCCCCGTGGTGCTGCTCGGGCGCATCGATGAGCGCTTCATGGACGTGCCGCCCGAGGTGCTGACCACCGCGATGCGCACGCACCAGAAGTATTTCGCGCTGCTCAAGGCCGATGGCGCGCTCGCGCCGCGTTTTGCGCTGGTCTCGAACATGGAAACGGCGGATGGCGGCGGCGCCATCGTTGCCGGCAATGAGCGCGTGCTGCGTGCGCGCCTGTCGGACGCGAAGTTTTTCTGGGATCAGGATCGCCAGCACTCGCTCAAGAGTCGTGTGCCGCAGCTCAAGGAGATCATCTTTCACGCCAAGCTCGGTACGGTGCGCGAGAAGGTCGATCGCATGTACCGGTTGGTTGAGACGCTGGGCCCGCATCTGCCCATGGTGAAACGGGGCAGCGCACAGCGCGCCGTACTGCGCTGCAAGGCCGATCTGTTGACCTCTATGGTCGGCGAGTTCCCCGAGCTGCAAGGGCTGATGGGGCGCTATTACGCGCTGCACGATGGCGAGAGCAAGCCGGTCGCGCGCGCGATCGCCGAGCACTATTCGCCCGTGGGGCCCTCTGACCAGTGCCCGCGGCGCCCGCTCAGCGTCATGGTTGCGCTGACCGACAAGATCGACAGCATCGCCGGCTTCTTTCTGATCGGTGAAACGCCGACCGGCTCGAAGGACCCATTCGCGCTGCGCCGCTCCGCGCTCGGCATCATTCGGCTGATCCTCGAGAACAAGCTGCGGGTGCCGTTGTTGGCCGTGTTCGACGAGTCCGTCGCGTTGCATCAGGCCGGCATTCGCCAGCGAGCGCTGGCGGCCAAGGCGGGCGATCGCCGCACCACGCCCGATGATGACAAGGCCCTACGGAGCGCGGAAGACGATCCATCGGCACGCAAGCCGGTGTTGGACACAATCCTCGCGTTTTTCGCCGATCGGCTAAAGGTCTATCTGCGCGATGCCGGCATCGGTCACGATCTGATCAACGCGATCTTCGCGGATCGTGCGGAGGATGACCTCTATCGTCTGACCGAGAAGGCGAAGCGGCTCTCGCGCTTCCTCAAGTCCGAGGACGGCGCCAATCTGCTCACCGCCTATCGCCGCGCCAGCAACATCGTGCGCGCCGAGGAGAAGAAGGGTTGGAAGGCAGATGGTGGCGCGGTGGAGCGCGCACGCTTCGCGCAAGGTGAGGAGATTGCGCTGTTCGATGCGCTTAGCACGGTGCGGGTGGTTGATCTCGGCGCGGTCGAGGCGGCGGCGTTCGACGGCTATTTGCAGGATCTCTCAGGTCTCAGGCGCCCGATCGATGCCTTCTTCGACAAGGTCACGGTCAATGCCGATGATGCGGCCTTGCGCGACAATCGGCTGAAATTCATGCAGGCGATCCGCGCCAAGATGGATGCGGTCGCCGACTTCTCGAAGATCGAAGGCTAGATCGGCGCGATGCCGAAATGGGTTTACAGCTTCGGTGACGGCAAGGCGGAAGGCTCGGCCGCGCTCCGCAATCTGCTCGGCGGCAAGGGTGCCAACCTCGCCGAGATGGCGAGCCTCGGCCTGCCCGTGCCGCCCGGTTTCACCATCACCACCGAGCTCTGCACCTCCTATTACGCGACCGGCAAGGCCTTGCCGTCGACCCTGGCTGCCGAGGTCGATGCCGGCCTCGCCTATATCGAGCGGGTGGCAGCCGCTAGATTCGGCGCTGCCGAGAACGCGCTGCTGGTCTCGGTGCGCTCGGGTGCCCGCGCCTCGATGCCGGGCATGATGGACACCGTGCTCAATCTCGGCCTGAACGACGAAACGGTCGAGGGCATGGCGCGGCGCTCGGGCGATCCGCGCTTCGCCTATGACAGCTATCGCCGCTTCATCCAGATGTTCGGCGATGTCGTGCTCGGCATCGAGCATGAGGCCTTCGAAGACCTGCTCGAACGCCACAAGGAAGAGCGCGGCTACGTGCTCGATACCGACATGGCAGCCGAGGATTGGCGCCTGTTGATCGAGGCCTACAAGCGCATGGTGCGCGAACGGCTCAGCCGGCCGTTTCCCCAAGATGTACGCGAGCAGCTCGATGGCGCGATCCGCGCCGTGCTCGATTCCTGGATGAACAACCGCGCCATCACCTATCGCAAGCTGCACAACATCCCCGACGGCTGGGGCACCGCCGTCACGGTGCAGGCGATGGTGTTCGGCAATATGGGCAGCGACTGCGCAACTGGCGTTGCCTTCACGCGCGATCCCTCGACCGGGCAGAAGGCGATTTATGGCGAGTACCTCGTGAACGCGCAGGGCGAGGACGTGGTCGCCGGCATCCGCACGCCCCAGCCGCTGACCGAGGCCGCGCGCTTGGCCAATCGTGGCGATGGCGCGTCGCTCGAGCGCGCCATGCCCGCGACATTCCGCGAGCTCGAGGCGGTGTTCGCGCGTCTCGAGGGCCATTATCGCGACATGCAGGATATCGAGTTCACGGTGCAGAAGGGCAAGCTCTGGCTGCTTCAGACTCGCACCGGCAAGCGTACCGCCCGTGCCGCGCTGAAGATCGCGGTCGACATGGTGGCCGAAGGGGTGATCGGCGAGCAGGACGCGGTCAAACGCATCGACCCTCAGGCGCTGGAGCAGCTGTTACATCCTGCGCTCGACCCGAACGCGCCGCGCACGGTGATTGCGCGCGGGCTGCCGGCCTCGCCCGGTGCTGCGGTCGGGCGCGTCGCGCTCTCGGCCGATGAGGCCTATGACCTCGCGACCAAGGGCGAGGACGTGATTCTGGTCCGCGCCGAGACAAGCCCCGAGGATATTCACGGCATGCACGCGGCCAAGGGCATCCTCACCAGCCGCGGCGGCATGACGAGCCATGCAGCGGTGGTCGCGCGCGGCATGGGGCGACCCTGCATCACGGGCGCGAGCGAGATCCGCATCGATGTCGAGAAACGCCGCTTCTCGGTGGCAGGTCTCATGGTCAATGCCGGCGACATGATCACGATCGACGGCACGCGGGGCGAGGTGATCAAGGGGGCGGTGCCGACCGTCGAGCCCTCGCTCGGCGGCGATTTCCAGACGCTCATGGGCTGGGCCGATCGGGTACGCACGCTGAAGGTCCGCGCCAACGCCGAGACGCCGACCGATGCGCAAACCGCGCGCGGCTTCGGTGCCGAAGGTATTGGCCTCTGCCGCACCGAGCACATGTTCTTCGACAATGAGCGCATCGTCGCCATGCGCGAGATGATCCTGGCGGCCAACCGGCGTGGGCGCGAGGCGGCGCTTGCCAAGTTGCTCCCCATGCAGCGGCAGGATTTCGTCGAGCTGTTTCGCATCATGAGCGGGCTTCCCGTCACCATCCGCCTGCTCGATCCGCCGCTCCACGAGTTCCTGCCCAATACCGACGAGGAGATCGCCGAAGTCGCCAAGGCGACCGGCGTGCGCTTCGAAACGTTGCGCACAAGGGTTGCGCAATTGCACGAGAGTAACCCGATGCTCGGTCATCGCGGTTGCCGGCTCGGCATCTCATATCCCGAAATTTACGAGATGCAGGCGCGCGCGATCTTCGAGGCCGCGGTCGAGGTCGGAGCCGAGCGCGGCGGGGGCGTCACGCTTGAGATCATGATTCCGCTGGTCGCGACCCGGCGTGAGCTCGATATCCTGAAGGAGCTGGTCGACGCCCAGGCTTCGGCCGTCGCGCGCACGAGCCGCGCCAAGCTCGATTACATCGTCGGCACCATGATCGAGTTGCCGCGTGCCGCGCTCCGCGCCGGCGAGATCGCGGGCGCCGCGCAGTTCTTCTCCTTCGGCACCAATGATCTGACGCAGACCACGCTCGGCCTCTCGCGCGATGACGCCGCGAGCTTTCTGGATGCCTATGAGCGGGCCGGCATCTTCCCGACCGATCCATTCGCCTCGCTCGACATAGAAGGCGTTGGCGAGCTGGTCCGGGTCGCATGCGAGCGCGGGCGTGCGGCGAGGCCTTCGCTCAAGCTCGGCATTTGCGGTGAGCACGGCGGCGATCCGGATTCGATCCGCTTCTTCCACGAGGTCGGGCTCGACTATGTCTCCTGCTCGCCCTACCGAGTGCCGGTCGCGCGGCTTGCGGCCGCGCAGGCGACCCTCGCAGCCAAGGCCGAGCGGGATTGACGGAAACGAGATCCTCCAAGAACTCTTCTTAACGTCATGGCCCGGCTTGACCGGGCCATTCAGGGCAGCGAGACTTGGTGGTCGTCTCCGGATCACCCGCCTTCGCGGGTGATGACGGTTTGCGTTCAGGGCGCGATCAGGCCCTTTTCATGAGCCGCCGGCTCATAGGGAAACACGATCGAACGGTCCGGGCGGGTGAGCTTCTCGTCCTTGCCCTTGTAGTCGACGCGCGAGAGCAGGTCGCGCAGGGTTTCGAGCCGGGCGGCGCGCTTGTCACCCGCGCGCACGATGGTCCACGGCCCCGCCGGGTGGTCGGTCCGGCTGAACATGGCATCGCGCGCCTTGGAATAGTCCTTCCATTTGGCGATGGCATTCGCCATTCTTCACGGGGGACTCCAGAACGACAGCGGATCGGACTTTCGTTTGGCGAGACGCCGCTTCTGCTCGTCCCGTTCGATATCGAGATAATATTTGAAGAGCAGGATGCCCGAGTTGACCAGCATGGTCTCGAACGTGGTCACGCTGGCGATGAAGGCGTCGTACTCGGCCGGCGTGCAGAAGCCCATCACGCGCTCGACGCCGGCGCGGTTGTACCAACTCCGGTTGAACAGCACGAATTCCTGCGCGGCCGGCAGATGCGGCACGTAGCGCCGAAAGTACCAGAGCGTTCGGTCGCGATCTGACGGTTTGCCGAGCGCGACCACGCGCGTCTCGCGT
>VGET01000168.1 GCA_016869195.1 Alphaproteobacteria bacterium | reverse complement strand
GAGCGGCGACGCCGCGGCGGCGTCCGCAGTTGGCGTCGCAAGCGATGGCGCGTCTTCAACGGGCGCGTCGGGTGATGGCGGAAGCGTTGGCACCGGCGGCGATAGCAGTGGCGGCGGCGGGGGCTCAGCTCAATAAGTGACCGGGCGACGCCGCGACGGCCGAACGGTCGTCCGTCACAGACTATTCAGCTCTTTCGGATAAGTAACTTCGTCGAACACGGCCGCTCGCCCGGTCGCGTGTTCCTTCAATGATGAGGTTTAAACACCGATGAGCCCAACTCGTCTCCTTTCCCGCGCGATCCTGGCAACATGTCTTCTTGGTGCCGGCATTGCGACCTCCGCGCACGCCGCCGACGGTCCGATCGGCGCCGTGCAGAAAGTGAAGCCCGATGCCTTCGGCACGCCGCCGTCGGGCGAGCGTGCGACGCTCTCTGCCAATGACGAGGTGGTCGCGGACGAGAACATCGAGACCGGCCCGACCGGATCGCTTCACGTAAAGTTCATCGACGAAACTGATCTCTGGCTCGATGAGAACAGCGCGCTTGTGCTCGACGAGATGGTGTTCGAGCGTGACGCGAGCACGGGCAAGTTCATCGCCGAGTTTGGGCCTGGGCTGTTTCGATTCGCGACCGGCGCGCTTCCGCACGAGTCCTACGAGGTGCGCACGCCGGTCGCCGTGATCGGCGTGCGCGGAACCGATTTCTCGGTCGCCGTCGCAAGGAACGGCGCGACTCGGGTGACCTCCTATGACCAGGCCATCACGGTTCGCGCGCGGGCGAGCGGCCCGAGCGTGACCTCGCCACCGGCGAGCACCGCCTCGGTGGGCAAGGAGAACGGCCCGGTGAATGTCGATCCCTTCGCGGTTCCCGTGGCCCCTCCCACAGACAGCGTGAGCGATCGTGCCGTTCCGGCGATTGACGTGCCCACGATTGGTGGCGTCGGGGGTGGTGGCAAGGTCGGCCATTCGCCACCGTCCTCGAGTTTCTGACGGGATCATCTGAGCGGAAATGCGCGTTGCCGGTCTCAGCGATGACGCGCATTTTCTGCTCGTCTTGACGGTGCCGTCGCGACCAGTGTGGCGAGCATCAGACGGTCAAGGGGGTCGCCCATGGCATGGTACAGACCTCTCTTCTGGCTCCTCGTGATCGGGTTGCTCTGTGCGCAAACACTGCCGGGATTTGCCGCCGAGCGCCCGATTGGCGGCGTGGTCAAGGCCAGGCCCGATGCCTATGGCACGCCGCCCAAGGGCCAGCGTGTCACACTGCGCGAGTCCGACCGTGTGGTGCAGGACCAGGCGGTCGAAACATCATCGAGCGGCTATCTCCATTTGCGCTTCATTGATCGCAGCAATCTCTGGCTCGACGCTGGTTCCGCCCTCGTGCTTGATGAGTTGGTGTTCGATCGCGCCAGCGGCGCGGGCGAGTACGCGGTCGAGCTGACGACCGGGCTCTTCCGGGTCATCACCGGTGCCCTGCCGCATGAGTCCTATGAGCTGCGCACGCCGACCGCGGTCATCGGCGTGCGTGGCACCGATTTCACGATCCAGGTGCTCAAGAACGGCACCACCAGAGTCAGCGTCTATGCTGGCGTCGTCACGGTGCGGCCCCGCCTTGGCGGCAGGGCCAAGGAGGTACGCGCATCCGAGACCGCCACCATCGGCAGGGCCGCGGGGCCGGTGCTTGTCTCGCGCAGCGGGCCGCGCGTGCCGGCACCGGTTGGCAGCACGGATGAACGGCCCTTGCCGATTGTGAATGCCGAGCAGTTCGATGACTTCGGGCGGAACGTGGGCGCGGGCGGCAGCGGGAGTAGCGGTTCTTCCGCCGGTTCGGGCGGCACCGGTTCGAGCGGCACAGGCACCGGTGGCAACGGCCCAGGCAGCGGCTCGGCCGGGGGTCCCTAACCTCTAATTGATCGAACCGCGCCTGCCGGCCTATATAGCGGCCGGTTGGGCGTGCCCGCGGACGCCCTCATTCGGAAGGAGGGCGTCGTGAAACTGCCGTCAAAGTTCGTGGATATCTCGCAGCCGCTCGACAACGAGACGGTGGTCGACCCGCCATTCATGCGGCCGACCATCCGTTATGTCACCGGCAAGGAGAACGCGAAGCTCATGTGCGAGCTGTTCCCGGGCCTGAAAGAGGATCAGCTGCCGGGCGGCGAGGGCTGGGCGATCGAGCACATCCAGCTCACCACGCACAACGGCACCCACATGGACGCGCCCTATCACTACAACTCGCGCGATCGGCACGGCAACAAGATGCCGACGATCGATCAGATGCCGCTCGACTGGTATTTCCGCCCCGCCGTGAAGCTCGACTTCCGCCATTTCGATGACGGCTACGTCGCGACGCCTTCTGATGTGCAGGCCGAGCTCAAGCGCATCAACTACACGCTCCAGCCGATGGACATCGTGCTCGTCAACACGCGCGCGGGCGAGATGTATGGCACCGACAAATACATCCACTCGGGCTGTGGCGTCGGCCGCGAAGCGACGCTCTGGCTCACGCAGCAGGGCGTGCGCGTCACCGGCATCGACGGCTGGAGCTGGGATGCGCCGTTCTCGAAGACGCTCGAGCGCTGGATGAAGACGAAGGATCCCAAGATCATCTGGGAAGGTCATTACGCCGGCATCGACACGCCCTACTGCCACATGGAGAAGCTAAGGCACCTGGAGCAGCTGCCGTCGCACGGCTTCGTGGTCGCCTGCTTCCCGTGCAAGATCAAGGGCGCCTCAGGCGGCTGGACGCGCGCGGTCGCGATGTTCGATTGAGAGAATTCTTGTTTCGTCGTCACCCGGCTTGGCCGGGGGACCCAGTGGCCCCAGGCTCTGATCCTGCCGTTGCTCTGGATGGCCCGGTCAAGGCGGGCCATGACGAACGAATGTCGGCCCTTGAGTATGTGTCGCGCGATCCAACAGACTATCGAACCAGTCGGTCGCCCTCGGGCCTGATCTGGCCGCCATCGACGATGATGGTCTGGCCGGTGATGTAGCTGGCGTCATCGCTGGCGAGGAACAGCACGGCATGCGCCACCTCCTCGGGCCGGCCGAAGCGTTTCATCGGGATCGAGCCCTTGTAGCGCGCGAGGTGCGCCTTGCCGGCCGGGCTCTTCGGGTCGCGCACCATGATGTTGCCGGGCTCGACGCCATTGATCGCGATATTGAAGGGCGCGAGCTCGATCGCGGCCGAATAGAGGAAGCCGACCTGTCCGGCCTTCGAGGCCGAATAGGCGGTGTGCCCCGGCACACCGACCTGATTGCCGGTGATCGAGGTGGTCAGCACGATCCGGCCATAACGCTGCGTGGTCATGGCCGGCAGGCAGGCCTGCACCGCGAGGAATGTGCCTTTCAAATTATTGTCGAGGATGTGGTCCCATTCCTTCTCGGTCATGTCGGCGAGCTCGGCGCGCGGCCAGATGCCGGCGTTCTGCGCCAGCACGTCGATGCGGCCGAATGCCGCGAGCGCCGCCTTCGCCATTGCGCGCGTATCGGCCGCGCGGCTGACATCGGCCTTGAGGAAATGCGCTTCGCCGCCCGCATCCGTGACCGCGCGCTCGACCGATTTGCCGCGCGCGACATTGCGCCCGGTGAAGAGCACGCGCGCGCCCTCGCGCGCGAACAGCGCGACGATCGCGGCGCCGATGCCGCTGGTGCCGCCGGTGACGATCGCCGCCTTGCCCTGAAGTCGCCCCCCCATGATGACCCTCAACCTTTGCCCTTGAACTGCATCAGGTGCTCGACACCATAGGCCGCATAGAAGCTCCGCTGCACCGTCGCCTGCGCCTCGTTGATGATCTTGACCTCCTGCACCCGATCGCCCACCAGAAGCCGCACCGGCCGCGTGCCCGGCTTCATCTCGATGAGCGCGAGGCAGGTATCAGCCACTTCCTGCGGGTCACCCGCGCCGGGTCCTTCCGTGCGCCCGGCATAAACCGCGCGCATGTGTTCAGGCAGGCCCGCGAGTGCGCCATAGCCTGAGAGACGCGAGCTGTCCTCCGGCCCCGGCTCCTTGCCCCAGAAGGGCGATGGGTAGGAGCCCGGCTCGACCAGCACGCAATCGATGCCGAGATTGGCCAGCTCATAGCGGAAGGATTCGCCGAGCGCCTCAAGCGCGAACTTGGTCGCGCAGTAATAGGCCATGCAGGGCAGCATTGCCCGACCGCCGCCCGACGACATGTGGAGGATGAGGCCCGCGCCGTGGCTTCGCATGTGAGGCAATACGGCGCGGTTCATGCGCACGACGCCGAAGAAATTGGTGTCGAACACGCGTTGGCCTTCCTCGGGCGTGAAGCATTCGGTGAGGCCGTGCACCCCGATGCCGGCATTGTTGATCAACACGTCGATCCGGCCCTCACGCGCGATGACGGCGCCGACCGCCGCCTCGCAGCTTGCCTCGCGTGTGACATCGAGCTCGATCGGCTCGACTCCTCTGGTGCGCAATTCGGAAGCGACGCCCTCGTTGCGCCCGTTCGGATCGCGCATGCCGGCATAGGCCCGGTGGCCCTTGCGCGCGAGCGTCTCGACGATCAGGCGCCCAAGCCCTGAGCTTGCGCCGGTGGTGAGGGTGACGAACGGGGCGGTCATGGTGTCGTTCTGCTCCCTGCTTCATCGGTCGCGCCCGCCGCTCCGCGCTGGCGCGGGCGCCAATTGATCGCGGCGAGGCCGAGAAACATCAGCGCCGTCGCCAGCCAGATGTAAAGGCTCGGCTGCTCGCCGAAGAAGAGCACCCCGAATCCGAAGCCGATCAGCACGACAAGATAATTGAACTGCGAAAACAGCACCGGCCCGATCACCCGCACCGCGCCGAGGAAAACAGTCCAGATCATGATGTTGAGCCCGACCGCATAGAGGATGGCGAGGTCGCCGTCGATATTGGGCCCGGGAAAAGCGTGGATCTGGCCCATGAGCAGTGTGATCGGAAACAGCAGGAATGCGGCCGAGAGCAGCAGCGAGGTCGCCATCGAAAGGGCGGAGAGCGCAGGCGGGCGCAGCACCACGGCCAACACGTTGGTCAGGCCGAAGCTCGATGGCGCCAGCATGCAGAGCAGCACCCAGGGCACCATGTCGGCCGAGGGAAGGCTCGTGCTCGGCAGGATCAGTACGAGCACGCCCGCAAGGCCGAGCAGAATGCCGATCACGCTCAGCAGGCGAAAGCGCTCGAGGCGGAAGATCAGCGAGAAGACGTAGGTCATCACCGGCGAGAGCACGACCAGCATCGAGACGATGCCGGACGGCAGCTTGGGCGCCACGAACGCCATCAGGGTGAACGGAAAGGCGAGGCCGGTCATGCCGAGCACGAGATAGCTCAGCACATAGCGCGGCTTGAGCGGCGGCGTGTCGCCCTTGATCGCGCCGATGATCAGGAGAACGAGGCCTGCGCCCAGGGCGTACCACAGCGTATAGCCAAAATTGGGCACGCCGGCTTCCGAAGCCAGTCGGTTGACGACGACGAAGAGCGCAAACGCTACGGCCTCGACCAGCCAGGCCGACACCAGAAACCAGCGTGAGAAGGCCGGCGCTCCGTCGCCGCCACCGGCCAGCCTCGACATGGCTCTCCCCCGTCTCGTCGATCGTTGAGCTTGTTGGTTTTGTTGTAGCGGGTCGGGTGCGGGGCCGTCACCCGCAAAACGCCGCCTCTCACGCCGCCATCACCCCCGGCCGAAACACGGGCACGACGTAGGGACCCTCGGGGATGACGGCGACGGCGCGGCTGTTGTGGCGTGCGACGCTGGCGCTGATCGCCTGCTCGATCGATTCGATCATGGCGACGCCGGTGAGGCCGCGCGCCTCGCCCTTGAGCCCATCGGTGTAGAGATGGAGCTGGCCGACGCGCATCGGCTTCAGCTGCATCTCGGTTTGCCATTCATCGATCGCGGCGTGGGTCTTGGCCTTGAGGCCATCAAGGAAGCGCCCGGCACCTTCCGCCAACAGGCGGCGCTGCGCCTCGACGTAGTGCGACGAGCCCATGCCCTCGGAACAGGCGGAGGCGACGATGATGTCACCGCCCGGCGCCAGAATGTCGATCGGCCCGACCATGCCCTTGACGGTCTGATAATAGGTCTTGTCGAGCGGGTGACCGGCCGATGAGGTGAGGATGGTGGAAAAGCGCCGCGCCACCGGCACTTCGGCAAAGCGGCGCACGAAGCTCACCGCCTCGAGATGGCTTGCGATCACCTCGCCATAATTGACGAACGCGAGGCGCCGCTGTTCGTCGATCACGGTGTTGACCGCGAGCGCGCCGCCGATCATGCCCATGATCTCGATCTGCTCTTCGTGCAGCGGGTTGCCTTCGAGCACGCAGTTGGCGCATTTCGGGTGCTCCATGAAGCGGGCCGAATGGAACGTGGTGATAGTTTCCGCATGCGCGATTCCGGGCGCGATCACCTTGCGGCCGCCGGAATAGCCCGCCATGAAGTGCGGCTCCACGAGCCCGGTCGCGATGCGCACCTCGGCCTCGATGAAGCGCCGGTCGAGCTTGACCACCGTGCCGCTCCGCGTACGCCCGAGATCGACATGATCGGCGTCGTTGCGCGCGTAGTGGTTGGCGACGTTCACCTCGCGCATCACGTCGTCATCGCCGATCACCTCGGCCAGCTCCGCGCCTTCGTTCGGCCGGTGCAGGCCAGTCGCGACCAGGATCGTGATGCCCTGACGCGGCACGCCGGCCTCGCGTAAGGCCGCGATGATCGGGGGCAACAGCATGCCGTTCGGCACCGGGCGCGTGATGTCGCACACCAGGATGCACGCGGATCCCTTGCCGCGCGCCGCTTCGATCAAAGGCCGGGCGGCGCCGACGGGCTGACGCAACGCGGTGTACACGGCGGCCTCGGCCTCCGGCACGACCGGCATCGCAGGTTTGCGAATGATCGTGACGTCGAGGCCCTTGGGCAGTGTCACTGCAAGCTCACCTCGCCCATAGCGCAGACCGATGTCCATGTCTTACCTCCGAGAGCGACCCGTGCCGCGCGCCAAGATCGATTGGTGCTATACGCGCCTAGGTCACCTTGTCGAACGCTGCCTTTCGCTCGTCGAGCGCCAGAAGGTCACCCGAAAAGATGTCGAAATAGGCGCCGCGCAATCTGAGGGCGCCGCTTTCCACCTTGTCGCGCACGAACGGAAAGGTCTTCAGATTTTCGATCGAATAGCGGATCGCGGTGTGCTCAAGCGCCCGTTGCCGATCCTCGCTCGACAGCGTCGGGCCGGATTGTATCACCTCGCTTCTCGCCGCGCGCGCCAGGGTGATCCAGTTGCCGATGAAGCTGTTCGGTGC
>VGET01000167.1 GCA_016869195.1 Alphaproteobacteria bacterium | reverse complement strand
CCCGACCGAGACGAGCCCGGCATAGCCAGCCAACAGGTTCCACATTTGCGCGAGGGCGAGGTAATAGCCGATCTCGACCACGGTGCGCATGTTGGCGGCGCCGAGCCACCACGGGCCGGTTGCGAGCAGCGCGAGACCGAGCAGCGCGATGACGCCGCCGATGCGGCTCGCGCGCGTCGTGCGCTCAACCCGGAAAGCGGCGTTGGTACGTGCGCGCGCCATCAGTCGTACGCCCGCGGGAAGAGGCCGCGTGGTCTGATGAGCAGCACGGCGAGGAAGGCGAGGTGGCCGGCGAGCAGCTGCCAGCCGGGGTCGAGCTTGGCGCCGATCGACTGTGCGACACCCAAGACGACACCGCCCGCAAGCGTGCCCCACAGGCTGCCGAGGCCGCCGATGATCACCGCCTCGAAGGCGTAGATCAGACGCGCCGGCCCGATCGAGGGATCGAAGTTCGTGCGCACGCCAAGGAAGATGCCGGCGATCGCGACCACGCCGAGCGCGATCGCCATGGCGAGGCCATAAAGATGGCGATTGTCGATGCCCATCAGCTGCGCGGTCTGCTGGTCGTCGGAGGTCGCGCGGAAGGCGCGCCCCAGGGTCGTGCGGTAGAACACGACCTGCAGGCCGAGAATCACCGCGATCGCGCACAGGAAAACGATCAGCGGCAGCACGCCGATCGCGAGATTGTCGGCGAGGCGGATGCTCGCCGTTTCGAGCGCGCCAACTTGAAGCTTCCGCGAATCCGCCGAGAAGATCTCGAGCAGCAGGTTCTGAATGATGATCGAGAGGCCGAAGCTGACGAGGAGGGGGGGAAGAATGTCGCGCCCCAAGGTCAGGTTGAACAGGCCACGCTGCAGGCCATAGCCGAGCGCCGCCATCACCGGCACCACGATGATCAGGCTGAGAAACGGGTCGATGCCGGTGGCCTCCACCACGGCGAGGCCCAGGAAGGCCGCTAGCACGATCAGGTCGCCATGGCCGATATTGACGAGGCGCATCACGCCGAAGATGAGCGTGAGCCCGGTCGCGAACAGCGCGTAGAGCCCGCCCAAGAGACGCCCTGGATGATGGTGTCGAGCCACTCCATGGCGGTCTAGCCTACCCCCACCTCACCCGGCGCACGTGCGTGCGCCGCCCTCTCCCCCCTAAAGGGCGGAGAGGGGCGGGACGCGGTGTCGTTCCGAGTGAGGGTAGCTCCCTCTCCGCTCCACGGGGCGGAGAGGGTTGGGGTGAGGTGGGGGTGAGACGAACTCATCCTAAACGCCGAGATACGCCTTGCGGATGGCGTCGCGCGAGAGCTGTGCGGGCTCGCCCGAGAGCGAGACGCGACCTTCCTGAAAGCAATAGACTCTGGCCGCGACACTGAGCGCCTGGTTGATGTCCTGCTCGACGATGACAACCGCGACGCCTTCGCGCTGTATCTCCGGCAAAGCGGCATAGATGTCCCGGATCACGATAGGCGCCAAGCCGAGGCTGATCTCATCGCAAAGGAGAAGCCGCGGATTGGCCATGAGCGCGCGGCCGATCGCGGCCATTTGCTGCTGCCCGCCTGAGAGCGCAGTGCCAGGCGCGTTGCGCCGCGCCTTCAGCGCCGGGAAGAGAGCGTAGACCTTTTCGAGCGACCAGGGGCCAGGCCGCGCGCTGTAGGCGCCAAGACGCAGGTTTTCCTCGACGCTGAGCGAGGGAAAGAGTCGTCGTCCCTCGGGCACGAGGGCGATGCCGCGGCGCACGATGTGGTGCGCAGGTAGGCCGCCGATCGGCTCGCCATCGAAGCTCACCGCCTCGCGCGACGCCGCGACCTGGCCCACGATCGCACGCAGGAAGGTGGACTTGCCGGCCCCGTTCGCGCCGATGATCGCGACCGTCTCGCCGGCATCGACTACGGCGTCGATGCCGAACAGCGCCTGGAAGTCGCCATAGAAGCCGGTGAGGCCACGGGTCTCCAAGAGGCTCATGCGGCCTCGATCCCGAGATAGACCTCCTGGACCGCAGGATCCGCCAGCACCGCCCTGGGCTCACCCTCGGCAATCAGGCGGCCGGCGTCGATCACGATCAAGCGGCCGACCACGGCGATCAGCGCATGCACGATGTGCTCGATCCAGACAATCGTGGTGCCTTGCGCGTGAATGCGCCGGATCAGCGCGACCAGGTCGAGGCACTCATGCTCGGTGAGCCCGCCGGCGATCTCATCGAGCAGCAGCAATTTGGGGCGGGTCGCGAGCGCGCGGGCGAGCTCGAGCCGCTTGCGCTCGAGAAGCGTGAGCGTGCCGGCGAGCGCATTTGCTTTCGAGAGCAGGCCGGTCTCCTCCAGCACCGCGTGACAATCGTCATAGCAGGCGGCTTCGCGCCGCCCGCCGGCATAGATCGCGCCGACAAGCAGGTTCTCGAACACGGTCATCTGCCCGAAGGGATGCGGAATCTGATAGGAGCGCGCGATGCCGCGCCGGCTGCGCTCATGTGCGGAGATCGCGGTGATCTCGCGGCCCGCGAAGTGGATGTGCCCCGCGTTCGGCTTCAGGCCGCCGGTGATCAGGTTGAAGAGGGTGGATTTGCCGGCGCCGTTCGGCCCCAAGATGCCGAGCGCCTCGCCCTCCGCCACCTCGAAGGAGACATTGTCGGTCACCTTCAGCGAGCCGAAGGAGCGCGATAAACCATCGAGGCGGAGGAGGGTGGCCATGGGAACCCGTCTATCGCCCCTCACCCTCCCGCGACGCTGTCATGGGCCCCTCCCTCTCCCGCGAGGGGAGAGGGAGGATGTGGCACAACCCCCTCTCCCCTTGTGGGAGAGGGTGGCGGGCATTGACCGCCGGGTGAGGGGCTGCGACGCAAGAACTACGCGATCGGCTGCATGTCGCCGCCGACCGGGATGTTGGTCGCGGTCTCGTTGCTGGTGATGACGAGGTCGTACTTGAATTGGCCGCCGAGCCGCCACTGACCACCGACGAGGGGCGTCTTGGCCACGTTCTTCACGGGGCCTGAGCCCCAGGCGATCGGGCCGACCACGGTGTCGAGCTTGGTCTTGGTCAGCGCATCCAAGACCGATTTGCGATCGCCGATGTCTTCCGTGCGCTTCAGCGTGTCGACCGCGACCTCGAAGAGCGAATGGGCAAAGCCGATCGGCTGGGTCCACTGCTTGCCGGTGGCGGCGGTGTAGGCGCCGGCAAGGTCGCCCGCGCTCATGCCGGTGAGCGATGACTTGAACGGGTGGCTCGGGCTCCACCAGATTTCACTCGAGAGGTTGTTGCCGGCATCGCCCAGCGCCTCGATCGCGACCGGGAACAGCAGCGCCTTGCCGATCGAGGCGGCCTTGGGCGCGAAACCCTGCTGCTTCGCCTGCTTCCAGAACGTCGTCCAATCGGGCGGGATCACGACGCCCGTCACGATCTCGCACGAATCCTTCTTGAATGCCGAGATCTGCGCCGAAAAATCATCGCTTAAGTTCTGATAGCGGCCGGGATCGTGCAGCGTGTAGCCCTTGGCGGCGAGCGGTTTCGGGAAGCCGCGCTCCGCGTCGCCCCAGGCATTGCCGTCGCCATCGTTCGGGAACAGGCCGCCGACCGATTTGTTGGTCGGCACCTTGTCCCACATGTTGAGGAAGACCGCGATGATGTCCTCGAGGCCCCAGAAATAGTGATAGGTCCAGGTGAAGCCCTTGGCGGGGTCGCCGCCGCGGGTGAAGAACCAGGGCTGCCACGGGGCGAGCGAGGAGAGGCAGGGCACCTCGTTGACCTCGCACTGATCGCCGACCGGGTTCGTGGTCTCGGGCGTGTTGCCGACTAGCATGAGGTCGATCTTGTCGCCGTTGATGAGATCGGCCGCCACCTCGGCCGCCCGATTGGGGTTGGACTGGCTGTCCTTCACGACGATCTCGACCGGATGAGTCTTGCCGCCGATCTGCACGCCATCGCCGATCGCCTTCTTCACCATGTCGAAGGTGAAGTTGTCGGCCTCGGCGAACGGCGCGAGCGGGCCGGTCTGCGGGCTGACATAGCCGAGCTTGATCACGCGCTCCTTGGCGAGCGCGGGGAAGGGCAGCGCGCTGGCAAGCGCGGCGGCGCCGGCGGCCTTCATCACCGTGCGGCGGGAGAGGCCCTTAGTGCTTGGGATCCGTGTCTTTTTCATCTGAGTCCTCGCTTGGACTGGTCGTTGGATTTATGGGCGGTGGCCGGCGAACGCGTCTTCAAGGAGCACGCGCACGCCGTCGCGGGTCACGGGTCGTGGATTGTAATAGGGGTTCTGGGTGGCGATCTCGGCGGCGCGATCGAGATCGCTTACTTTCAGGCCGATCTCCGCCAGTGCCTTGGGCGCGCCGACCTTGCGACCCAGATCGTAGAGCCCGCGCGCTGCGTCATCGGCGCCGCCGAGCGCACGCCTGATGCGCGCCATCGCGTCCGGCGCCGCGTCACGATTATAGGCGGTCGCGTAGGGCAGGACGATGCTATGAGTCTCGGCATGGGGCAGGTTGAACGTGCCGCCGAGCGTGTGGCAGAGCTTGTGATGCAGCGCCATGCCGACCATGCCGAGCGAGCAGCCGGCGAGCCACGCGCCATAGAGCGCCTCCGAGCGCGCTTCGAGATCATCCCCGCGCGCGACCACCGTGGGCAGGCTCGCATTCAATGCGCGAATGCCTTCCTCGGCCATCAGCGAGACGATGGGATTGGCATTCTCGGCATAGAGCGCCTCGACGCAATGCGCGATGGCGTTGAGGCCACTCGGACCCGCGATCGCGGCCGGCAGCGTGAGCGTCAGATTGGGGTCGTAGACCACAAGACGCGGCAGCACTTTCAGGTCGCGCCCAGTGCGTTTTACGCTGCCCTCGGTCAGGCCCCAGATCGGCGTCATCTCCGAGCCCGCGAAGGTGGTGGGCACCGCGACCACCGGCAATCCCATCGAGAGCGCGATGGCTTTCGCAAGCCCGATGGTCGAGCCGCCCCCGACCGCCACCGTGCAGTCGGCGCGCACATCGCGTGCGGCCTTCTCGCCGGCCTTGGCGACGTCGACCGGCACGTGCATGACCGCCTGATCGTGCAGGCCGACCGCGCGCGGGCCCAGCTGCTTCTGTACGTCCGCCGCCTGATCGCGCTGCGGTGGCGTCGCCAGCACGAGCGCACGCTTCAGTCCCAGGCGATCAAGCTCCGCACCCAGCTTTCCAAGCGCGCCGACGCCGAAGATCACCCGGCTCGGCAGCCCCTCGAAGACGAATGCGCGGGTCATAAGGGTCCCCCTCTCCCGCTTGCGGGAGAGGGATGGGGTGAGGGGTCTTCATTGCCCACAGCAAGCGCCGCCAGAATGGCATGGCCAACCCCCTCGCGATTTCGATGTACCTCATCATTTGTGAAACGCACGACGCGGTAACCGAGGCCTTCCAACGTCAGCGTGCGGGTGCGGTCCCGAATTTGGGTAAATTCGTGGGTATCGCCGTCGATTTCGACGACGAGATTTCGTTCAAGGCAAACGAAATCCACGACGTAGCGATCGATCGGGCGCTGCCGGCGAAACTTGAACCCGCTCAGTCGTCGATCACGCAGAACCACCCACAGAAGGCGTTCGGGCGTGGCTGAGTATTGCCGCAGGATTCGGGCGCGATCGGAGTTGCCCAACCCTATGCTCCGTCCGACACGGGAGAGTTCGTCATCACGGTACACCCTCACCCCACCCTCTCCCGCGAGCGGCAGAGGGGGACGCACTGAGCTGCCCCCCGATATGGCTTCCAACCGTTGGGCGCCGCCTTGCAAATAACTTCTCGCATCACCGCGGATACCAGGGCGGGAGCTGGGCATCGACATTGACCCAGACCGACTTCGCCTCGGTGTAGTCGTGCATCGCCTCGAAGCCCATCTCGCGGCCATAGCCCGAGGCGCGCACGCCGCCGAAGGGCGAGCCCGGATTGACCCGCTTATAGCAATTGACCCAGACCATGCCGGCGATCATCGCCTGCGCGATGCGATGCGCGCGTTGCAGATTGGTGGTCCAGAGCCCGCCGCCGAGGCCATAGGGCGTGCGGTTGGCGATCGCCAGCACCTCGTCCTCGTTCTTGAAGGTGGTGACCGAGACGAACGGGCCGAACACCTCTTCCATGCACACGCGATCATCGGGCTGCGCACGCACGACGGTCGGCTGCATGTAATAGCCCTTGGCGAGCGCGGCGTCGGCGGGTGGCTGGCCGCCGGTCAGGATCTCGCCGCCTTCCTGATGCGCGATCTGGCAATAGGTCTTAACCCGGTCGCGGTGCTGGGCGGAGGTGAGGGGGCCCATCTCGGTTTTCGGATCGAGCGGGTTGCCGAGGCGGATCGACTTCGCGAGCGTGAGGAACCCGTCGAGGAACTCATCCGCGATCTTCTCGTGCAGCAACAGGCGAGAGCCCGCGATGCAGGCCTGGCCCTGATTGTGGAAGATCGCAAAGGCCGAGCCGTTGATCGCGGCCTTGATGTTGGCGTCCTCGAACACGATGTTGGCGCCCTTGCCGCCCAGCTCGAGCTGCACGCGCTTCAGATTGCCAGCCGAGGCCTCGACCACCTTGCGTCCCGTCGCGGTCGAGCCGGTGAATGCGATCTTGTGCACGCCCGGATGCTCGGCGAGGCGCTGGCCCGCGGTCCAGCCAAAACCGGGCACGATGTTGACCACGCCTTCCGGAATGCCCACCTCGGCCATCAGCTCCGCGATGCGCAAGGTCGAGAGCGGCGCGAGCTCGGTCGGCTTCAGAACGATCGTGTTGCCCGCAGCGAGCGCCGGGCCCATCTTCCAGCTCGAGAACATGAGCGGAAAATTCCACGGCACGATCTGGCCGACGATGCCAACCGGCTCGCGCAGCACATAGTTCAGGAACCCGGCCTCGACCGGCACCACGCTGCCCTGCACCTTGTCGGCCATGCCGCCGAAATAGCGGTATGTCACCGCGGTGCGCGGCACGTCGAGAATCTTGGAGTCCTTGATCGGATGGCCGGTGTCGGTGGATTCGAGAAGCGCCAGCTCTTCGGCCTTGGCCTCGATCGCATCGGCGAGCTTGAGGAGCAGGCGTCCGCGCTCCATCGCGGGCGTGCGGCTCCATTTCGGGAATGCCTTGGTCGCGGCCTCGACCGCGCGATCGACATCCGCCGCCTTGGCCTCGGCAACCGACGCGAGCACCGATCCGTCATGCGGGTTTAGCGTGTCGATCGTCGTGCCTTCGAGGCTATCGACGAACTGGCCTCCGATGAAAAGCTTGGTCTGATAGCCCACGCTAGGTCCCTCTTTCGTCATGCGCGGGCTTGACCCGCGCATCCAGGCTCCTGAGGAAGATCGTCGTGCCACCCCCCCCCT
>VGET01000166.1 GCA_016869195.1 Alphaproteobacteria bacterium | reverse complement strand
CGTGTCGGGCGTGGCGGTGCTGGCGGAATCGCACATCAGTATCCATACGTGGCCGGAACGCGGCTATGCCGCGCTCGACATCTTCATGTGCGGAGATGCCGAACCGACCAAGGCGATACCGGTGCTGCGGGCGGCCTTCCAGCCGGGCAGCATCAACGTCAGCGAGCATAAGAGAGGGATCATCTGACCCCTGGTCGGGTGGGGCGACGCGGGGCCTAGACGCCTCGCGCCGCAGCCTAGTCTGTGCGCGCCTTACGGTCTCAATCGAGCAGACGGCGAACCCACGGCGGCAGCTGAAAAGCGGCCCCGTGGACGTCTGCGCTGTAGTAGTCCGTCGAAACCTCGGCCTTGGCGAAACGCTCGGCGATCACCGAGGGTGACGTCGAGCCTAGGCTTGCGCTCTTGCCAAACCAGGTGAGGGCCATAAAACCGCCGATATAGGTCGGCACCACCGACAAATAGGTGCCGTGATGGGCGAACAGCCGGCCGAACAGGCGGTGGGTGTCGGTCAGCTCGTCAGGCTGGTAGAACGGCACGCCGGTTTGGAACGTGGCGAAGCCGCCCGGCTTCAGGGCCCGCTCGACCAGGCGATAGAATTCTTCGGCAAACAGCACGCCCGCCGGCCCGACCGGATCCGGCCGGTCCGCGATGATCACGTCATAGCGCCCGGCCGAGCGGTCATCTTTTAGGAAGGGAAAGGCGTCCACCGCGTGCACCTTGAGCCGCTTGTCGGCGAAGGCCGCGCCGCTGATGCTCTTGAAGTGCTGCCTGCACAGCTCGATCACGCGCCCATCGATGTCGACGAGCTCGACCTCCTTGACCGATTTGTGCTTGAGCACCTCTTCCGCGATGGCGCCGTCGCCGCCGCCGACGATCATCACCCGCTCGACCTTGCCGTGCTCCATCATCGGCACATGGGTCAGCATCTCGGAATAGGCGCACTCGTCGCGCTCGGTGATCTGGACGTTGCCGTCCAGCACCATGACCCGCCCGTTCAGCACCGAATCGAAGATCAGGATGTGCTGGAAGTCCGAGCGCTCATCGACCAGCGGCTTGCCCTTCAGCTCGAAGGACTGGGCGTAACCCTTGTAGAGCGTCTCGACAAACCGGTCGGCCATGGCGCGTCCTCCTCAAAGCGTGGCGCTCGTCTTAGGGTAGTGTGCAAAGGCGCGCAACCGCTTTGGCGGACATCGGGGAGGGCGTGGAAGGAATGTCACGGATTGTCGACGTCGCTCTGCCGCTTCTTCACCGTTTGCCGCCCGAGACCGCCCACCGGCTGGCTCTGGCGGGGCTGAAGTTGCCCGTGCCGCGTGCGCCGGCACCCCCGGAAGCACTCGCCGTCAAGGTCTTCGGCAAGTCCGTGCCGAGCCCGATCGGCCTCGCCGCCGGCTTCGACAAGGACGCCGGTTCGCTCGCCGGCCTTTACCGGCTCGGGTTCGGCTTCGTCGAGGCCGGCACGGTGACGCCCCGGCCGCAAGCCGGCAATCCGAGGCCGCGTTTGTTTCGGCTGGAGGAGGACGCGGCGATCATCAACCGCATGGGGTTCAACAGCGGCGGTCACGACCGCTTCGAGCGCAATGTCGAGCGCTTTCGCAAGAGCTCGATCGGCGCCCGCGCTGTGCTCGGCATCAACCTCGGCGCCAACAAGGACGCGGACGACAAGATCGCCGACTATGTCGAGGGCGTCGGGCGGCTGTCAGGCTATGCCGACTATGTCGTGGTCAATATCTCGTCGCCGAACACGCCGGGGCTTCGCGGCCTGCAGGAGGGCGCTCAGCTCGACGAGCTGCTCGACCGCCTGGCTAATGCGCGGGCACGCCTCACCCTGACGCCACCCCTGCTTCTCAAATTGGCGCCGGACCTTGACGACGCCGCGCTCGAGGCGCTGGTTGAGCGCGCGATCGCGCATCGGCTCGATGGCCTGATCGCGACCAATACGACGACTATGCGGCCCCCAACGCTCCGCTCGAGGCACAGAGAGCAGGCCGGGGGCCTGAGCGGGGCGCCGCTCAAGGCGCGCGCGCAGTCGGTGCTGGAGAAGATCGCGGCGCTCGCCAAGGGTCAGCTCACGCTGGTTGGGGTCGGCGGCATCGCCTCGGCCGAGGACGCGCGAGCCCGTCTGGCCGCCGGCGCCGCCCTGGTGCAGACCTATACCGGCTTCGTCTATCAGGGCGCAGCGCACATTCGCGCGATCAACGAGGGATTGGCAACGCCGCCCTAGCGCGCCTCGATCTCGGCCTTGATGCGCTTGGCGGCTTCGAGCGGGTTGTCGGCTTCGGTGATCGGGCGGCCGATGACGAGCACGTCGGCACCGGCAGTGGCGGCCTCGGCCGGCGTCATGAAACGCTTCTGATCACGCGCTGCGGCCCAGGCCGGGCGAATGCCGGGCACGACCAGTTCGAGCTCGGGCCCGAGCGTATGCTTGATCGCCGCAATCTCCTTCGGCGAGCACACGACGCCGTCAACGCCAGCAGACTTAGCGAGTGCCGCGAGCTTGACCGCCTGGGCGGCGGGTTCGGCGGCGATCGATTGCAGCACGAGGTCGTTGGCGTCGAGGCTGGTCAGGACGGTGACCGCGAGGATCTTCGGTCGGGGCGAGCCGAGCTTGGCCGCCTCGGCCTTGGCCGCTGCGACCGCCGCCCGCATCATCGCAACGCCGCCGCTCGCATGAACCGTGAGATAGGCCGGCCCGCGCGACACCGCGCTCGTGACCGCGCCCGACACCGTGTTCGGGATGTCGTGCAGCTTGAGGTCGAGGAAGATCGGCTTGCCCAGCATGCTGATCTGGCGCAGGCCCGACGGGCCCTGGGCGACGAAGAACTCGAGCCCGACCTTGAAGCCGTCGACCAGTTCGGCCAGCGGTCGGGCGAGGTCAGCTGCCTGCCCGACCGACGAGGTGTCGAGCGCGACGTAGAGGCGAGGGGGGCGTCTTGCCGAATCAGCCATGGCGATCCTCCGATTCAGCTCTTAGGACGCGCCGCCCCTGCCTGTAAAGTGCCGGCGATCGTTTGGCCATGGAGCCCGCCATGTCGTCCCCGTCGCCCGCCGAGATCACCGCCCGCGCGCTGCTGGACGCCGGCGCCTTCCTGGTGCGGCCCGAGCAGCCCTTTCGCCTGACCTCGGGCCTGCTCGCGCCGTTCTACATCAACTGCCGGCAGATCATCTTCCACCCGGAGGCGCGCGGGCGCATCGCCGATGCGCAGGCGGTGGCGATCGACAAGGCGCTGCCGGGTGACTCGATCGAGGTGGTCGCAGGCGGCGTCACCGCCGGCGTGCCGTTCGCCACCATGATGGCCGATCGGTTGACCCTGCCGCTCGTCTATGTCCGGCCGGAGCCCAAGGGCCATGGCCTCGGCGCGCAGATCGAGGGCGGCGACGTCGCGGGCCGGCGCGTCCTCCTGGTCGAGGACCTGATCACGACCGCAGGCAGCATCCTGAAGTTCGTGGGCGCGCTTCGGGCGGCGGGCGCGACCGTCGAGCACGTCTCGGTCGTGTTCTCACGCGCGGGCGAGGCGCCGTTGAAGGCGCTGGCCGATGCCGGCCTCACGCTCCACGCGCTCTGCACGCTCGATACGCTCCTCGCGGCGGCGCGGGCCGCCGGGCGGGTCGACGCCGCCGCGCTCGCCGACGTGCGCGCGTTTCTTGCGGACCCGGAAGGGTGGTCGAGGAGGCGGGACGCGGATTCCTAGGTTCCTGATCGGCCGTCGCTCGCGCTGTGCTGTCGTCATTCCACGGCGGCGTCTGCGCCGACCGTGGAATCCATGGTTCCGCGTGCGCTGTGCGATGGATCCTCTGGTCGCGCCTCTGGCGCGCCAGAGGATGACGGAAAGGGTGTGCTGTAGGCGCGCGGCGCGCTGAGGCGCGCCTTTGATCAACTCCAACCCAAAGTCCCTCCCCCGGTCTCCGGGGGAGGGATTGGTCCGGTTACTCTGCCGCGACGCGAACGCTCGGCTTGTTCTTGAACTGCTCGGCCTCGGTCGAGTCCTTGAGCGCGGTGGTGGACGACGAGCCGCCTGAGATCGCCATCGAGATCGCGTCGAAATAGCCGGTGCCGACCTCGCGCTGATGGCGCGTCGCGGTGTAGCCATTGGCCTCGGCCGCGAACTCGGCTTCCTGCAGCTCGCAATAAGCGCCCATGCCGCGGTCGCGATAGCCGCGCGCGAGCTCGTACATGCTCAGGTTGAGGCTGTGGAAGCCCGCCAGCGTGACGAACTGGAACTTGTAGCCCATGGCGCCGATCTCGCGCTGGAAGCGCTCGATCGTGTCGACGTCGAGATTGGCGCGCCAGTTGAACGAGGGCGAGCAATTATAGGCCAGCATCTTGCCGGGGAACTGCTTGTGCATGGCCTCGGCGAAGGTCTTGGCCTGCTTGAGGTTGGGCTTCGACGTCTCCATCCAGATCAGATCGGCATAGGGCGCGAACGCAAGCCCACGCGCGATGCAGCGCGCCATGCTCTCGCCCTCGCCCTGACGCAGCCGGTAGAAGCCCTCGGGCGTGCGCTCGCCGGAGAGGAACGGGCGGTCGCGCTCATCGACATCGCTGGTGATGAGCTGCGCGCTCTCGGCATCGGTGCGCGCGACGATGAGCGTCGGCACGCCCATGAGATCGGCGGCCAGTCGCGCGGCGTTCAAATTGCGCACATGGGCCTGCGTCGGGATCAACACCTTGCCGCCCATGTGGCCGCACTTCTTCTCGGAGGCGAGCTGATCCTCGTAGTGCACGGCGGCGGCGCCGGCCTCGATGTAGTTCTTCATCAACTCGAAGGCATTGAGCGGCCCGCCGAAGCCGGCTTCGGCGTCCGCGACGATCGGCGCGAACCAGTCGGTGCCGGCCTTGCCCTCATAATGGTCGATCTGATCCGCGCGGCTGAGCGCGCGGTTGATGCGCCGGCAGAGCTCCGGGCCGCTGTCCGCAGGGTAGAGGCTCTGGTCCGGAAAGGTCTGGCCGGCGGTGTTGGCATCGGCCGCGACCTGCCAGCCGGAGAGATAGATCGCCTTCAGGCCGGCGCGCACCATCTGCACCGCCTGATTGCCCGTAAGCGCACCGAGCGCGTGCACATAGCTCTGGTTCTTCAGGAGCGACCAGAGCTTGTTCGCGGTGTGCTCGCCGAGCGTATGGGACACGCGCAACGACCCCCTGAGCCTTACGACGTCGCCCGGCGTGTAGTCGCGCGTGATGCCGTCGAAGCGGCCTTCAGGCGCGGTGGGGACGAGGGCGTCGAAGTTTGCTTGGGTCATGACACGTCTCCTTGACGGATGTTCTATGAGGCGCCGGCGGGCGCCTCGATCAGCAGGGGATAAGCGGGAAGAGTCAGGAACTCGGCGAAGGTCTCGTCGGTCGAGAGTTTGGCGAAGAGCTTGATGGCCTCGTCAAAACGGCCGGCCTTGAAGCGGGCTTCGCCCACCTCGGCCTTGAGCGCCTCGGCCTCGCGCGCGAGCGTCGCCTCGAACAGCGCGCGATCGATGGTGCGCCCATCATCCAGCCTGGCGCCGTGCCTGAGCCACTGCCACACCTGGGCGCGGCTGATCTCGGCGGTCGCGGCGTCTTCCATCAGATTGTAGATCGGCACGCAGCCCTGGCCGCGCAGCCACGCCTCGATGTACTGGATGCCGACCGAGATGTTCTGGCGGAGCCCGGCCTCGGTGATCTTGCCTTCGGGCAAAGCGACGAGGTCACCGGCGGTCACCACGAGATTGTCGAGCGTGCGATTGAGCTGGTTGGGCCCGCTCATGCCGGCGTCGAACACGGCCTTCGCGATCGGCACGAGGCCCGGGTGTGCCACCCAGGTGCCGTCATGGCCGTCGCCGACCTCGCGCTCCTTGTCGGCCCTGACCTTGGCGAGCGCCGCCTCGTTCGCGGCTGGATCGTTCTTGATCGGAATCTGCGCCGCCATGCCGCCCATGGCATAGGCACCGCGGCGATGACAGGTCTTGATCAAAAGCTGGCTGTAGGCGCGCAGGAACGGGCGCGTCATGGTCACGATGGCGCGATCCGGGATGACGAACTCGGGCCGGTTCCGGAACTTCTTGATGAAGCTGAAGATGTAATCCCAGCGGCCGCAATTGAGGCCGACGATGTAGTCGCGCAGTTCGTAGAGGATCTCGTCCATCTCGAAGGCGGCGAGGATGGTCTCGATCAAGACGGTGCATCGAACCGAACCGGGCTTGATGCCGAGCGTCTTCTCGGAAAACGCAAACACCTCGGCCCAGAGCCGCGCCTCGAGGTGGCTCTCCAACTTCGGCAGATAGAAATAGGGGCCGGTGCCGCGCTGCAGCGCTTCCGCGGCGTTGTGGAAGAAGAAGAGGCCGAAGTCGAACAGCGAGCCCGACATCGGCTGGCCATCGACCAGGAGGTGCGCCTCGTCGAGATGCCAGCCGCGCGGCCTGACGATCAGCGTCGCGATGGTCGGGTTGAGCGCGTACTTCTTGCCGCTCGCGGGGTCGGTGAAGCCGATCGTGCGCCGGATCGCGTCGCGCATGCTGATCTGGCCTTCGATCATGTTGGCGAGCGTCGGCGCGTTGGCGTCCTCGAAGTCCGCCATGAAGACGTTGGCGCCCGAGTTGAGCGCGTTGATCACCATCTTGCGGTCGGTCGGTCCGGTGATCTCGACACGTCGGTCGGTCAGGTCGGCGGGGATCGAGGCGGTGCGCCAATTGCCCTCGCGGACCTTCTGGGTCTCGGGCAGGAAAGTTGGCAGCACGCCGGCATCGAGCTTGGCCTGCCGCTCGATTCGCGCGGCAAGCCGCCGGCGACGCTCAGGCCCGAACTTGCGCTCGAGCGCGACGATGAACGCGAGCGCATCCGCGGTCAGCATCTCTGCCGTGCCCGGCGGCAGCGCGGACGCGCAAAACTCGGCCCCCGCAGGCAGGGCAAGGCGATGGTCCGATCCGGCGGTCTGGCGCGTGGTGGCGTTCATCGTGGCGGCTCCTCCTTATTGTGCGCCGCAATGTGCCGAGAGGATCGGCCAACGCGACGGCACTGTCCATAAGTCATTGAAATTAATAAAGATCACATGTACGCGCTTGGAATTTATCAGCAGTCAAACTGTAAATCTTGTCAAAATCATTGCATTGCGGGATAATGCCCCATGGCTGAGCGGAAAGTCATGGTGGGACAACGGGTTCGCCGGCTCCGGCGGGAGCGCGGGCTGACCCAGGCGCAAATGGCCGAGCGGCTCGGGGTCTCGACCAGTTATCTTAATTTGATCGAGCGGAATCAGCGGCCGGTGACGGTCCAGTTCCTGCTCAAGCTAGGCCAGGTCTTCGATATCGATCTGCAGCGCTTCGCTGCCGATGACGAGGCGCGGGTCTTC
>VGET01000165.1 GCA_016869195.1 Alphaproteobacteria bacterium | reverse complement strand
CCAACGCGGCCCCCATGATCTCTCATGGTGGCCATTCTGGACCCTTAGCCCCGGGGTCCCCTTTGGATGCCGATCACCCCGTCTAAGGGGTCCTTATTCCATGCCGAAACACATTGGTGCAGCTCGCGCTCGACATGCAGGCGGCGGTGGCGGAGCAGACCTTCGGTGATCAGCAGCTCGCCTTCCGCATTGGGATCAACTCAGGCCCCGTCGTGGCCGGCGTGATCGGCCGGAAGAAGTTCATCTACGACCTGTGGGGCGAGGCTGTGAATTTAGCGAGCTGTATGGAATCGCAAGGGCAACGCGGCGCGATCCAGATCACCCGGCGCACGTTCGAGCTGATCAAGGATGAGTTCGTCTGTGAGGCGAGGGGTGCGATCGACGTCAAGGGCGCCAACCATGTCGAGATCTGGCATGTGCTCGGCCGCAGGGTGAGCGCGAGGCCGGCGATCGCCTGATCCCTCCCACATCCCTGTGGATCAGCGCGGCTTGACCCCGAGCACGCAGATGGCACCAGCCGGTCGGAGCGCCAGGAATTCCGTCCGGATTTTAGTAAAGCCAACCTCAGCCATGGCGTTGGAGAAAATCTCAGCCGCGCGCCGCGCGTCCTCGTTGGAGGCGCCTGCGTTACGGGGCTGGTGCGTCGTCGCGATCAGGCCACCCGGAGAGAGTACGTCGGCGAGCGCACGAAACGCGGCCACTTTGTCCGGGAAGAACTGCGCGACATTGACTGAGAAGATCTTCGTATAGGTCGTCCCGTGGGCCGGGAGGTACTCGAGGCTCCCATGTCGAAGCTCAAGTTGTCTCGAACGCAGGGCAGCGGCATTTCGTTTTGCGGCTTGCCGCAACATCAGGGCCGAGTGGTCCAGTCCGGTGACCGACCCGTCTTGCAGTTTTGCAATTACAAGTCCGAGCGCGACGCCAGGCCCGCAGCCAAGCTCAAGCACCCGATCGGCCGGCTGAAGATCGAGCAGGCCCACGGTCCAGCGATTGCGCTCGACGTTCGAGCGTCGATGGGCCATGACCCAGCCGGCCACGTGACCGAGGGTGCCGCGCGGCCGGCTGAATTGGGCGACCATGGAGGCGCGGTGTGTCACAAGCCCGAGGACGTGGTTTCGCTGCCGTGCTACACGCGCCTGACCACCGCGACAACCGCGATTAGCGCGAGCAGCAGCGCCACGCCGTCGACGAAGCGGACGTCGGGCAAGTCCGGCGCAAAGGCCTGAAGCCTGGTCCACACCCAGCGCAGCGCAATCGCGCCAAGCAATACGACGAGCGCAACCATGCCGGCATGATGAAAGCGCCGGCGCCAGGGCCGATCCGGCGGCGTATCGAAGTGATCTCGATCAATCGTCGTTGTCATGGCGTTCTTCTTTGATCATCGTTTGAAGGGCGGCGCGGAGGGCGGCGAGCGTGTCGGCAGTCACGGTAAGTCCTTTCGTGTCGAGCGCGCCCTGAAGCTCGGTCAGGCGCTGCGCCTCACGGCGCCGTATGCCGCGAAAGGTGGCCGCGCCCTGCGGGGTCAGGGCGACCAACACAGATCGGCGGTGTGCCGGATTGTCCTCGGTTCGGACAAGGCCGAGCGCGAGCAGGCGATCGACCAGCGCCTGGATCGATTGGCGCTGGACCGATTTCTCCCGTGCGATCTGCGGCACGGTCTGCGGCCCGAACTCGTCCAAATGCTCCAGAATCGCCCGGAGCGAGGCGGTCAGGCCGAGGTCGGCCAACATCTCGTCGCTCAGTGTAGCCAGGAGCCAGAAGCATCGTCTGATGCCGGTGATTGTCCGGTAGAGATCGGTTGCTCGATCGGTCATGCGTGCCTGCTTAATGACAGGATAACTGTCAATGTGGAGAATGACAGGTCAACTGTCAATATCGAGAGCGCTTGTGGGTGTAAACGAAAACGCCGGCCCGAAGACCGGCGTCTCGTGTGCCGAGAAGGCGCAATGCCTCAGGCGACGATCACCAGAGCCCGACCGCGGGGCGCTTGTGATTCCAGGGCTCGGCTTCCTCGATCTGCGCTGCGAGGCGCAACAGCAGCGACTCGCTGCCATAGGCGCCGCCAAAGTGGATGCCGACCGGCAGACCATCCGCACTCCAATGCAGCGGCAGGGTGATCGCGGGATTGCCGGTCGCGTTGAAGATTGGCGTGAACGGAATGAAGCACATCAACCGATCGAAGAACCGCTCGGCGTTCTCATCGGCAAACAGATGGCCGTGCTTCGGCGGCGGGTGGCCGAGCGTCGGCGACAGCCAGATGTCGTATTTCTGGAAGAAGCGAGCAAACTCGCGTGTGACCGCGTGCATGTCGTAGACGGCCTTCAGGATGTCAATCGCGCTCAGCTTCCGACCGAGCTCGATAAGATGGAGATTGTTCTTCTCGACAAGCTTGTTCGATATTTCGCGTCCTGTAGCCTCAGCGTGGTCGATGAAGGCCCATGCTTCATTTGCCTGGAAAATCGTGCCCCAGGCCTTCTCGAGCCGCTCAATATCGAACTTCGGCGCGGCTTCCTCGACGTGGTGGCCGAGGCCTTCGAGCAGTTTGGCAACCTTCTTGGTGCCCTTGGCGCATTCGGCATGGACCGCCGAGCCGCGTGGTGCCTTGGTCGAGAAGCCGATCCGCAGTTTCTCCACTGGCGCGCCCACCTCAGACAGGTAAGGCCGCGCGGGCGGCGGCGCGATGTAGGGGTCGCCGACGGTTGGCTGCCACATCACATCGAGCGCAGCGGCCGTGTCGCGCACCGTGCGCGAAACCACGCCCTCGATCGCCATGCCGTTCCACAGCTCACCCCAATCGGGTGCGTAGGACGTGCGGCCGCGCGACGGCTTGAGGCCGACGAGGCCGCAGGCCGAGGCCGGAATGCGGATCGAGCCGCCGCCATCATTGGCGTGTGCGACCGGCGTGATGCCGGCGGCGACGCCGGCCGCAGAGCCGCCGCTCGAGCCGCCCGGGCTGTAGCCGAGCTTCCAGGGATTGTGCGTTGCGCCGGTTGCGACTGGCTCGCAGCTCCCGCTCGAGCCAGCCTCGGGCGTATTGGTCTTGGCGGTGATGATGAAGCCGGCGTCCTTCCAGCGCTTCACCATCTCGCTGTCGTAATTGCGGGTCCAACCCTTGAAGAAGCGGCTGCCGCAATCGGTCGGCACGCCGGCAAGCGAATGGGTCAAGTCTTTCAGCAGGAAGGGCACGCCCGTAAAGGTGCCGCGCGGCAGATCGCCCTTGGCGGTCTTCCTCGCCATGGCATCGAGCCGACGCGTCACCGCATTCAGTTTGGGATCGAGCTTCTCGATGGCCGAGATCGCGCACTCGACCAGCTCGATCGGAGTTACCTCGCGGCGCCGCACCAGGTTCGCCAGTCCGATCCCGTCAAAATTGGCGTATTCGCTTAGTTTCATCCTTGGCCTCCCTTGTGACCCAGGCGGTCGAACGGCGCCGCCCGGCTGTTCAGCGATAGAGAAAACAAGCCACTTGATGGCCCGGCGCCACAGATTGAAGCGGCGGGGCCTCGGTTGAGCACCGCTCCATGCGCTTCGGGCACCGCGTGTGAAAGCGGCAGCCGCTCGGCGGGTTAATCGGGCTCGGCACATCGCCCTCGAGGCCGGCGCGCTGCACGATGTTGCGATTACTCGGATCAGGCACCGGGATCGCGTCGATCAATGCCTGGGTATAGGGATGCAACGGCTCGCGATAGAGCTTCTCGCTCTCCGCGATCTCGACGATCTTGCCGAGATAGAGCACCGCGGTACGCTCGCAGAAGCGCTTCACGACCGACAGATCGTGCGAGATGAAGACATAGGTGAGGCGGAAATCGCGCTGCAGCTCCTCGAGCAGCTTCAGGATTTGAGCGCGGATCGAGACATCGAGCGCGGAGACTGGCTCGTCCAGGATCACCAGCTTCGGGCGCAGGATGAGCGCGCGCGCGATAGCGACCCGCTGGTTCTGGCCGCCGGAGAACTCATGTGGCAGACGGTCGAAATAGTCGGTGCTCAGCCCGACGATCTCAAGGAAATCGCGGGCGCGGGCGAAGCGCTCGATCTGATTGCCGAGGCCGTGAAAGCGCAGGGGCTCCGCGATCGAGACGCCGACCGACATGCGCGGGTTCAGCGAGGACATCGGGTCCTGGAACACCATCTGCATTTCGCGGCGCAGTTTTTGCAGCTCGTCCTTCGAGCATTTCAGCACGTCGGTGCCATCGAACACGACGCTGCCGGCGGTTGGCTCGATCAGGCGCAGCACCAGCCGTGCCGTGGTCGACTTGCCGCAGCCGCTCTCGCCGACGAGGCCGAGGGTCTCGCCCTGCGCAACGTCGAAGTCGATGTCGTCCACCGCCTTCAGGGTCGGGCCCTTTTCGAACAGCCCGCTGCCCTCCAGGCGGAAGTGCTTGGTGAGGCCGCGAACGCTAAGGAGCGGCTCGCTCATGCCTGCGCTCCGTTGAGCTCGGCGACATGGCAGGCGAAGGCATGGCCTTGGCGATCAACGCGCGGCTCGGGCGCCTCCTGACTGCAACGCTCGATCGCCTTGGGGCAGCGGAAGCGAAAGCCGCAGCCTGGCGGCGGGTTGATCGGCACGAGCGGCGCCCCGGGAATCGAACGGAGCTCGGCATCGCGCGGCTCCTCGAGCCGGATGATCGAGTTCATCAGGCCGACGGTGTAGGGGTGCTTCGGGTCGCGAAAGACCGTCTGCACATCGCCATACTCCGCCATGCGCCCGGCATACATGACGAGCACCTGATCGGCGAGATTGGCCACGACGCCGAGATCATGGGTGATCAGGATCATCGCGCTGTTGAGTCGCCGCTGGAGATCCGCCAGCAGCTTCAGAATTTGCGCCTGAATGGTGACGTCGAGCGCGGTGGTCGGTTCATCCGCGATCAGGATATCGGGTTCGCATGCGATCGCTGCGGCGATCAGCGCGCGCTGGCGCATACCGCCGGAGAACTGATGCGGATAGTCATCGCAGCGCGCCTCCGGATTTGGGATGCCGACCAGTTTAAGCAGCTCGATCGCGCGCGCGCGCGCCGCCGCACGATTGAGCCCCTGGTGCGCGCGCAGCCCCTCGGCGATCTGCTCCCCGATCGTGAAGACCGGGTTGAGCGAGGTCATCGGGTCCTGAAACACCATGCAGATTCGGTCGCCCCGAATGCGCTCCATCTCGCGCTCGCTCAAGGTCAGCAGGTCCTTGT
This sequence comes from Alphaproteobacteria bacterium, assembly GCA_016869195.1. Classification (GTDB taxonomy): domain Bacteria; phylum Pseudomonadota; class Alphaproteobacteria; order UBA828; family UBA828; genus SHWC01. The sequence goes on along the minus strand of VGET01000165.1, from coordinate 2,227 downwards.
CACGATAAAGCACGCGGCCTTCAACCACGCGGCCCGGTGGCTCGACAAGACGAAGGATCGATTGCGCGGTCACGCTCTTGCCCGAGCCCGACTCGCCCACGATGCAGAGCACCTTGCCGGGTTCAAGCGTGAACGAGATGCCGTCAACGGCCTTCAAAGTGCCTGCGCGCAGCTTGAACTGCGTCTTCATGCCTTCAACCCGGAGGATCGGTTCGGCCATGACCGATCACCGCACCCGCGAGCGCGGGTCGAGCGCATCACGCAGGCCATCTCCGATGAAGCTGAACGAGAGCGAGACCAGCACGATGACCAGGCCCGGAAAGATCGTCGCATGTGGCGCCTTCTTGAGCACGCCACGACCTTCGGCGACCATGGTGCCCCAGTCCGCGTCGGGCGGCTGCACACCGAGGCCGAGGAAGGAGAGACCTGAGCCTACCACCATCATGAGGCCGATCAGCGTGGTCGAATAGACGATCACCGGCGCGATCATGTTGGGCAGGATGTAGCGCACCAGGATCGCCAGGGAACCCGCGCCGCCCGCGCGCGCCGCCTCGACATAGGGCTGCTGCTTGACGCTCATCGTCGTCGTGCGCACGAGGCGAGCGATATAGGGCGTCAGCGCGACCGTGATGGCGATGATGATGGTGGGCACGCCGGGTTCCATGATGCCGGCGATCACGATCGCCATGAGCACCAGCGGAAAGGCGAACAGTATGTCCATCAGCCGCATGATGATCTGGTCAACCCAACGGCCGAAATAGCCGGCAACCAAGCCGAGCACCAGGCTGATGATCGTGGCAGCAAGGGTGGGCCCGATGCCGACCAAAAGGGCGATACGGCCGCCCCAGAAGAGACGCGACAGAATATCGCGGCCGTCCACGTCGGCGCCGAGCAGCAGACCTTCCGATCCCGGCGGCGCGTTGATGTTGGCCACGTTCTCGGTCGGGTCGTGCGGGCTGATCCACGGCGCCAGGATCGAGATCAACGCCACCGCGACGAGGAAGATGAGAGCGATCAGCGCGGCCTTGTCGCGGCAATAGGTACGCCAGGCGAGCTTGAGCGTGCGCACATGAAAGCGCATGCGCTCGCGCCGGATGTTCCAGGCGGTTCGGCGATCAGGCGCCACCGGAGCGCGACCAGGAATATCGGCTTGCGCCGTCATGTCCCGCGCGCCCCTTCGGAGACCCTGATCTTCGGATCGAGATAGGCATTGATCACGTCGACCGCGAGATTGACCAGCACGAAGGCGAGCGCGATCACCAGCGTCGCACCCTGAATGGTCGGCATGTCGCGCGCGATGATGCCCTGCCAGAGCTGGTTGCCGATGCCAGGCCAGGCGAAGATCACCTCGACGAAGAGCACGCCGCCGAGCAGATAGCCGAGCTGCAGGCCGCAAATGGTCACGATCGGCGGCATCGCGTTTCTTAGCGCGTGGCGCCGGAGGATCACGCTCCGTTTGATGCCCTTGGCGCGTGCCACCTTGATGTAGTTCTGGCTTAGAATCTCGAGCATCGAAGCGCGCACCGTACGCGTGATGATCGCGGCTGGTGCGGCGCAGGTCGTGATGGCCGGCAGGATCAGATGAAGGAACACGTCCATGGGGTCGCCGCCATCAGGCAGCGTGATCATGCCGGTCGCGGGCAGTAGCCGCCAGCTCAGCGAAAACCCGAGCACGAGCAGGAGGCCCAGCCAATAGGGCGGCATCGAGCCTGCGATCAGCGTCCCGGCCATCGCGATGCGATCGAACAGCGAATAGGCACGAGCAGCCGAGAAGATGCCCACGAAAAATCCGATGATATAGGCGAGGAAGGCGGCCGTGAGGGCGAGAATCGCGGTGTTCAGGAATTTGGGGAACACCAGCTCGACGACTTCGCGCCGATTGGCGATCGAGGTGCCGAAATCCCCTTGAAGAATGGTGCCGAGCCACTTGCCGTATTGCACGGGCAGGGGTTGATCGAGGCCAAGCGCAACACGCAGCTTCTGGCGCGCGGCCTCATCGGCAAAGGGGCCGGTCAGGACGACGGTGACGTCGCCCGGCGCCAGATGCGCCAAGGTGAAAACGAGGAACGAGACGCCAAAGAGGACGGGGAGAATCAGCGCGAATCGGCCTGCGATGAATCGCAACATGTCGACCTTGCCGATCCGGACTCTTGTCCTCGGGGCTACTACGTCACTACATGAAGACGACGGCGGTGAATGGGTCTCACGAGCCACTCACCGCCATCCC
>VGET01000164.1 GCA_016869195.1 Alphaproteobacteria bacterium | reverse complement strand
TCGCGCGAAGGCGACGTGCAACGCGCCGGCGAGCGGAATGTCATCGACATAGTGCCCGCCGCCGGTGAGCAACCGGGTATCGATCGTGCGCTGAACCCGCGCGCCAAAGCTGCGTGTCGCCATGTTGTTACACGCCCACGCTCACGTCCTCAGCCTTCGACAGGCTCAGGATGATGCGTGGAATTGCTTTCCTCATGGTGAGCTTGTCGAACCATGAGAGGCGAAAGGAGGGCAGCTCCTTGTCGCTCATGACCGCCCCATCAGCTCTGCCGCACGGCGCACCGCCGCCACGATGTTCTGATAGCCGGTGCAGCGGCAGAGATTCCCTGAGAGCATCTCGCGAATGCCTTCCTCGGACAGGTCGACTGATTTGGATTCCTCGAAGTGGCTGGTGATTGCCATGACGAACCCCGGCGTGCAGAAACCGCATTGCAGCGCGTGGCATTCGCGGAACGCCTGCTGCACCGGGTGCAGCGTGCCATCATCGGCCGCGAGCCCTTCGATCGTGCGGATCGACGCGCCATCCGCCTGCACCGCCAAGGTGAGGCACGAGCGCCCGGCGACGCCATCGATCATGACCGTGCAGCAGCCGCACACGCCGTGCTCACAGCCGACATGCGTGCCGGTGAGCCTCAACTCGTGGCGCAGAAAGTCGGACAGCAACAGGCGCGTCGAGATCTCGCGCGTCACCGTCTCGCCATTTACGGTCAGGCTGATGGAGCGGCGCGGATCGGTCGAGCGCTCGGGCAGAGCCGGCGCGATCCTCCGGCTCATGACGGTGCGCCCGTCGCTCGCTCGGCGGCGAGATTGAGCGCCCGGACGACGAGCTGATCCAACAAATGCCGCCGGAACGCCTTGCTGGCCTGCCTATCGTCCGCCGCCGTCACGGCCTCCCGCGCCGCACGGCCAGCCGCAGCGAAACTCGTGACCCCCGGTGCTTGCCCGATCAGCGCGCCTTCCGCCGCGCCGAGCCGCACGGGCCGCGAGGCGATGCCGCAACCCGCGAGCCGCGCCGCGCTGATGCGGCCATCCGCGCCCAGGGTGAGCAGCGCGCAGACGCCGGCGAGCGCGTAATCGCCGTGGCGCCGCGTGAACTCCATGAAGGCCCAGCCGGTGCGCGCCGGCAGGGTCGGAATGCGCACCTCGATCGCGATCTCGTCGGGCTTCAGGGTCGTGGTCATGTGGAACTGAAAGAACGCGTCCGCCTCGATGCGCCGCTCACCCTTCGGCCCGCGCGCGATCACCGCGCCGCCGGTGGCCAGCAGCAGCGCCGGCAGCTCGGCCGCCGCGTCGGCGTGGCTGATCGAGCCCACGATCGTGCCGCGATTGCGCACAATTGCGTGCGCCACATGGCCGAGCGTCTCGCGAATGAGCGGGTTGGCGGCGAAGATTGCGTCGTCGCGCTCGACCGCGCGCTGCCGCGCCATGGCACGCACGATGATCTCTTGGCCCTGAACTGCCGTGCCTTGCAGCGCGGCAATTCGACCGATGTCGATCACCGCCTCGGGCCGCGCCAGGCGAAAATTCAGCGTGGGCAGCAGACTCTGGCCACCCGCGAGCACGGCCGAATATTCATGCGTCGCCCGGGCCCCGACCGCCTGCTCGATCGTTTCGGCCCGGATGTATTCAAACAGCGGCGGCTTCATTCTTCTTGCTCGCCACCGCGCCCCAGCCCTCGTCGGGATCCTGCCAGCCTTGAGGCCAGGCCACGCCGTGCTCGCGCTTGACCGCCGCGAAATACGCGCCGCGATCAAACATCGGGAGCGTGCCACGCGCACGACGCATCTTGGCACGCAGCGCCGTGGTCGCCGGCATGTCCACCTTGATGTCGCCGCCGAGGCGAGTCACCACGACGCCATAGGCCTCACGCGCGGCCTGCTCCGAGACGAGACCGCATTCGACGTCATAGCGCACGCGCTCAACCTCGCGATCGAGCGGATCACCCCAGCCGCCGCCGCCCGTGGTCGCGATCCGCACCACGGCGCCGGCCTTAACCGAAATATTGTCGGCCATGCCGGCGATCGCCTCGGCGCGCCCATCGGCGTGCTCGACCGAAATGCCGTAGGTTGCGCCGCACTGCCCGCCATTGACGCCATAGGTGTTGAGAATCGCGCGATCGGCATTCGAGAGAGCACGGCCATCCTGCAGCACGCGGATGCGCTTGTCATAGCCGAAGCCGCCGCGCCGATAGCCGGCGCCGCCGGAATCAGTGGCGAGGCCAAGCTTCTCGACCAGCACCGGATAGCGCGTCTCGGAGAACTCGGCCGGCAGGTTGCGTGAGTTCGGCACGATGTGGACGACATCGGAGCCATCGGCCCAGGGCCGCCCCGGCCCGCCACCGCCCAGCACCTCGCGGAACAGGAAAAAATCCTTGCCGGTGCGCCCGCCATGCAGGCCCCAGATGCGGATGGTCTCGTGATCTGCCGGCATGCGCCCACCGGTCGCCTTGGAGAGACAGGCGGCGAAGATGCCGAGCGAGCGCAGAAGGATGAAGAAACGCAAGCCCGTGGCCTTACCGAAATGCGGCGTGACCAGCGTGCCTTTCTCGGGGAACTTCACTTCGATGATATCGAGCACGCCCTCGTTCATGTCGATCTCGGCGGCGCGTTCCGGCGAATCCGCGAGCGAGCGCAGCACCGGCGCCATCCATTTGCGCGCGAACTTGCCATCGGCATAGTCGATCGGCCAATTGATCGGCCCGCGCGCTTCCGGATCGGTGCCCGTGAAGTCGAGCACGATCCTGTCTGGCGTCTTGGTCATGGTGAGGCGCATGGCGTGCAGCTTCGGCGCTTCGACGCCGTCGCACTCGATGTAATCCTCCCAGTGATAGACTCCGTCCTTGATCTTAGGCAGGAGCTCGCGCCGGATGGTCTCGGTGCAATTGCGGATGATGGTGTCGAACGCGGCCTCGAGCGCATCCACGCCATAGCGCTCGGCCATCTCGACGATGCGGGCGGAGCCGAGGCGGGCCGCGCCGATCTCGGCGTCGATGTCGCCCTTCAGGTGCTCGGAGAGGCGCGAATTGCGCGCGATGATCTTGTAGGCCGCCTCGTTCAAAGTGCCGCGCTCATAGAGCTTGATCGGCGGCACCACCAGGCCCTCGGTCCACATGTCGGTCGCCTTGACCGGCATGGAACCCGGCACCGCGCCGCCGACGTCGTCATGGTGACCGAACACCTGGCTGAAGCCGATCAGTCGGCCGTCATGGATGATCGGCACGGTGGTGCAGAGATCGGGAATGTGCCCGATTCCGCCCGACGAGTTGTAAGGGTCGTTCCAGAAGAAGACGTCACCCTCGTGAATGTCGTCCTTGCCGAAATACTCGAACACCGGCTCGACCAGCGCCGAATATGAGCGGCCGGTCAGCTTGCGGCCCTTGGCATCGAACAGCGCGACCCGATAGTCGTGTTGATCGCGGATCATGGGGGAGCGCGAGGTGCGCTCGACCGCCGCCTCGATCTCGAGCTCGGCCGAGCGTACGGTGCCGGCGATGACCTCGAGTTCGACAGGGCCGATCTTGCGGACGGCTTTCACGCGGGTCATGGCGTTCTCCTCATGAGCAGATTGCCATAGGCGTCGACGGTGAGGAACCAGCCTTCGGGCACAACGACGGTCGAGCCATATTCCTCGACGATGGCGGATCCGTCGAGCCTGCCGTCAATCGGCAGGCGCTCGCGCCGATAGATCGGGCAATCGCGCCAGCCCTGGCCCCGCCAATAAACCGCGCGCACGCCTTCCGGCGCGGGCTTTCCCTTGGCGCGCTCGACCTTCTGGGCCAGGGGCCGATGGACCTTGCCGATCGCCTGAATGCGGAGATTGACCAGCTCGACGTCCTGCTGGCCCTCATAGGCGAAGCCAAAGGTCTGCTGATGCACCTGATGGAAGGCGCGCCAGAGATGCGCAACCGCCTCATCGCCGACCACGCCCTCGGGCACCGGCACCGGCACCTCGTGGCCTTCGCCGACATAGCGCATGTCGGCCGAGCGGATGAGCGCGATGTCGCTCGCCGGCACGCCCTCGGCCGAGATCTCGCTCCTGCCGCGCGCTTCCAGCTCGCGCCACGCGCTCTCGATCTCCTGGTGATCGGCGCCTGATTGCTGACGCACGAGGGTTCGGATGTAGTCGCGCTTCACGTCCGAAACGTGGAGCCCGAAGGCCGAGAGATTGCCCGGGTTGGGCGGCGAGAGCACGCCGGCGATGCCGAGAAAGTCCGCCACCTCGCAGGCAAAGAGGCCGCCGGCGCCACCGAAGGCGACGAGATTGTAGAGGCCGGGATCGCGCCCCTTCATGACCGTGACCCGGCGGATGCCGTTGACCTGATTGGCGGCCGCGATCTCGAGCACGCCGGCGGCGGCCTCTTCCGCGCTCATGCCGAAATGCTCGCCGAGCCTATCATAGGCGCGCTTGGCGCTGGCCTTGTCGAGCGCGATCTCGCCGCCGACCAGCGCGGCCGGCAGGCGGCCGAGCACGAGGGCCGCATCGGTCACGGTCGGTTCCTTGCCGCCCTTGCCGTAGCAGATCGGGCCCGGATCGGCGCCGGCGCTCTTGGGCCCGACCTTGAGACTGCCATAGGGGTCGATCCAGGCGAGCGAGCCGCCACCCGTGCCCACCGTCGCGATATCGAGCATTGGGGTTTTCACCGGGTAGTGCTCGATCAGCGCATAGCTCGTGAGCTGGGGTTTCAAATCCTCGACCAGCGACACGTCGGTCGAGGTGCCGCCCACGTCGATCGTGAGAATGTTGCGCAGGCCCGCATAGTCCGCCATGAACGAGGCGCCGAGCACGCCGGCCGCCGGCCCTGAGAGCAGCATCGTCACCGGCTTGTCGCCGGCGGTGCGTGCGGTCACCACGCCACCGTTCGACTGCATGATGAGAAAGCGAGAGTCCCGCGCGCTCAGGCGAATCTCATTCTCCGCGCGGCTGAGATAGGTCTTGCAATAGGGCTTCACCATGACGTCGAGCAGGGTCGTCATGGCGCGCTCATATTCGCGATATTCCGGCAGCACGATCGAGGAGAGCGAAACGAACACGTCTGGGTGTCGCTTGGCGATCAGCTCACCCACCCGCTTCTCGTGCGTGTCATTGGCGTAGGCGTGGAGCAGGCACACGCCGATGCGCGTGACGCCCTTGGCGATCAGTTCATCGATCGCGCGGAGCGTGCCCACCTCATCGAGCGCGCTCAACACGCCGCCCCGATGGTCGAGCCGCTCCGGCACCTCGCGCACGAGATGGAGCGGCACGAGGCGCGGCGGCTTCACCCAGAAATAGGAATTGCCATAGCCGTCGGGCACGGACTGGCGCGCGATTTCGATCAGATGCCGGAAGCCCTGCGTCACCAGCAGGCCGAGGCCCTCGAACTTATGCTCGAGCACGGCGTTGGTGGCGGTGGTCGTGCCGTGCAGCACCGCCGCGACCGACGCGCTGTCGCGCCCCGCGGCTTGGCACACCTTCCGAATGCCGTTGAGGAGCCCTTGCGATGGATCGCCCGGTGTCGAGGGCGTCTTGACCGCCCACTGCGCGCCGCTTGCCTCATCGATCGCCACGACGTCGGTGAAAGTGCCACCGGTGTCGATCGCAATTCTCAGGCCCATGCGAGTGCTCCGTTCGAACGAAAGGCGCTTTATCCGATATGTGGATATTATATCCGAATATTGTGAAGAAGCCGAGAAGGCGTGTCAACCGGCGGCCAGGGTGAGATGTCCCCGGTTGAGCGTCGCGAAAGCGCGCGCCTTGGTTAGGGCGCGTTTACGCGAAGCCTAGAAATCGATCTTTTCGAGCTTCGAGAGCAGCTCGGCGCGGCGCTCCTCGAGCCACGGCGGCAGCTGGAACTCCGATCCGAGCTGATCCATCGGCTCGTCGACCTCGAAGGATTCCGGAACCGAATAGGCCGCCTCGAACAGCGCCCCGCCCGGCGTTCGGAAGTAGATCGAGTGGAAATATTTCCGGTCCTTCGAATCCGACACGTCGGTGTAGCCCAGGCCTTCGAGATAGGCCTTCACCTGGGTCTGCTCGTCCAGATTGTTCACCTTGAAGGCGCAATGATGGACGGTGCCGGCGCCGAAGGTCCAGGTGCCTTGCGGCAGGTCGGGCTCGTGCACGAGCTCGATCACATTGCCGACTTGAGACTTCGGCAGCTCATAGCGCACCCGCGACCCCTCCGCGCCGGTCTTGGCGCAGCCGAAACCGCGCTGCAGAAACTCGTCCATGCTGTCGCGGTCGCGCACCGAGACTTCGATGCCGTAAACACCGCGGATCGCAACCTTGGCGTCGATCTCCTTGGTCGTGATCGCAGGGCGCGAATCACCCGCAACCTCGACCAGCTCATATTCGATGCCGCAAGGGTGCGCGAAGTGGAGCCGCTTCTGGTTGTAGCGGGTGATCGGGTTGCTTGCGATGCCGTGGTCCTTGAGGCGCTTTTGCCAGAACCCGGCTGAGCCCGGCGGCACGCTCAATTGGATGGTCTTGATCTGGCCTGAGCCGCGTCGGCCGACGACGCCCGTGTGGGCAAAGGGGAAGGTCGTGATCAGCGTGCTCGGATCACCCGCCCCGTTGCCGTAATAGAGGTGATAGATCGGCGTGGTGCCATCGAACAGCACCGTCTTCTTGACGCTGCGGAAGCCGAGCAGCCTGGTGTGGAAGTCATAGTCCTCGCGCGCGCCCGCAACGCACAGCGTGACGTGATGGTGGCCCTGAACCAGATGGGTCATGGTGGATCTCCTGACCGATGGGGCTTCCTGCCGGGAACCAGCCCGACAGCACTCCGCCCCTATGGCGCTATTCTTGCGTGACTGAAGGCGCTTTGCAGCAGAAACGTCGCGTAAGGCCCTCGCGGTCACCAGCCCGTGACCTGCGATGGGCCGCGTGAGGACGTTCTTGTGGCCACCCAAGCCGTGCTACCATGTGATTCGCCATGACGACCGAACCCTTCGTGACCGAACCCCCGATCAGCGTGCGTGAAGCGGCCGAGCGACTCGGCATCAGCTCGGTGCGCGTACGACATTATTTGCGCGTCGGCCGGTTGGCCGGTTTTCGCGACAATCGGGGCCATTGGCGCATCTCGACGCCCTTGACCAGCGTCGATGAGCTGCGCGCCGGACCGACCATCGACATTTCGGCGGCCGATGCGGCCGACCTCCTGGTCGATGAGATCATCGAGCTCAAGGACATTCTGGCCGAGCGCGACGGCCAGTTGGCGCGCATGGGCGCACTGCTCGAGCGCCAGCAAGGCGCGCTCGAGGACGCCGCCCGCATCGCCGGCAAGGAGCGCACCGAGCGGAGAGCGGCCGAGGCCCGGATCGCCCAGCTCAGCGATGCGTTGTCTCGGGCGCTTGCCGTCTCCGAAGAGGCGCTGACCAAGGCCGCCCGCGCGGAGGACATGAACGCGGCCCTCCGCGCCGATCTCAGCCACACGTCCAATGAGTTGGCGCGA
>VGET01000163.1 GCA_016869195.1 Alphaproteobacteria bacterium | reverse complement strand
CCGGCGTCTACATCACGACCGGCAGACCGTTGAGGCCCTCATTGCGATAGCTCTCCTCGTCGATCGCGATGACGACGGTCGGCGAGGCCTCGGGCTGATGATTGAGCCCGAACACCCAATGGCGCAAGCCCGTCAGGGAATCGAGCGAGAGCCCATCGATGCGGTCGGTCACCGGCGAGGCGAACAGCGACGCCATCAGCAGCGCGGTCAGCAGAAAGGGCGCGACGCGGCGCAGTTTCATGGCGCTCTACATAGCGCCGATGGACCGCGGGCGCAAAACCGTCCGTTTTGCAAAGGCTCATCCTTCGCCCTTCGACGGTGCCGCGCCTCGTCCTTCGACAAACTCAGGATGAGGCCCTATTTTCGTTCCTCATGCTGAGGCTGTCGAAGCATGAGGCCTCGGTGAAGTCTGGCACCGCCGTAAGTTCCGCGTCGCCTCGTGGTCAACCGCAGGCGGCGCGCCGATCAAGACGACACCGAACAACCGCGCTGCCTCTTCGACCGTGTAGTAACCGCGGGACACATCGCGCATCACGGCCTCGGGCGCGCGCGCGAAGGCATCGCCGAGCCCGCCGCCACCCGGCGTCTCGACCGTGATGGTATCGCCGGCCTCGAGCTCGATGCCCTGGTCCTTCGAGCGGTGGAGCGGGCGATAGACCCCGCTTCTGCGCTCGATCGCGATGGTGGTGACCGCGCCAGGGGCGCCGCCGAGCGCGCCGTTCGGGCCGACGCGCCCGTGGTCCATCACCATGGAGGCGCGCGCGGCCCCTTCCCGTACCTTAAGCTTGTAACGCACGCCGAAGCCGCCGCGCGTTCGCCCCGCCCCGCCCGAGCCCTCGCGCAGCGCATATTCGTCGAACAGCACGGGGTAGCGCTGCTCGAACACCTCGATCGGCGTGGTCTTGGAGATGCCGATCGTCGAGCAGCCGTTTGTCAGGCCGTCGAGCGCGGCCGAGCCGCCATAGCCACCGCCCGAAATGACGTACATGACATAGGGCCGCCCGCGTGAGGGGTCGTTGCCGCCGAGCGCGAGGTTGCCCGACGTGCCGGCCGGCGCCGCGAACAGGCGATCCGGCAGCGCGGGCGCCAGCGCATCGAACACGGCTTCCGCGATCCGCTGGCTCACCTCGGCCGCGCAGCCCGACACCGGCCTCGGATACTCGGCATAGAGGAAGGTGCCCTTGGGGTCCTTGATGCGCAACGGCTCGAACGTGCCGGCATTGATCGGCACCTCGGGGAAGATGTGCTTGATCGCGAGATAGATGGAGGAGCGCGTGGTCGCGATCACGCTGTTCATCGGCCCGCGACAGGGGGGGCTGGTACCGGTCATGTCGAACGAAAGCGTCTCGCCCGCCTTCGTGATGGTCATGGCGATGGTGAGCGGCTGGTCGACCACGCCATCGGAATCGACGATCGCGCGACCGCGATAGACGCCATCCGGAATCGTCGCGATGCAGGCCCGCATCTGTTGGCTCGCGCGCACGCGGAGTTCCGCGATCGCGGCCTCGACCATGGCGGCGCCGTAGCGCGCGATCAGCGCATCCAGCCGACGCGCACCCACTTTCAACGCCGCCGCCTGCGCCTTGATGTCGCCGATGCGCTGCGAGGCGATCCGGATATTGGAGAGGATGATCGCGAGGATCTCCTCGTCCATCACGCCGGCCTTGAAGAGTTTCACCGGCGGCAGGCGCAGTCCCTCCTGCTCCACCTCGGTCGCGTTGGCCGAAAAACCGCCCGGCACCATGCCGCCGATATCCGGCCAGTGGCCGGTATTGGCGAGCCAGGCGAATAGCCGCCCGCCATGGAAATAGGGCATGACGAAGCGCACATCCATCAGGTGCGTGCCGCCGAGATAGGGGTCGTTGACGATGTAGATGTCGCCGTCCCGCACGTCCTTCGCGCGCGCGATGACCGCCGCGGTCGAATCCTGCATGGTGCCGACGAAGACCGGCAGCCCAAGCTCGCCTTGCGCGATCAACGCGCCGTCGGTCGCGGCGTAGATGCCGTCCGAGCGGTCGAGCGCCTCCGAGATCACCGGACTGAAGGCCGAGCGCACGAAGGCCAAGTCCATCTCATTGCAGACCTGTATCAGCCCGCTCTCGATCACCGCGAGCGTCACCGCATCGAAATTGCTCATGGCTGAACCTCGACCATCAGATTGCCGAGTGCATCGAGCACGGCGACCGCGCCCGGCTCGATCACGCTGGTGCAATCGAGCTGCTGGATGATCGCCGGGCCGGTAAAGCGGCTGCCGTCGGGCAGGCGCGTGCGATCGTAGACGGGCGTGTCGCGGAAGCCGCCTTCGAACCAGACCGCGCGTGTTTCGATCCTCGCGCCATCGAGCGAGGGGGCGCGCTCGCCGGCCGCGAGGCTCAGGAGCGGCGGCGCCGCGCGCCTTCCGATCGCCGCGGTTTTGAGCGCGACCAGGTTGATGCCGATGCCCTCGAGCTCGACCGTGAAGCGCTCGCGATAGGCGGCAAGAAACGCGGCCTTGAGGCCGGAGCTATCAAGCGCGTTCGAGTCGAGCGCGACCGTCAGAATATGGGTCTGGCCCTCGAACTGCATGTCGGCCGAGAAGCGGAATTCGATCGCCTCGGTCGCAATCGCGTCATGCGCGATCGCCGCGCGGCCCGCCGCGATCTGCTCATCCAGCGCGCGGCGAATGTCCGCGTCGGACAGCTTCGCGAGCGGCGCGTTCAAGTTGATCACGAAGTCATGGCGCAGATCGGCGATGGCGCAGCCGAGCGCGTTGGTCAGGCCCGGACGCGCCGGAATCACCACCCGAGGAATGCTCAGCTCGCGCGCCAGCGCGCAGGCGTGGAGCGGCCCGGCGCCGCCGAACGCGATCAAGGCGAAGTCGCGCGGGTCGTGCCCGCGCGCCAATGTGATGAGGCGGATCGCGGCCGCCATGCGGTCATTGGCGATGCGCACAATCGCCGCCGCCGTGCCAACACCATCGAGCCCGAGCGTTTTGCCGATCGCCTGTTCCATGGTGCGGGCGATGGAAGCGGGATCGGGCGCGATCGTTATCGCGAGCAGGCGCTTGGGGTCGAGCCGGCCGAGCACCAGATTGGCGTCGGTGATGGTCGGCCGCGTGCCCCCGCGTCCATAGGCGATCGGCCCCGGCACTGCGCCCGCGCTTTCCGGCCCCACGCGCAGAATGCCGGCGCGGTCGACCCGCGCGATCGAGCCGCCGCCCGCACCGATCGAGTGCACATCGACCATCGGTACATGCACCGGCATGGCGTATTCGAGCTCGAGCTCGGTCGAGACCGCAGGCACGCCGTGATCGATGAGCCCGACATCGGTCGAGGTGCCGCCCATGTCATAGGTGATGACGCGCGAGAGCCTGAGTGCGCGCGCGATCGCCGCCGCCGCCATGACGCCCGATGCCGGCCCCGACATCACCGTGTTGACCGCGCGCCGGACCACCGCCTTGGCCGCGATGCTGCCGCCATTGCCCTGCATGATCAGGAGGTCGCGCTTGAAGCCCTTGGCCTCGAGCGCGCTCTGCAACCGCCCGACATAGCGATCCAACAAGGGCTGCACCGCGGCGTTCACGCTGGCGGCGACGCCCCGCTCATATTCGCGGAACTCGGAGGTGATCTCGTGGCCCATGGTGATATAGGCCTCGGGCCAAGCCGATTGCGCGATCTCGGCGGCTCGGCGCTCATGCGCCGGGTTGCGATAGGCATGCAGAAAGTGGATCACCAGCGCCTCGCAGCCCGCATTCTTCAACGCAAGCGCGGCCGCGCGCACCGCCGCCTCATCGAGCGGCACCAGCACCGCGCCGTCGGCCGCCATGCGCTCGGGCACTTCAAGGCGATGCTCGCGCGCGATCAGGGGCTCGAAGCTGCCGATCAGACCATAGGGCTCAGGCCGGGTGCGCCGCCCCAGCTCCAGCACATCGCGGAAGCCTTGCGTCGTGATCAGGCCGACCTGCGCGATCTTGCGCTCGATGATCGCGTTGGTGGTGGCGGTCGTGCCGTGGCAGATGGATTGCGCACCGTCGAGCGAAACCTCGCCCGCCTCGAGCGCCGCCAGCACGCCAAGCGCGCGGTTCTCGGGCGTGGTCGGCACCTTGGCGAGCCTGACCCTCCCGCCCGGCTCCAGCATCACGAGGTCGGTGAAGGTGCCGCCGATATCGACCCCGACGATCGCGCCGTCCGTTCCCGCCATCTCAGCGCTGCCCGTCGCCGACCTTGATGTCTTCGACCCGCAAGCCGCCCATGCGCGCGTGCACCCGGGGCCCGGTGGTCATGGCGAGCACGAAGACGATCTCGTGCGCGCGCGGCGCATCCGGCACGCCCACCTCCATCGCATCGAAGTGGCTGCGCACATAGGCTGCGTCCTTGTGGTGGATCGGGATGTCGATGCGGGTGCCGAGCCCGCCGACCTTCTTGGTCGACGGTACGATGGCCTTGGCGCCGCCCAAGAGCTCGCGCATCGCATAGCCGCCCGGCACGTGCCAGAGCGCGCCGTGCTCGAGCTCGCCCGCCTCGCCCACGATCGAGCCCTTGCCATAGGCTTCGATCGCCTTGGGGTCGCCGCCGAGCGCATCGATCAGGCGCTTCGACATTTCGAGGCCCAAGGGGTTCAGCTCCTTCATCATGGGCTCGACCTCGGCCACATAGCGCCCGCTGAACGGGTTTCTGATGACCGCGAGCACGGCCGCGCGCAGCCTCGGCCGCGTGGGCGCAGGCCCGAACTCGTGGCGGATCTCCTCGATCACGGTGACGATTTTTCTGAGCTCGATCGGGCTGGTCATGCGGGCCGGTCCTCGGACGATGTGGGCATCAGGTGCCCGATGGCGGAACTCTGGGTTGAAGCAAACGCTTGTTCGTGATCCTCCGGCCGAGACCCGGCCGCGCCGGTGTGAGGACCGGAGGACCCATCGGGCAGCGAGCACGTCTCGCCCACCCCCAATTCGTCATTCTCGGGCGGCGTCCACGCCGACCCGAGAATCCACCGTTCCGCGCGTGCTGCCCGATGGATTCTCCGGTTGACGCGCTGCGTCGCCGGAGAATGACGCGATAAGAGAAGCGGTGCCCGTGCTTCAACGGCTCGCTCCTCGACCACGCGCGTCTCGCCTTGCAGCGCAAGGTAGGCCGAGTGGATCAGGCCGCGGGCCCGCATTTCCGCGGCCACCAGAGCGCCTTCATCGAGCGCGGCGGCGATGAGAGCCGGCGGCAAGGCACCGACGGCGGTCGTGACGAGGCGCGGCCCAAGGTCGGTATCATCGCGCACGTGATTCGCCGGGCGCCGCGCGATCACCGGATGGTCAACGTTCACCGCGTTGGCGATGAGGGTCGCGGCGGCATCGGCGGCAGCCGCGCTCGCGGCCAGCACGGTCACCGCGTCCGCAATGCCGAACGAGAACGAGCGCCCGCGCCAGCCCGAGGTCGCGAGCCCGCGCACGGTCATCGATGCGTCGATCGTCACGCGTGCGTCCAGGCCCAGACAATCCGGGTCGCTGACCACGCCCGCGCTCAGGCGCTCGCCGGCCGCGAGGTACAGCGCGATGTCACCGCCATTGTTGACATAGGCGCGCGCCAGCCGCCGGCCCAAAACCATCGCCGCCAGCACCTCATCGGCGACGGCACCGGCGACCGCCGCCATCGGCGTGATGAACACGCCGCGATGCGGCCACACGGCATCGATCATGCGCCTCACGATCGACCCGCGTGCGCGCGGCCTCGGCGCCGCGATGGCGGTGCGGAGCAAGCCAAGCTCGTCGACCAGCGGCTGAAGCACGGTCATGAACCGCGTCGCGGCCTGCTCATAGGCCAAGCGCACCTCATGCGCCTCACCGAAGGCCTCAGCGATGATGTCGATCGGCCCGTGATGGAGGTGAAGGCGCCGCCGGTCGGGCAGCAGCGCCGCCTGGGCTTCGCCTGTCATGAGCGCGACACCGAGACCGGCCACGGGTTGGCGTCATCGAGCGCGGTCGACTTGATACGCGCCTCGGCCAACACCTTCCTCAGCGGCACGATGTGGCCGACATGGCCGCCGAGCGCCTCATAGTCCGCGCGCGGCAGGGTGAACTCGATCGGCGCCACGATGGCGGGCGTCGGCACATAGCCGAAGGCGCCGGCCGGCAGGCGCGTGACATCGACCATGAACGTGATCCCGCCGCCGGGCCAGAGATAGACCGGCGCGCCGCCCGCGGTGACGCGGCTGATCGCCCGCCTGACCGCGCGGGTGAGCCTGACCGGGTTCTCGGTGACACCCGCGCGCAATGAGCCGCCCGCGCCCGCCATGAACAGCACCGAGCAGAGCGCGGGCTCGCAGTTTTCCGCAACGCGCTCGACCGAAGCGCGCACCGAAGGCGGCATGTCGGCGCGCACCGGCCGCCTCGCTTCATCGAGCACGAACCACTCGGCGTCCTCGCCGGTGGTCGAGACCATGAGGAGCCTCAAGCCCGGCCACGCCACCTTGGGATCGATCTTCTCGATAATATCGAGCGGGTTCGTGATGTTGGTGCCGCCCCAGCCCATGCCGGGCTCGGCCACCTTGAAATAGCGGCCCGGCGTCGATTTGCGCCCGCGCACGCGAATACCCGTCGCCGGCACGTCGAGGAAGCGCCCGGCCTGATGCTCCGACATGACGCCGGTGATGTGATCGTCAACCACGATCACCTCGTCGGCGAGGCTCTGCCACTGCTTGGCGAACATGCCCATGGCGGCCGAGCCGCAGCCGACCCGCATGCGCTCCTCCGCCTTGTCATCGATGATCGGCGCCCGGCCCGCCTGCACCACCACGCGCGCGCCGCCCTCGACGCTCAACGTCACCGGCTTCGCGCTGCAAAGGTCAAGGAGGGCCTGGCAGGTGACCGTGCCCTCGCGCTTGGAACCGCCAGTCAAGTGCCGCACGCCGCCGATCGAGAGCATCTGCGAGCCATATTCGGCGGTCGTGACATGGCCGATCGGCTCGCCCTCGCACAGCACGTTCGCCTGCTCCGGCCCGAGATAGCGATCGGTGTCGATTTTCACCTTCACGCCGCAATAGCTGAAGATGCCCTCGGTGACGACGGTCACCATGTCCACACCCTCGGCCTCACTCGACACGATGAAGGGCGCGGGCTTGTAGTCGGGATAGGTCGTGCCGGCGCCGATGCCTGTGACGAACTGCGCCTCGGGCCTGACCACGTCGCCGTCCCACTTCGCCGCGTCCTTCAGGAACGGCACGAGCGTGGCCGAGCGCGTCGCGATCAACAACGGGTCGAGCCGCACCAGCGCACCATTCTGGTTGGCATAGCGATCGCACGCGCCGGTCTGCCCCTCCCTGATGCGACAAAGCACGGGACAGGCATCGCAGCGCACGATGCCGGCGGGCGGGGACGCAAGATCGTCGAGGGCGTCGCTCATGGCTTGGTCTCCAGGGCGCGGAGGGCAGCGCGCAGGCGATGCGGCAGCACGGGCACGCGCGTCATTCGCACGCCGGTC
>VGET01000162.1 GCA_016869195.1 Alphaproteobacteria bacterium | reverse complement strand
ATCGTTGAACGGGATATCGTAACCGAACATCTGAAGCACATTGACGAGCACACCCCCTGATAATCCGGACGGCCCGCAATTAATGAAACCCGAGGCCTGCGCGTCCGACCCGTTGTAATCGAACACCATCGAATCACCCTCGACGCGCAGCTCGCAGGCTACTTTCCACAAGCCGTCCGTGTGCCCGTCGTTCTCGATCCAATCAACGGCGCGATAGGTTCCCGTCGCTAGCTCCCCAATGCGTCGGCGCATGCTTGCTTCGGAAAGGTCGAGGATATTGTCCTGCATGCGGCAGAAGGCCTCGTATCCATAGCGAGCAGCAAGCTCGGAGATGCGTCGGCCAGCGACATTATTGGACGAAATCAGTCCTTTGAAATCCAATCCGACTCGCTCTGGCATCCTGATGTTGTTCATCAGTAGCAGCCACATGCTTCGGTCGATTTCTCCGCGTCGCATGATCTTGACCGGTGGCAAGAGCAACGCTTCAGCGAGGCATTCGCGAGCCTCGCAGTTCCAGCCGCCGGCTACGGGCCCGCCCACATCGATCTGATGCGAAGCGCATGCAGACCACGCCGCAATCCTGCCATCAAAGAAGTGCGGCTGAAACATGCACACGTCGCCGGGGTGAATGCCGCCGCCATAGCAAGGATCATTTGCAATGAAAACGTCACCGTCCTCGATTTCCTCCGGCGGATAGTCGCGGAGAATCGCCTGGATTCCCTCCCAGTTGGAAGAGGCGTGATAGAGAATGTACCCGGAAAAGGCGAGCTGTCGCCCCCTGTGATCGAACAACGATGTCGAGAAGTCCTTGGTTTCTGTCGTGGTCGGCGAACTCGACGTTTTGATTAGCGCCGTCGCCATTTCTTGAACGATGCTGTCCAACCGGCTGCGGCAGATCTCAAGCGTGAATGGATCGAGTACAGCTGCACCAACGCCTTTCGACATCCTCACCTCCATCGGACCCTCGCACGGGTGCGCGACCCCCGGCTTCCTAACATGTCAGCCTGCCGCATGCCTCCGCTTCAGTCATCGTGGAATCCACCGACGGCAAGTCAGATGGTCCTGTTCTGGTTCTCTGGTTTGGAAGGTGAGCAATTTTTTTTGGGCACTTCTCTCGGGAGGAGGAAGTGCGATGCTGAAGAAGAGGTCGTCATTGGGGGCGGCCAGAAGAATCAGGGCAGGATTTGCCAAGACCTACACAGGCTAGTTTCCGAGAACCAACCGGCTCTTAAGCTTTTCGATGAAGCGCGATTTACGATGATGGCGTGCGCGCGTGACAAGCCGCACGCAACGACCCACGAAGTGGAGCGCGCAGACTCTATATATCTTCTCGTGAAATAAGGTCGGGCTCACACAGGGATGGTGTGCCCGTGGCGCTGGGAAAATCAGGGTGCGGATTTTTCTTTTCCGCACCCGATTTTGCGCTCAGCGAATCTTACCAATGACGTTATGCGCGAACGCTTCGATGCGATCGAGCGTTTCGCTGCGCGTCGCGGCCAGGAAGTTGAACAGCACGTGGTTGACGCCGAGTAACCTCAGCTCGTTGATGTTGGCCGCGATGTCGTCGGCCGAGCCGGTCAGCATCATCCGATTGCCGTCGGAGGCCTTGGCGGGTGCGCCTGTGCTCGAAGTCCAGACCGACCAATAGGCGAGGTCCAGGGTCTTTGGGTCGCGCTTCTCTTCGTCCATCATCCGCTTGAGCGTATCGATCGCCGCACGAAAGCGCGCGATCGTGTCGAGCGGATGGCTCGGATTGCAGCCGATCGGATACCAGGCATCACCGCGCTTCACCGCGCGACGCATGGCGGCCGGGCTTTCACCGCCGACCCAGATCGGTGGATGTGGTCTCTGCTTGGGCTTCGGCGCGAAATAGAGATCGCCGAACTGACGATATTTGCCTTTGAACGAGGGCGCTTCCTTGGTCCAGAGCTCACGGTAGATGTCGATGTACTCGTCGGTCACCTTGCCACGCTCGGCAAATGGTGGCGCGCCGACGGCGACGAACTCCTCCGGCATCCAGCCGGCGCCGCAGCCAAGGATGGTGCGGCCGCCCGAGAGGTGATCGATGGTCGAAACCAGCTTGGCGGTCAACATCGGCTCGCGATATGGCACCACCATCACGGAGGTCAGGAGGCGCGCCGAGGTGGTTTGGCCGGCGACGCTTGCCATTAGGGCCAAGGGCTCGAGGCACTCGCCGCCACCCAGCGTTGCGAACGTCAGCGTACCATCCGGCGAGTACGGGTAATTTGCGCCAATCGTGCGGGGGATGATGATGTGGTCCGGAATCGCCAGAATTCGGTAGCCGCACGCCTCGCCCTTCTTGGCGATCGCAATGATGTCATCATTGTGGGCCAACGGGCCGCCATTTGGGATGTTGAAGCCGAAATCCATGACCATGTCCCCCTACGGTCTCTTGAATTGTGGCCTTTCTGCTAGCGGCAATCTGTGGTCGGCGCAAGATAGAGGGGGGCGAAAGCGGATTGGTGACAGGAGACCAGCGCTGAAACCCTCCCCTTGATGGCAGGCCTGCTCTAAGATGCGGGTTGTGATGGCAACGCGGCGAGACCCTGGCTCTATGGCACGGCGATCCCTCGGGGATTTTCTGTCCGTCGATGGCTTCTCCGGCGGCGCACTGGATCGGCTATGTGCCGAGGCGGCTTCTGTGCGCGATGCGCACTGGGGACGGGTCGTCACCTATTCCCGCAAGGTGTTCATCCCGCTTACCACCTATTGCCGCGACGATTGCGGCTATTGCGTCTTCGTCAAGCGGCCAGGCGAGCCGGGCGCCAAGGTGATGACGCCCGATGAGGTGCTGGCGGTCGCTGAGCAGGGGCGTGCGCTTGGATGCAAGGAAGCGTTGTTCAGCCTGGGCGAAAAACCGGAGCGGCGCTACGCGGAAGCGCGTGACGCGTTGGCGCGGCTCGGATTTCGCTCCATGACCGACTATTTGGCGGCGGTGTGCGAGCTTGTGCTCTCCGAGACCGGCCTCGTGCCGCACGTCAATGCCGGCACGATGGAGGCTGGCGAAATCGAACGGCTCAAGTCGGTCAGCGGCAGCATGGGCCTGATGCTCGAGAGCGTGAGCAAGCGCCTGTGCGAGCCGGGTGGGCCGCATCACGCCTGTCCTGACAAGGTGCCGCTCCAGCGCCTGCGCACGATCGAGCGCGCGGGTCGCGCGGCCGTTCCGTTCACCACTGGCCTGCTGATCGGCATCGGTGAGACCTGGCGTGAGCGGCTGGAGACCATCGAGGCCATCGGCGACCTGCACCGGCGCTTTGGCCATATTCAAGAAGTGATCGTCCAGAACTTCCGAGCCAAGCCAGGCATCGCGATGGCCAATCACCCCGAGCCTGATCACGACGAGATGCGACGGACGCTGGCGGTTGCGCGTCTCATGCTCGCGCCGGAGATCAGCCTCCAGGCGCCGCCCAATTTGTCGCCGCGCTATCTCGACTATCTCGATTGCGGCCTGAATGACTGGGGCGGCATCTCGCCACTCACGGCAGATCACATCAACCCGGAATGTGCTTGGCCGCATCTCGACCGATTAGCGTCCGAAATGGCAGCGCGCGGTTTCCGACTTCAGGAACGCCTGACCGTCTACCCGCGCTACATCGCCGATCCTGCGCGCTATCTCGTGCCGGTGATCGCCGACCGTCTGAGCGGCCTTGCCCGGGACGACGGCCTCGCGCTCCAGCAGATGCAGTGAGCCCATGAACGATCTGCCTGCAATGTCTCCGCCGGTCGAGCTCGAAACCGCGCTCAGGCGTGCCTCGAGGCCGATGCGCGAGATTCTCGAGCGGACGCTCGGTGGCGACGAGCTGTCCGAGCACGACGCAATCACGCTGTTCAGCGCGGCTGATGACGATCTTTCTGCGTTGACCGCAGCGGCGGATGAGCTGCGGCGCCGAGCGAAGGGCGACGCCGTAACCTTCGTGGTCAATCGGAACATCAATTTCACGAACGTCTGCTACATGGGCTGCCGCTTCTGCAATTTCGCGAAACGGCAGGAAGAGTCCGACGCCGAACTGCTGAGTCATGCGGAAGTCGCGCGGCGGGCGCGCGAGGCGTTCGAGCGCGGCGGCACCGAGGTGTGTATTCAAGGTGGCCTGCACCCGAAGATTGCGGGCTCGCACTATGGCGAGATCGTGCGCGCGATCAAAGCCGAGGTTCCGTCGATCCACATCCACGCGTTCTCGCCCTTCGAGATCTGGTACGGCGCGCGCAAGTCGCGCCAGCCCTATGCCGAGTTCCTGAGCGATTTGAAGTCGGCAGGCCTGGGCTCCGTGCCCGGCACCGCGGCCGAGATTCTGGATGAGCGTGTCAGAAAGATCCTGACCCAGGATAAGCTCAGCGCGGAGGCCTGGGTCGAGATCATCCGGTCGGTGCACGCGGTCGGCCTGCCGTCGACTGCGACCATCATGTACGGCCATGTCGACGAGCCGGAGCACTGGGCGGCGCATATCGGGCTGATCCGCTCGATCCAGAAGGAGACGCGCGGCTTCACCGAGTTCGTGCCGCTCGGTTTCATCCACTATGACTCGCCGCTCTATCGCGACGTGCCGGGCGTGCGTCCCGGCCCGACGCGGGAGGAACACCTGCGGCTGCACGCGGTCGCGCGCCTGATGCTCGCCGGTTGGATCGACAACATCCAGGCGTCCTGGGTGAAGCTCGGGCCGGCTTTGGCGCAGGAAATGCTGCGCTGTGGCGCCAATGATCTCGGTGGCACCTTGATGAACGAGAGCATCTCGCGGGCCGCGGGTGCGCTCTGGGGTCAGGAGGTCACGGCGCGCGAGATGGTCGGTCTGATCCGCGGCGCCGGCCGGGTGCCGACGCAGCGGACGACGCTCTACCAGACCGTCGAGGTCTATGAGACGCGTGATCCCGACGATCTCGCGCCGCTGGTGCCGCGCAAAGCGGCAAGCGCAGCGCGCGAGCTTGCCGAGGCGCACTGGCGCCGCTGACGCCGGATTCGATGGCCGAGCATATCGTCATCCTCGCCGGCGGCGTCGGCGGCGCGAAGCTCGTCCAGGGCTTCGCTGACATCTGCCCGCCAAAGCGTCTTTCGGTAGTCGGCAACGTCGCCGATGATTGGGAATTCCACGGTCTCTGGGTCTCGCCCGACATCGACACGCTGACCTACACGCTGGCCGGTTTGATCGACGAGCAGAAGGGATGGGGCGTCCGCGAGGAGAGCTTCCGTGCGCTCGGCCTGCTCAATCGCCTCGGCAAGGAAACCTGGATGCAGCTCGGCGACCAGGACTTCGGCCTGCACATCTATCGCACCGAGCGACGGCGGAAGGGTGAGCGCCCGAGCGTGATCGCGCGGGAGATCGCGGAGAGGCTCGGCGTGCGCGTGCCGATCCTCCTGCCGACCGACGATCCGGTGCACACGAGGGTGCAGACACCGGCTGGTTGGCTGGCGTTTCAGGAATATTTCGTGCGCGAGCGTTGCGCGCCGCCGGTGCACGACGTGCGCTTCGATGGAGCCGAGCGTGCGACCGCAACGCCTGAGGTGCTGGGCGCGCTCGATCGCGCCGACCTGATCGTGATCGCGCCGTCCAATCCGATCGTGAGCATCGGCCCGATCCTGGCGGTGCCGGGCATTCGTCGCGCGATCGAGCGCAGCCGGGCGCTCAAGCTCGCGATCTCGCCGATCGTCGGCGGTCGGGCCATCAAGGGGCCGGCCGCCGAAATGCTGCGCACCCTCGGCCACACTGCCGATGCGAGGGGCGTCGCCAAGCTCTATGCCGGCCTGGTCGATGCCTTCGTCATCGATGAGGTTGATCGTTCCGAAGCGGCCGCGCTCTCGGCGCTCGGGCTGTCCATCTGGGTCGAGCAGACCGTGATGCGCACACGCGAAGAAAAATGCCATCTGGCTGAGCGGCTGCTGAAACGAGCGTCGCTCGCGACGAAAGACCAGGGCGTCGCATGACGCGGCGGCTCGCGATCGTCGTGCCGGCGAAGGACACCGCGCAGGCCAAGAGCCGGCTGGCGCCACTCCTCTCGCCTGAAACGCGTCGCGCGCTGGCGGACGCGTTGTTTCGTCAGACGCTCGGCGTGTTGCGCAACGCCAAGCTCGATGCCTCGATCTTTGTCGTCACGGACTCCCCTCGCCTCGCCGAGGAGGCCGGCGAGTTCGGCGCCGAGGTGATCCGCGATTCCGGCACGTCGCTGACCGAGGCGGTCGATCTGGCGACCAGACAGATTGCGCGCGCCGGCTTCGACTCCCAGCTCGTGATCCCCTCGGACATCGCGCTGCTCGACGCGACGGAGATCCGCCAATTGCTGGCCGCGACGGGCACCATGCCGTCGGTCGTGCTTTGCCCCTCGGCCGATGAAGACGGCACCAATGCGCTGCTGACGACGCCGCCGGATGCGCTGCCGATCTGGTATGGGCCGGGCTCATTCCAGCGCTATTGTCGCGCCGCGCAGTCCGCCGAGGTTGCGCTCACTGTCATCAAGCTTGCGGGCCTCGGGCTCGATCTCGATACGCCTGACGACGTGCGCCGCTATGTCGCCCAAGCACCCAAAGGGCCGATCCTCGATTTGCTTCGTCCATGGCTGGCCGCGGCGAGCTGACCCTCAGGGCCCTCGAGGGCCTGCCGGATATTCAGCCGGGCGACGATCTTGCCGGGCTCATTCTGGCGGCGCTCGAGCGTGAGAGAGTGAATCTTACCACGGGCGACATCCTCGTCATCGCCCACAAGGTCGTGTCGAAGGCGGAAGGCCGGCTGGTCCGCTATGCCGGCGTCACACCGTCGACGAAAGCGATCGAGCTGGCGAAGGCGCTCAGGCGCGATCCGCGCAAGGTCGAAGTGATCCTCGGTGAGTCGAAGCGGGTCATTCGCGCGGTCGACCGAGCGGGGCTGCCCGAAGGTATTTTGATCACCGAACATCGGCTCGGCTTCATCAGCGCCAATGCCTGCGTCGATGAATCGAATGTCGGCGAGGCCGAGGCCGCCCTGCTGCTGCCTGTGGACCCCGACCGGAGCGCTGCGGCCTTACGCGCAAGCATCGAGGCCGGCGGCATCAGCCCTATCGGCATCATCATCTCCGACACGTTCGGGCGCCCTTGGCGCATCGGCCATGTCAATGTCGCGATCGGGCTCGCCGGCGTGCCGGCCTCGCTCGATCTCGTCGGTCGGCCGGACGCCTATGGCCGGACGCTTAAGGTCACCCGCCCGGCAACGGCCGATGAACTTGCGGCCGGCGCCGGCTTGATGATGCCGAAGGACGGGCGCTGCCCCGTCGTGCTCTGCCGCGGCCTCGAATGGTCGCCGGTTCAATCATCGGCTCGCGAGTTGCTCCGGGCCAGTAACGAGGATCTGTTCTTATGACAATCACCATTCTCGGCGGCAGCGGCCCAATGGGCAGCGGCCTCGCGCTACGCTTCGCCTCGGCCGGGTTCAGCATCGCCATCGGCTCGCGGGACGCCGCGCGGGCCACCGAGGCCGCGCGTGAGCTCGCTGCCAG
>VGET01000161.1 GCA_016869195.1 Alphaproteobacteria bacterium | reverse complement strand
GCGGTCCCTTGCGCTTCGGCGGCGGTCTCGAATCTCGTTTGAATTTCGGCCACAAGCCCATGGGCTCAACGCCTTGCCGCCCGGTTGGTGCGCCACTATGGTCTGCCGGCGCGCGTAGGCAGGGATTCTTAGGCGGTAGGCGGAAAGGACGCAATGCCGAGAGACCAAAAAGCGTGAACCACGAGTCCTTAGCACGCTTCGAGGCCGAAGATCTGACCTGCGTCCGCGGCGGCCGGCGGGTGTTCACGGGCCTTTCGCTCTCATTGGGATCAGGCGGCGCGCTCCTGCTCCATGGCCCGAATGGCACCGGGAAATCGAGCCTTCTGCGCATCCTGGCCGGTCTGCTGCGCCCGGCGGGCGGGCGTTTGTTGTGGAACGGAACCGCCGTGCGCGACGACCCCGAATCCCATCGCGCGCGGCTCCACTATGTTGGCCATCTCGATTCGCTGAAGCCGCTGATGACCCCGGCCGAGACGCTCACGTTCTTTGCCGCGACTCGGGCCAAGCCGGCGAACGCCGCTGCCGCGCTCGCGGCCTTCGACCTCGCGGATCTTGCCGATCTCCCCGGCCGCTACCTCTCCGCCGGCCAGAAGCGCCGCACGGCGCTGTCACGGCTGATCGCCTCGCCCGCGCCGCTTTGGCTCCTCGATGAGCCGACGGTCACCCTCGATGTCGAATCGACCGCGCAGCTCGAGCGGCTGATGGCGGCGCACCGTGCCGAGGGCGGCATGGTGATCGTCGCCACTCACACGGGGATTGCGCTCGAGGGCGCTGAGCGGCTCGATCTGCGCGCGTTTCAGGTCGGGCGGCGGGCCACCCCGGACTCCCCAGGCCAGGTGGCCGCGACGCCCGACTTCGAGGACGAGACGTGGTAGGCCCCTTCCTCGCGCTGATCGGGCGCGACCTCAGGTTGGCGTTCCGGGGCGGCATCGGCAGCCTGGTCTCGGTCGTCTTCTTCGTGATCGCATCCGCCCTGTTTCCGCTCGGGGTCGGGCCCGAACTGACCCTGCTCGAGCGCATCGCGCCGGGGGTGCTATGGGTCTGTGCGCTCCTGGCGGCGATGCTCTCGCTCGATCGCATGTTCCATGACGACCATGAGGACGGCAGCCTGGAACAGATCGCGCTTGGCGCCCTGCCGCTCGAGCTGGTCGCGCTGGCCAAGGCGATCGCGCACTGGCTGACGACCGGCCTGCCCCTGGTTTTGGCCGCACCCGTGCTCGCCGTGCTGCTCAACCTCTCGACCGAGGGCTTCGTCGTGCTGATCGTCTCGCTTCTGATCGGCAGCCCGATCCTCTCGCTCATCGGCTCGGTCGGCGCCGCGTTGACGGTCGGCCTCAGGCGCGGCGGCGTCTTGCTCTCGCTCCTGGTCTTGCCGCTTTATGTGCCGGTGCTCATTTTCGGGGTGGGCGCGGTCGAGGCGGCGATCCATGGCCTCGGCGAGCGCTCGCATCTGCTAATCTTGGGCGGCGGATTGGTCGGCGCGCTCGTGCTCGCGCCGTTTGCGGCCGCAGCGGCGTTGCGCCTCGCATTGGAATAGGGAGCGATCATGGCGGTCAGGGCGAACGACTCCGGCAAGCCGGCCAAGCCCGAAAAGAAGCGCGGGCGCACCTGGCACGCGCTGGCCAACCCGGCGCGATTTCTCAGGCTCGCGCGGGCGGTGTTCCCCTGGGCCGCTGGCGTCGCCGCGGTTTGCATCATCGCCGGCGTCGTGCTCGGCCTGTTCGTCGTGCCGCCCGATTACCAGCAGGGCGACGCCTATCGCATCATCTTCGTGCACGTGCCTGCGGCCTCGCTCGCCATGATCATCTACGCGATCATGGCGCTCTCGGGGGCCGCCGCGCTTATCTGGAGACACCCGCTGGCCGATCTGATCGGCAAGGCGAGCGCCCCGGTCGGCGCGGCCTTCACCTTCATCAACCTGCTCACCGGCTCGCTCTGGGGCCAGCCGATGTGGGGCACCTGGTGGGTGTGGGATGCGCGCCTCACCTCGATGCTGATCCTCTTCTTCCTCTATCTCGGCTATATCGCGCTGCACGCGGCGTTCGACGACCCGACCAAGGGCGCGCGCTCGTCGGCGATCCTCGCGCTCGTCGGCGCGGTCAATTTGCCGATCATCAAGTTCTCGGTCGATTGGTGGAACACGCTGCACCAGCCGGCGACCATCTCGAAGCTGGATGCGCCCTCGATCGATTCTTCGATGATCGCGCCGCTCATCCTCATGTTCGTCGGATTCATCGCTTATTATCTTTTGATGCTTACTCTGCGCATCAGGAGCGAAATCATCGCGCGGCGCATCCGCAATCTTCGCCTCGCCCAGGCCGCGCGCTAAGAGGGCGGGCGCCTGGAGTTCTAGTCCGCGATGTCGATGGCGCCCGAGGTACGGGCCGAGCTTGGCGAGGCCCTGAAACAAAAGCTCGAGCGGCGTTTCCGCCGTGCGACCCAGCGCGGCGCGCCCGGCGCCTATGACCCCAAGGCCGCGATGGACAGCCTGGTGCGCGCGCTTTCGACCGAACTCGAAGGCGAGGAATCCAAGCTCCGCCAGGCGGGCGACGAGGCCGCCGCCAAGGCGTTCGCGGCGGTTCGTGGCGAGCTGCTCGGCCCGGTCGCGGCCGACCTCCTGGCCGCACACCATATGGGGTGACGTCGGTCTCCCCGTATTGACCCAGGTCAACGCGCTGAAGGCCTGGCTTCCCTAGGGTCATTCCGCCAACACAGATGCAGCGAACCTCGCGACAGGACCGCCGCTCAACAGGCGGACATTCCTTGAATAGCATCAATGTCTGGGACATGCCGACGCGGGCACCGCCGCGGAAAGTGGCGGGCCGTTCGCCGATTCGGTGTCGCCGGGCCTGGCCGACGCGCTGGCCGGTGTTCACGAGGTGTTCGCGAATCTCCTGATCGCGCTCATCGTGCTCCACGTGCTGGGCGTGCCAATCGACAGGCTGCTCACGCGCGACGACCTTGTCAGCGCCATGATCACCGGCGAAAAGGCGATGAAACCTGGTTTCGACCCCGCTCAGGCGATTTGCTCGTCGCGGCTCTTGATCGCGGTGACGCTCGCGCTCGCGGCCATCGGCGCGACCGGCTACATCGCGGTTTCCGGCTAGGTTGGCGCCCTATGTCCGTTTCACTGGACGCCCCCGTCCGCCGGCCCTATATGCATCCGGGAGCCGGCCCCGTGGTCGGCACGCCTCAGCGCAGGTGGCAGGCAGTACGGCCGAACGCGGTTCTCTGATGTCGTTCTGGGAAATGGGCGGGTACGCCGCCTATGTCTGGCCGTCGTTCGGGGCGACGGCGGTCATCATGATCGCGCTGCTCGTGCTGAGCGCGCGCTCGCTGCGTGCGCGCGAACGCACACTGCGCGCCCTCGAGGCCGCGCGCGCCGAACAGCCGGACGACAGCCCCACATCTTCCTCCAAGGGTGCATCGTGAAGCGCAAGCACAAGCGCCTGATGTTCGTTCTCGGCGGCATGGCCGCGCTCGGCATCGCGGCCGGGCTGGTCGTCTCCGCCTTCGATGAGAACCTCGTCTTTTTCTTCAGCCCGACCGAGTTGGCGGCAAAGGAGATCAAACCGGATCAGCGCATCCGCATCGGCGGCCTGGTCGAGGCCGGCAGCCTCACGAAGGAGACGGACGGCGTGACGGTGCGCTTCTCTGTGACCGACAATACGAAGAGCCTCGCCGTCCGCTACAAGGGCATCCTGCCCGACCTCTTCCGCGAGGGTCAGGGCGTGGTCGCCGAGGGCCGCATGGGCACCGATGGTGTGTTCGAGGCGAGCGAGGTGCTGGCCAAGCACGACGAGAACTACATGCCGCGCGAAGTCGCCGACGCGCTCAAGAAATCGGGCGAATGGAAGGGCGAGAAACACGGCGACGCGCCCGCCGGCGCAAATTCGGGCGCGCCCGCGCCGACCGAAGGTGCCACGCAGTGAGCGCCGAGCTCGGCCATTACGCGCTCATTCTCGCGCTGGTCATGGCGGTGGTGCAGACGACCTTGCCGATGGTCGGCGCCGCGCGGCGCGATGCGCTCTGGATGGGCCTCGCGACGCCGGCGGTGATCGGCCAGTTCGTGTTCGTCTCGATGGCGTTTGCCTGCCTGATGCACGCCTATGTCGTGTCCGACTTCTCGGTCATGAACGTGGCGGCCAACAGCCACTCCGATAAGCCGCTGCTCTACAAATTCACTGCGGTCTGGGGCAATCACGAAGGCTCGATGGTGCTCTGGGTCTGGATCCTCGCGGTCTATGGCCTCGCGGTCGCGGCCTTTGGCGGCAATCTGCCGCCCACCCTGAAGGCCCGCGTGCTCGCGATCCAGGGGTTCATCGGCGCCGGCTTCCTCCTGTTCTCGCTCGGCACCTCCGACCCGTTCATCCGGCTCGATCCGGCGCCGATCAACGGCAATGACCTGAACCCGCTCTTGCAGGACCCGGGCCTCGCCTTCCATCCGCCGCTGCTCTATTTCGGCTATGTCGGCATGTCGATGCCGTTTGCCTTCGCGATCGCCGCGTTGATCGAGGGCCGGGTCGATCCCGCCTGGGCGCGCTGGGTCAGGCCGTGGACCCTGCTCGCCTGGTGCACGTTGACCGCCGGCATCGTGCTCGGTTCCTGGTGGGCCTATTACGAGCTCGGCTGGGGCGGCTTCTGGTTCTGGGATCCGGTCGAGAACGCGTCCTTCATGCCCTGGCTCATGGGCACGGCGCTGTTGCACTCCGCCCTCGTCGCCGAGAAGCGCGACGCGCTGAAAAGTTGGACGGTGCTGCTCGCGATCCTCGCCTTCTCGCTGTCGCTGCTCGGCACCTTCCTGGTGCGCTCGGGCGTCCTGACCTCGGTGCACAGCTTCGCAAGCGATCCCGCGCGCGGCGCTTACATCCTCGGCTTCCTGGTGTTCGTGATCGGCGGCTCGCTCGCGCTCTATGCCTGGCGCGCGCCCGCGCTGAAGGCGACCGGCACGTTCAAGCCGATCTCGCGCGAGGGCGCGCTTCTGCTCAACAACCTGCTGCTCGTGGTCGGCTGCGCCACCGTGTTCGTCGGCACGCTCTACCCGATCGTGCTCGATGCGATCGATGGCTCCAAGGTCTCGGTCGGCCCGCCATTCTTTGACAAGACCTTCGTGCCGCTCATGGCGCCCGCGCTGCTGCTCACCGCAATGGCGCCGTTCATGGCCTGGAAGCGGGCTGATCTCGGTGGCGTGCTGCAACGGATTTGGCTCGCCGCGCTCGCGCTCGCCGGTGCGATCGCGCTGATCTATGCGACCCATGGCGGGCCGATCGGCCCGGCCATCGGCATCGGCATCACGGCGTGGCTGTTCGTCGGCGCGATCGTCGAGTTCGCCGATCGCCTTCGCCTCTTCCGTGTGCCGCTGGCCGAATCGATGAAGCGCCTCGCCGGCCTGCCGCGCTCCGCGATCGGGACGACGCTCGCCCATGCGGGCGTGGCGGTGCTAGCCGCCGGCTGCATCGCGGGCTCGGCCTGGCGCACCGAGACGATCGGCGTCATGAAGCCCGGTGATCAGGCAACGCTCGGCGACTACACCGTGACGATGGCGACCATCGGCGAGGAGCCCGGCCCCAATTACAGCGCGGTTGTCGCCGAGATGCGCCTGATGAAGGATGGCGAGCTGATCGACGTGATGTATCCCTCGAAGCGCTTCTATCCGGTGCAGGGCCAGCAGACCACCGAGGCGGCAATCCGCACGTCGTTCATGTCTGATTTTTACATCTCGCTCGGCGATCCGGATGAGGCGAGCGGCGGCCACGGCGTCAGGCTCTATCATAACCCGCTCGTGCCCTGGATTTGGATCGGCGCGGTCGTGATGGTGTTGGGCGGCCTGCTCTCGCTCTCCGATCGCCGCTTGAGGGTCGGGGCGCCCGCACGCGCCCGGGCGCGCCGCGCCGAGCGTCCGGCCGAGGCCGGAGCGGGGAGCAAGGCGTCATGAGCGACGCAACCGGATCGAGCGGCGAACCGAATCGGGCCGACGCGGCCGCACCGCCGCCGCGCAGCCTGCTATTCCGCTTGCGCTTCGTCATTCCCGTGCTCGTGTTCGCGGCGCTCGCGATCATTTTCGCGTTTCAACTCGGCCGTCAGGACGACGAACATTCGCGCGACCTGCCCTCGGCCTTGCTCGATCGCCCGATGCCGGACTTCGCGCTCCAGGCCCTGCCGGGCTGGAGCGTCGGGCTGACCGATGAGGACATCCGTGCCGCCGGCATCTCGATGGTCAATGTCTTCGCGTCCTGGTGCGGGCCCTGCCGGGTCGAACATCCGATCTGGGTCGAGTACGCCAAGCAGCCCGACGCCGTGCCGGTCTTTGGCCTCAACTACAAGGACGCGCCCGAGAACGCGACCGACTGGCTCAAGAAGCTCGGCGATCCATACAAGCAGATCGGCGCCGATCAGGATGGCCGCGCCGGCATCGAGTGGGGCGTCTATGGCGTGCCCGAGACGTTCGTGATCGACAAGGAAGGGCGCATCGTGCTCAAGCATGTCGGCGTCATGACGCGCGAGGATCTCGACAAGAAGATTCTGCCGCTGATCGCCAAGCTTAAAGGTTGAAGGGTGCGACCCGTTCTGATCCTTGCGTTGGCGCTGCTGCTCGCCTGGCCCATGGCGGTCGAGGCTGCGGTCGATCGCCCGCTCGAAGATGCCGCGCTCGAGACGCGTGCGCTCCGCCTCCATCAGGAGATTCGTTGCCTCGTCTGCCAGGGCCAATCGATCGGCGATTCGAACGCCGAACTTGCTTACGACCTGCGGCAGCTTGTGCGCGAGCGCCTTTCTGCAGGCGATTCGGATGATGCGGTGCTCGACTATCTGCACCAGCGCTATGGCGATTTCGTGCTGCTCGAGCCGCCGGTGAACCCAGGCACCTATGTGCTCTGGTTCGGCCCGCCGCTCCTGCTCGTCATCGGCGGGCTCATGGTCTTCCTCTATCACCGGCGCAACCGTAGGCCCGCTGCCGCCGTGCCGGCACCGCTCAGCGAGGCGGAGCGCCGTGCGCTCGATGCGCTGGTCGGCGAGGACAAGCCATAACCCCCTCATTGATGGAACGCTGATCGCCGTGCTCTGGTTCGCCATTGCGCTCATGACGATTGCCGCGCTCGGGCTTTTGGCTCTGCCGTTTCTGCGTCGCCGCATGACCATGGCGTCGCGCGAGGCCTATGATCTCGCGGTCTATCGCGATCAACTGCGCGAGCTTGAGCAGGACTTGGCGCGCGGCGTGATCAGCGAGGGCGAAGCGGACGCGGCCAAGCTCGAGATTCAGCGCCGCATGCTGCGCGTCGCGCCGGCGGCCGCCGGCGCCGGCGCCAAGCCCGCCGCTGCAGGCGCGACGCCGGCGCCTCGTGGCCATCGCTTGTTCCGCTATGCCTCCATGGGCTCGCTCGGCCTCGCAGTGCCCGCGATCGCGCTCGGGCTTTATGCCGCGCTCGGCTCGCCCCACCTACCTTCAAAGCCGTTTTCAGAGGCTCAACGCGAGGCGGTC
>VGET01000160.1 GCA_016869195.1 Alphaproteobacteria bacterium | reverse complement strand
GTCTTCGCCAGGACCTTCGTGATCGCCGCCGTCAGCGACGTCTTCCCATGGTCCACGTGACCGATCGTCCCGACATTGCAGTGCGGCTTCGTCCGCTCGAATTTCGCCTTCGCCATGGTGAGTCAGCCTCGTTCGGGTTCTTCCTGGTTCGGTCCGTCAGGCGTACTTCGCCTTAACCTCGGCGGAAACCGCCGCCGGCACCTGCTGGTAGTGATCGAACTCCATCGTGAACTGCGCACGCCCCTGCGAGAGCGAGCGCAGCGTGTTGACGTAGCCGAACATCATCGCCAGCGGCACCATCGCCCGGATGACCTGGGCATTGGCGCGGCGCTCCATGCCGCCGATCTGGCCGCGGCGGCTGTTGAGATCGCCGATCACGTCGCCAAGATAGTCCTCTGGCGTCACGACCTCGACCTTCATGATGGGCTCAAGCAGCACGGGCCCGGCCTTCGGCGCCGCCTCGCGGAACGCGGCGCGGGCCGCGATTTCGAATGCGAGCGCGCTTGAATCGACTTCGTGATAGGCGCCATCGACGAGCGCTGCGCGGAAATCGATGCACGGAAAGCCTGCTGTCGGGCCCGACTGGCGTGCAGACTCGAGGCCCTTCTGCACGCCGGGCACGTATTCGCGCGGCACCGAACCGCCCACGACCTCGTTCACGAACTCATAGCCCGCGCCGGGCTCGAGAGGTTCGAACCGAATTTTGACGCGGGCGTACTGGCCCGAGCCACCCGATTGCTTCTTGTGCGTGTAGTCGCACAGGAACTCGCGTGACAGCGTTTCACGATAGGCGACTTGAGGTTCACCAACGTTAGCCTCGACCTTGAACTCGCGCCTCATGCGATCGACGATGATATCCAGATGAAGCTCGCCCATCCCCTTGATGATGGTCTGGCCGCTCTCCTGATCGCTCGAGACGCGGAATGAGGGGTCCTCCTCCGACAGACGCTGCAATGCGACGCCCATTTTCTCCTGGTCCGCCTTCGTCTTGGCCTCGACGGCCATCTCGATGACGGGCTCGGGGAAAACCATGCGCTCGAGCACGACGGGCTTTGACGGGTCGCACAGCGTCTCACCGGTGGTCGTCGCCTTGAGGCCCGCGATCGCGACAATGTCGCCCGCATTTGCCTCTTTGATCTCTTCGCGCGAATTGGCGTGCATGAGCAGCATGCGGCCGATGCGCTGCTTATCTCCCTTCACGCTGTTAAGCACCGTCATGCCGGCCTCGAGCCGACCCGAATAGACACGCACGAAGGTGAGCGAGCCGACAAACGGATCGGTCATCACCTTGAAGGCGAGACCTGAGAACGGCTCGGTATCCTCGGCCTTGCGGATGACCTCGTCGTCCTTGCCGGGCACCGTGCCTTTGATCGGCGGAATGTCGGTCGGCGCCGGCAGATAGTCGACCACGGCGTCGAGCAGCGGCTGCACGCCCTTGTTCTTGAAGGCGGCGCCATTGACCACCGCGACCAGCTTGCCGGTCACCGTGCCGATGCGCAGGCACTTCTTGATGGTCGCCTCGTCCGGCTCCTTGCCGTTCAGGAAATCCTCGAGCGCGCCATCGTCCATCTCGACGACCTGCTCGATCATGGTCGCGCGCGCGATTTCCGCGGCATCCTTCATGTCCGCCGGGATCTCGCCCAGAATGAACTCGGCGCCAAGCGCCTCGTCCTTCCAGACCACCGACTTCATCTGAATCAGGTCGACGACACCCTGATAGTTCGACTCTGAGCCGATCGGCAGCTGGATCACGACCGGGTTGGCGCCGAGACGCGATTTGATTTCCTCGACGCAGCGCGCAAAGTCCGCGCCGATACGGTCCATCTTGTTCACGAAGCAAATGCGCGGCACGCCGTATTTGTCAGCCTGGCGCCACACCGTCTCAGACTGCGGCTCAACGCCAGCGACGCTATCGAACACCGCCACAGCGCCGTCAAGCACGCGGAGCGAACGCTCGACCTCGATCGTGAAATCGACGTGGCCTGGCGTATCGATGATGTTGATGCGGTGATCGCGCCAGAAGCAGGTCGTCGCAGCGGAAGTAATGGTGATGCCGCGCTCTTGTTCCTGCTCCATCCAGTCCATCGTCGCAGTGCCTTCGTGCACCTCGCCGATCTTGTAGGACTTGCCGGTGTAATAGAGGACGCGCTCGGTGGTCGTCGTCTTGCCGGCATCAATGTGAGCCATGATGCCGATGTTTCGGTATCGATCGAGAGGCGTTTGGCGTGCCATGGGCGTTGACTCGTCAGCTCGTGGGAGGGGTTACCAGCGATAGTGCGAGAAGGCCTTGTTGGCCTCCGCCATGCGATGCGTATCCTCCCGCTTCTTGACGGCCGTTCCCCGGTTTGCAGCGGCGTCCATGAGCTCGTTCTTGAGCCGCTCTGTCATTGTTTTTTCCGAGCGCCCGCGCGCCGCCTGAATGAGCCAGCGGATCGCGAGGGTTTGGCGCCGGTCAGAGCGAACCTCGACCGGTACCTGATAGGTGGCGCCGCCAACGCGACGCGAGCGTACTTCGATGGCGGGCGAGACATTGCCGAGCGCGTCGTGGAACACCTTGACCGGGTCCTGGCCGCTCTTGCCGCCACGAATGAGATCGAAGGCGCCGTAGACGATGCCTTCCGCGACCGACTTCTTGCCCTGGTACATCAGGGCATTCATGAACTTGGCCACGACGAGATCGCCATAAAGGGGATCCGGATTGACCTCGCGCCTTTCGGCGGAGTGACGACGCGACATCCGCGACCTCCCTCAGCTCACTTCGGCCGCTTGGCGCCGTATTTCGACCGGCGCTGGCGACGCTTGGGCAGGCCCTGGGTATCGAGCGTGCCGCGAATGATGTGGTAGCGCACGCCGGGCAGGTCCTTCACGCGACCGCCGCGGATCATGACCACCGAATGCTCTTGCAGATTGTGGCCTTCACCCGGGATGTAGCTGGTGACCTCGAAGCCGTTGGTAAGGCGCACGCGCGCGACCTTGCGCAGCGCCGAGTTCGGCTTCTTCGGCGTCGTCGTATAGACGCGCGTGCAAACGCCACGCTTCTGCGGGCACTGGGCTAGCGCCGGCACCTTGTTGCGCGCACGCGGCACGGTGCGGCCTTTGCGAACCAACTGGTTGATCGTCGGCATGGACGCGTCGCTGTCCTTTTCAAGCCTAATCGGTTGTGGCTTGGCCGACGTCGCGCCCAAACGAAAAGGAGAAGCGAAGTAAACTCGCTTCTCCGGGCTCGTTTCGCCGGCCCGCTGGCATAGCCTGTTCGGTCACCAAACGACGTGGGCGAACGGCGCCGAACGCGCCATCCGCCCGTCCCGTGGTGGAGGCGCGGATACTAGTTACCGAGATTCGGGGCGTCAAGCCTAAATGTCACAGCGGAAAGGCGGATTCTTGGTTCCCCCGTCACACAGGAAGGACGCCCGAGGCGGCCGGGGTGGCTCGCCTGAACCACCCCGATTCACCTAGACCTTTTGGGTTACTCGGCCGCCGGCTGGACCGGCGATTCGACCGAGGGAACCGTGCCGTCCCCGCCTTCCTGCTGATCGACCTGGGCCTGGTCGGGCCGCGCAATCTGACGAAGCCGGGTGACGACGCTGCCGGTGCCGGCCGGGATGAGCCGGCCGACGATCACGTTTTCCTTCAGCCCGATCAGGCTGTCGCTCCTGCCGGCAACGGCGGCCTCGGTGAGCACGCGCGTCGTTTCTTGGAACGAGGCGGCCGAAATGAACGAGCGGGTCTGCAGCGAAGCCTTGGTGATGCCCTGCAGAACCGGCGTCGCTTCTGACGCGGCGCGGCCATCGGCCTCCGTCGCGTCGTTGACCTCGTCGAACTCAATCCGATCCACCTGCTCACCGACCAGGAAGGTAGTATCGCCGGGCGTGGTGATCTCAACCTTCTGCA
The DNA here is from genome assembly GCA_016869195.1 of Alphaproteobacteria bacterium. GTDB lineage: Bacteria > Pseudomonadota > Alphaproteobacteria > UBA828 > UBA828 > SHWC01. Next base: position 3,802 of record VGET01000160.1, on the reverse strand, counting down.
TCATCTGGCGGCAAATCACCTCGATGTGCTTGTCGTTGATCTTCACGCCCTGCAGCCGATAGACCTCCTGGATCTCGTTGATCAGGTAGACGGCCAGCGCCTCGACACCGAGCACGCGCAAGATGTCGTGTGGCGCCGGGTTGCCGTCCATCAAAAGGTCGCCCTTACGTACATAGTCGCCTTCATGGACGCTGATGTGCTTGCCCTTCGGGATGAAGTACTCAACCTTCTCGCCCGCCTCGGGCACCACGACGATCCGGCGCTTCGACTTGTAGTCCTTGCCGAACTCGACCCGGCCGTCGATGTCGCTGATGATCGCGTGGTCCTTAGGCTTGCGTGCCTCGAACAGCTCGGCCACGCGCGGCAGACCGCCCGTGATGTCACGCGTCTTCGACGATTCACGCGGGATGCGCGCGATCACGTCGCCCGCATGGACCTTGGCCCCCGGATCGACGTTCAGAATTGAGTCGACGTTCAGGAAATAGACCGCCTCGCGCCCGTTCGGCAGCTTGATGACCTCGCCATCACCGCCAAGCAAAGCGAGCCTCGGCTTGAGATCCGAACCGCGCGCCTGCTGACGCCAGTCGACGATCACCTTGTTCGAGACGCCTGTGGTCTCATCGACTGACTCGCGGAATGTCACGCCTTCGACCATGTCGACATAGCGCACCTCGCCCGACCGCTCGGAAATCACCGGTAGGGTGAACGGATCCCACGAGGCCAGTGACTGGCCCTTCTCCACCGCCGCGCCATCGTCGACGAAGAGCTTGGCGCCATAGGGCACGCGGTGGCGCGCGCGCTCGGCGCCGCGCTTGTCGCGCAGCACGATTTCGCAATTGCGGCCCATCACCACCTGCGTGCCCTGGCTGTCGGACACGACATTACGGTTTTCGATCGTAACCTGGCTGTCGATCGAGGCTTCGACGCTCGACTGAACCGCGCCACGCTGCGCTGCGCCGCCGATGTGGAACGTGCGCATGGTGAGCTGGGTGCCCGGTTCGCCGATCGATTGCGCGGCGATCACGCCGACCGCTTCGCCCTCGTTCACGATCGTGCCGCGTGCGAGATCGCGCCCATAGCAGAGCGCGCACACGCCGTCGGTGTTCACGCAGGTGAGGACGGAGCGAATGCGCACCGATTCGATTCCAGCATTGTCGATCAGATCGGTGTGGCGCTCCTGGATCATCTCGTTGCGTGCAACGATCACCTCGCCTGATGCGGGATCGACAATATCGCTCGCCGCGATGCGCCCGAGCACGCGCTCGGCCAAGGGAGAGATCACCTCACCGCCCTCGATCACGGCCTTAACCGTAATGCCGAGCTCGGTGCCGCAATCATTGTTGGTGACGATGCAGTCCTGCGCCACGTCAACCAAGCGGCGGGTGAGATAGCCCGAGTTCGCGGTCTTGAGCGCCGTATCGGCCAGGCCCTTGCGCGCGCCATGCGTCGAGTTGAAGTACTCGAGCACGGTGAGGCCTTCCTTGAAGTTCGCGATGATCGGCGTCTCGATGATTTCGCCGGACGGCTTGGTCATCAGGCCACGCATGCCGGCGAGCTGCTTCATCTGCGCTTCCGAGCCGCGCGCGCCGGAGTGCGCCATCATGTAGATCGAATTGATGCCGCGGCCGCGGGCCGGCGATTTCTCGAAGCCGCCGGTCTGCGACATCGCCGCCATCATCGCGCTCGCCACCTTGTCGGTGCACTGCGACCAGGCATCGACCACCTTGTTGTACTTCTCGCCCTTGGTGATCAAACCCTCGCTGTATTGCTGCTCATATTGCTTGACCAGCTCGTTGGTCTGCCCGACCAGCTCGGCCTTCTGCGTCGGCACCACCATGTCGTCCTTGCCGAAGGAGAAACCGGCGCGGGCGGCGTAGCGGAAGCCGAGGTTCATCAGCTGGTCGGCGAAGATGACGGTCTCCTTCTGGCCGCAATGGCGATAGACCATGTCGAACACGCCGGAGAGCTCGCGCTTGGTGAGGAGGCGATTGATCGCCTCGAACTTGATCTTCGGATGGCGCGGCAAGACCTCGGAGAGCAGCATGCGGCCCGGCGTCGCCTCGACCCGGTAGATCGTCGGCGTGCCATTGTCATCAACGCCCTTGAAGCGGCACTTGACCTTGGCATGGAGCGAGACCACGCCGGCATCGAGCGCCTTCTCGACCTCACCGACATCGGTGAAGACCATGCCTTCGCCCTTCTCGCCGTCACGCTGATAGGTCAGGTAGTAGACCCCGAGCACGATGTCCTGGCTCGGCACGATGATCGGCTTGCCATTGGCCGGCGAGAGGATGTTGTTGGTCGACATCATGAGGACGCGCGCCTCGAGCTGCGCCTCGGGTGAGAGCGGCACGTGCACCGCCATCTGGTCGCCGTCGAAATCCGCGTTGAAGGCGGCGCACACCAGCGGATGGAGCTGGATCGCCTTGCCCTCGATCAGCACCGGCTCGAACGCCTGAATGCCGAGACGGTGGAGCGTCGGGGCGCGATTCAGGAGCACCGGATGCTCGCGAATCACTTCCTCCAAAATATCCCACACCTCGGGCCGTTCCTTCTCGACCATGCGCTTGGCGGCCTTGAGCGTGGTCGCCATGCCATAGAGCTCGAGCTTCGAATAGATGAACGGCTTGAACAGCTCGAGCGCCATCTTCTTCGGCAGGCCGCATTGATGGAGCTTGAGCTCCGGCCCAACCACGATCACCGAGCGGCCCGAATAGTCGACACGCTTGCCGAGCAGGTTCTGGCGGAACCGACCCTGCTTGCCCTTCAACATGTCGGAGAGCGACTTCAGCGGGCGCTTGTTGGCACCGGTGATGACGCGGCCGCGGCGACCATTGTCGAACAGCGCGTCGACCGCTTCCTGCAGCATGCGCTTTTCATTGCGCACGATGATCTCGGGCGCGCGCAAGTCGATCAGCCGCTTCAAGCGGTTGTTGCGGTTGATCACGCGGCGATAAAGATCGTTCAGATCGGACGTCGCAAACCGGCCGCCATCGAGCGGCACGAGCGGGCGAAGCTCCGGCGGAATGACCGGGATGACCTCGAGGATCATCCATTCGGGACGGTTGTTCGAGGCCAGGAACGATTCGATGAGCTTGAGCCGCTTGACGATCTTCTTGCGCTTGGCTTCGGACGTCGTCTCGACCAGCTCGCCGCGCAGGCGCGTGCGCTCCTTGTCGAGATCGATGCCGGAGAGCATCTCGCGAATCGCCTCGGCGCCGATGCGCGCGGTGAACGTGTCCGCGCCATACTCCTCTTGTGCCGCGCGATACTGCTCCTCGCTCAGGAGCTGGCGATAGGCGAGCGCGGTCAGGCCGGGCTCGACCACCACATAGCTCTCGAAATAGAGAATGCGCTCGAGCTCCTTCAACGTCATGTCGAACAGCAGGCCGATGCGGGACGGCACCGACTTCAGGAACCAGATATGCGCCACTGGCGAGGCCAGCTCGATATGGCCCATGCGCTCGCGCCGGACCTTCGACTGGATGACCTCGACGCCGCACTTCTCGCACACGATGCCGCGGAACTTCATCCGCTTGTACTTGCCGCACAGGCACTCATAGTCCTTGATCGGCCCGAAGATGCGCGCGCAGAACAGGCCGTCGCGCTCGGGCTTGAAGGTGCGGTAGTTGATCGTCTCCGGCTTCTTGATCTCGCCGAACGACCACGAGCGGATCTTCTCCGGGCTCGCGATCGAGATACGGATCTCGTCGAACTGCGGCGCGCCGCTACCGGCGGCCAGGAATTGAATCAGCTCGCTCATGCTCTCTCCTTGCGTCCCTGAATCGAGGGGCGGTCGGTG
>VGET01000159.1 GCA_016869195.1 Alphaproteobacteria bacterium | reverse complement strand
TACTGTTACCTAATGGACGATCGCGTCTTCACCGGCGATGCGCTGCTGATCCGCGGCACCGGCCGCACCGATTTTCAGAGCGGCAGTGCGCGCGCGCAATACGACTCGCTGTTCAACAGGCTGCTCACGCTGCCCGAGGACACGCTGGTCTATCCCGGTCATGACTATAAGGGCGACACGGTCTCGACCATCGGCGAGGAGAAGCGCTTCAACCCGAGGCTTCAGGTGAGCTCGGTCGAGGCCTATGAGACGCTCATGGGCAGGCTCAATTTGCCCAATCCGCGCCTGATGGACGTCGCCGTGCCGGCCAACATGCAGATCGGCTTGGCGCAGGACGAGCGCGAGCACGCGTCCTGGGCGCTCGACGTCAGCACCGTCATGGCGGCCTGGCGTGCGAAGGACTCAACACTTGTGGATTTGCGCGAGGACTCGGAGCGCCGACGCGACGGGCTGATCCCCGGTTCGGTGCACGCCCCCTATCCGCGCCTCGGCGAGTTCATCGAGCCCGGCGGAATCCTGCGCGAGATGGCGCTGGCGACCGGCCGGCGCATCATCTTCTATTGCGCCTTTGGCGAGCGCTCGCGCATGGCGGTCGAGGCCTCGCAGGCCGAGGGCCTGGGCAATATCTGCCATCTGGTCGGCGGCATCGACGCCTGGAAGAAGGCCGGCGGCGCGGTCGAGACCCCGGCGTGACCACGCTCGCCGATCTCAGAACGCCGGCGCTCGTGCTCGATCGCAGCGTGGTCGCGCGCAACACCGCCGCCATGCGGGCGCGGGCAACAAAGCACGGCGTCCGACTGCGCCCGCATCTCAAGACCGCCAAGTGCGTTGAAGTGGCGAAGCTCGCGACCGAAGGCCAGTTCGGCGGCATCGCGGTCTCGACCCTGGCCGAGGCCGAGTTCTTCGCGCGTCACGGCTTTCGCGACATCATCTACGCGGTCGGGATTTCGCCGGGCAAGATCGCCGATGTGATCGCGCTCCGACGCGAGGGGGTCGAGCTCAAGGTCCTGACCGATGATCTGGGCGTCGCCCGCGAGCTCGCGGATCGGGCGCGCGCCGCGGCGGTCAGGCTCGAGGCCTTCATCGAGATCGATTGCGGCTATGGCCGCGCCGGCATCGAACCCGACGCGCCCGAGCTCGTGCCCATCGGCAAGGCGCTCAACGCGCCACCCTTCCTCTCACTCGCCGGCGTGTTGACGCACGCTGGTCAGTCTTACCACACAAGAGGTGAGGTCGCCGTGCAGTCGGCGGCCGAGGAAGAGCGGGCCTCGCTCATCCGTGCCGCAGCACGCTTGAAAGAGGCCGGCCTGCCCTGCCCGACCTTGAGCGTCGGCGCCACACCGACCGCGACGCTCGGCCGCTCGTTCGAGGGCGTGAGCGAGCTTCGCCCCGGCAACTACGTGTTCTACGATTTGACCATGCACTCGCTCGGCGTGTGCCGGCTGGAGGACATCGCGGTTTCCGTGCTCGCGACCGTCACCGGCCATCACCACAAGGGCGGCCACATTCTGATCGACGCCGGCTTCATGGCGCTGAGCAAGGACCTCGGCGCGCACGATTTCCTGCCCGATGCCGGCCTCGGCTTTGTCATGGACGAGCGGTGTCGCGGCCGCATTCCGGGGCTCTCGGTCACGGGCGTGAGCCAGGAGCACGGCAAGATCGCCGTTCGCAGCACGCAGGACTATGAGCGCTTGCCGGTTGGCGCGCGCGTGCGCATCCTGCCCAACCATATCTGCGCCACCGCCGCGACGTTTTCGCAGTACGACGTGGTCGAGGGCCCTAGCGACCAGGTGATCGAACGTTGGGCGCGCTGCGGCGGCTGGTAGAAGGGGCACGCTCATCGCCATGAAACTCGGTCTCTTCATGATGCCGGTGAATGATCACCGGCGCGATTCCCACGACGTGCTGATGGAGGACGTCGAGGCCGCCGTGCGCGCCGATGCGCTCGGCTTCGATGAGTTCTGGGTTGGCGAGCACTACACGACCTTGTCGGAACCGGTGAGCTGCCCGTTCATTTTTCTCTCGAATCTGATCGCGCGCACCAAGCGAATCCGCCTCGGCACCGGCGTGGTGAATTTGCCACAGCGCCACCCGCTGCAGACCGCCTCACACGCCGCGCTACTCGATCATTTGAGCGAGGGGCGCCTCATTCTCGGCGTCAGCCCGGGCGGACTCGCGAGCGATTTCGAGGCGTTCGGCGTGACCGACCCGATGGTGCGACGCGAGATGGCGACCGAGGCAATCGATACGGTGCTGAAGCTCTGGACCATGAAGGCGCCGCTCGACCTCAAAGGCAAGTACTGGCATGTCCATCTGAAAGATCACGTCTATCCCGATATCGGGGTCGGCGGTATGCTGAAGCCCTATCAACTGCCCCATCCACCGATCGTCGCCTCCGCGATGAGTCCCAATTCCGCGAGCACGAAGGCGGCCGGCGCCCGCGGCTGGGGCGTGATCTCGGCCAATTTCGTGCCGATCGAGAATGTGCGGACGCACTGGCAGGGCTTCGTCGAGGGCTGCGGACTCGTCGGCCGCACACCGCACGGCGCCGACTGGCGCATCGCGCGTTCGATCTTCGTGGCCGAGGACGATGCCGAGGCCAAGGCCTATGTGCGCGCCGATGACGGGCCGTTTGCACACTATTTCGGCTATCTGATCACACTCGTAAAGCGCGCAGGCTTCATGGCCATCCTGAAGCCTGACCCGGCGATGACCGATGACAGCCTCACCCCCGCCGCCGCGTGCAGCGGGCTCGTCATCGCGGGCGACCCCGATTCCGTCGCGGCCCAGATCTTGGCGCTGCGCCAGGCGATCGGCCCGTTCGGCACCATCCTCATGACCGCGACGGACTTCATCAACCACCGGCACAAGAAGCGGCTCCTGCGCTCGATGGAGCTGATGGCAAAAGAGGTGATGCCGCGGCTGAACGCCCGGCTCGCGCGTGAGGGCGCGGTCCCGCACTAGGCCGCCGGCCTCGCTTGGCTATTTCAGCGCGACCAGATCGCCGGCGGCGTTGACGCCGAGGCCAAGCTCCTTGGCGCGCTTGTTGATCGAGGGCGACCAGGTGGCCCGGCCTGGATCGGTGCCGCCCAGGATCGCAAGGATGCAGGCCGGCGCGTCGCTGATGTTCTTGACACCCCGCATCACGCCGGGCGGCACCGAGAACACGTCAAACGGCTCGAGCACGATCTGCTCCTCGCCATCATCGCCGAGCGTGATGGCCCACTTGCCCGTCAGCGCGACGAAGCACTCGATCGTCGGATGATCGTGCTGGGACGAGCCCTTGCCGGGCTCGGCCCGCATCATGGTGAGGTTGAAATCCCGATTGTCCTCGATCGCCGGCTTGAGGCGCGCGTCCTCGGTCACACCGCGACCGATGATATTGAAGATCTCGCGGTTGAACTCAGGAATGCGCGTGTCGATAAAGGCCTCGGCGCTCGACTTCAGCTCCTTGGAGCGCGCGACCCGCGCCTTCAGCATTTTCATGTCGACGCGAGCCATGTGAACCTCCCGAGGGACATAGGAAAAGCCCCAGCCGATCAATAGACGTCGAGATATTCGGCCCGTTCCCAATCAGTGATGTGGCCGCGGAAGCGCGCCAGCTCATAGCGCTTGACCACCGTGAAGACCGAGATGAACTCCGGTCCCAGCAGTCCGGCCAGCGCCTTGTCGGACTCGAGCGCAGCGAGTGACTCCTCGAGCGAGCGCGGGAACCTCGGCAGGTTCGGGTTCTCCTCGGACGGGCCATCGCAGGACGGCTGCAGGGGCCGCTTTTCGCGCAGACCCAAGATCGCGCAGGCAAGCGTGCCCGCAACGATGAGATAGGGGTTGGCGAGGCCCGAGGGCACCCGGTTCTCAAGGTGCATCGACGGCTCGCCGGCGTATTTCACGCGTACCATCGCGCTCCGGTCCTCAAGGCCCCACGAGACATTGGACGGCGCGAAGGTGTGCGGCTTCAGGCGGTGATAGCAATTGGGCGTCGGCGCAAACAGCGCCATGGCGCCCCGGCCATGATCCATCAGGCCCTGAAGCACGTGGCGCGCGATCGGCGAGAGGCTGTTGACGCCGTTCTTGTCGATCAGCGCGTTCCTGCCGGTCTTCTTGTCCAACAGGCTGATGTGAAAATGCGCGCCGCAACCTGCGACATCTGACGCCATCTTCGACATGAAGGTGGCGTGCTGGCCGGCCTTGGTCACGACCTCCTTCACCCCGTTCTTGTAGGTGAAGGCGTTGTCGGCGCCCTTCATGCCGTGTTCGTGGCGATAGACTAGCTCGAACTGCGAGGGCGAGTACTCGCAGTTGGCGGTCATCATGTCGAGCCCGGCGGCGCGCAGCTGGGTCATCAGCTCGCGTACGACCGGGAGCATCTCGTTGCGCGTGCTGTTGAAGATGTGCACGCCGGGGAAGAACGGCTTCATCGTTTCGCGGTCGAGCAGATAGAACTCGAACTCGTGCGCCATCTCGGTGGTGTAGCCGAGCTTCGCAAGCTCATCGAGCAGGCGGCGCACGATGCGCCGTGGCGAGGCCTCGAGCCAGCGCCCGTCCTCCCATTGGCCGTCGCAGATCACCTTCCAGGTATTCTCGGCCCAGGGCACGGGCGCGAAGGTGTCGAGATCGGGAATCAAGCGCTGGTCGGCATAATTGACCTGCTCGTTATAGACCGCCCCGGGCACCACAGACGATGCCGTGTCGAGCGCGAGCGTGCCGCCATACATGTTGAGGCCGGCGCGCGCATAGCTTTCGACCCGCTCGATCGGCACCAGCTTGGCGCGCGAAACGCCGTGCAGATCGGGCGTTTCGAAGCGCACGAACTGCACGCCCTTTTTCTTCAGGTCGGCCACGATGCGGCCGATCGCGTCGCCGCTTTTCTTGCTGGTGTCAGCCATCCCGTCCCCCGCCTACCCGCCTTGTTTCCCCGGCTCTCTCTTGCTCGTCATTGCCGGGCTTGACCCGGCAATCCAGAACGGCAGCGCCGCATCCTTGTTAGGAGGCCTGGATGGCCGGGTCTTCGCCCGGCCATGACGTTCACGGAAAGTCGTTCAGCGAACCTGCCCCCATCTCAGTCTGCCCGTCTTCCGACGCGACACGCATTTCTCAGTAGGTGCGCCATGCCGGCACGCGGCCATTGAGCCCGACCATCGGCACGCCGGTCATCATCGATGCTTCGATCGTCAGCGAGCGCATATCGTTGCCATCGAGGTCGTGCACACGGTTCTTGCCGCAGGCGCGCGCGAAGAGCTGGATCTCCATGGTCATCGCGTTGAGGAAGTTCGCCACCCGCTCGGCGCCCTCATCGGGATCGAGCCGCTCGATCAGCTTCGGATATTGCGTGGTGATGCCGACCGGGCAGAGGCCCGTGTGGCAGTGATTGCACTCATAGGGCGTCGTGCCCATGCGATGATAGTCCTCGACATGAATCGGCCGGTGGCAGCCGAGCGCAATCAAGGCCGCCGTGCCGATATAGACGACGTCGGCGCCGAGCGCGATGCACTTGGCCGCGTCAGCGCCATTCCTGATGCCGCCGCCGACGATGAGCTTGATGTCTTCCTTCAGGCCCATGTCGCGCAGGGATTCGGCAGCCTCGGCGATGGCTGCGATGGTCGGGATGCCGGTGTGGTCGAGCTGAATGGTGGGCGAGGCCGCGGTGCCACCCTCCATACCGTCGAACACGATCGCGTCGACACCGGCGCGCGCGATCAGCTTGATGTCATCAGCGATGCGCGACGCGCCGACCTTGACCGAGACCGGCACCTCATAGTCCACCGCCTCGCGAATCTGTTGGATCTTGACCGGAAGATCGTCGGCGCCCATCCAATCCGGGTGGCGGCTGGGTGTGCGCTGATCGACGCCCTCCGGCAGATCGCGCATGCGCGCCACTTCGGCCGAGACCTTGGTGCCGAGCAGCACGCCGCCTGTGCCGGGCTTCGCGCCCTGCCCGCACACCACCTCGATCATGTCGGCCTTGCGCATGTCGTAAGGCGTGAGGCCATAGCGGCTCGGCAGATATTGATAGACGAGCTTCGCCGAGTTGGCGCGCTCCTCCGGGTGCATGCCGCCATCGCCGGTACAGGTAGAGATGCCACACTTGGTGGCGGCACGGCCGAGCGCCCGCTTCGCGTTGACCGAGAGCGCGCCGAAGCTCATGCCGGCGATCATGATCGGCCGGTCGAGCACGAGCGGACGCTTGACCCGCCCCTCGCCGATTGTCACCTTCGTGTCGCAGCGCTCGCGATAGCCCTCGAGCGGCATGCGCGAGAGTCCGGCCGGCACGAACACGAGATCATCGAAGGAGGGCAGATCGCGCCGCTTGGTCGCCTGGCCGCGAATCTGATAGCGCCCTAGGTCCGCCTTCTCCTGAATCGCTTCGATCGTTTCCGGCGACCAGATGCCGCTGAAGTTCGCATCCTTTAGAGGACGTCCTTCCATACCTCGAATTCCTTCTTGTCGAAGTGCCAGAGCGAGCGGTCGGATTCGACCTTCTGGAACGCCTTCGGCGCCTTGATCTTGTAGCGCTCAAGCGTGGCGAAAAGCTCATCGCGCTCAGGCCCAGCGATATCGACAAAACGGCAGCCGGAGCCGACCGAGCCAATCCGTCCACCGACATAGATGGCGCCCTGGTACATCGAATCGCCGATCGCATCGCCGGTGTCGCCGCAGATCACGATGCGGCCCTTTTGCATGAAGAAGCCGGTCATGTAGCCGGCGCCGCCACCAACGATGAGCTCACCCGATTTGAGCCCGATCGCCGAGCGTGGGCCGACCGAACCCTTGACGACGACCGTGCCACCCCGGAGCGAGGGTGCCGCCGCAGTGGCCGCGTTACCATGAACAACGATCTCGCCGCGAATCAAGTTGTCGCCGATGCCCCAACCAGCCGAGCCGTGGATCTCCGCGCTCACCTGGTCCGAGAGCGAGACGGCGTAATAGCCGACGTCGCCCTTGTAGACGAGGTGGATGGGATCGGTGATCGCTACGCCGAGATTGTGGCGCGCCATCGGGTTCAGGAGCTCAACGGTCTTGATGCCGTCCTTCGCGGCCTTTCGGATCGCGAGGTTGACCTCGTGAACCGAGAGCTTGTTGGAGTCGAGCGTAAGGATTGCCTTGCCGCTCATTGCAGCCGCCAGGTCGAGACGGTGCCGGCCCCCGGCTCGGAGACATTCACCTCGCGTTGCACGCCCTCGCAGATCGCCCAGGCATCGGAAGCGATCGCGATGAAGTCGTCATTTTCCGCGACCACCATGGGTTTCGCGGCGTAACGATCCTTCACCAGCGCGACCTCGTTGCCGTGCATCGCGATATAGCTGAAGCAGCCGTCGACGCTGTCGATCGTCGAGGCGAGCGCCTCCTTGAAGCTCGCGCCCTGGCTCATCTCGTGCCAAATCACCGCGCACAGGATCTCGGAATCGTTGCGCGTGGTGAAGCGATAGCCCTTCTTGTTCTCATAGAGCCAGCGGAGGCGATGATAGTTCGTGATGTGGCCATTGTGCATCACGATCAGGTCACGCGCGCCGCGTGCGGCGAGCGGCTGGGCGTGCGTGAAGTCGATCGAGCTCTCGGTCGCAAAGCGCGTGAGCCCGATCGCGACGCGGCCCTCATAGGCCGAGAGCTTGAAATTGGATTCGAGGTTCGCGACCCCGCCCATGTGCTTCAGCACCTCGATGTGCGAACCGATGCTGGCGCAGGTGACGCCGTGGCCGAGATCATCGATCGCATCGACCAGCGCATCGTCCTTGCCCTTGTAGACGAGCGCGGCGCGGATGAACCCGCCGCCATCGGTCAGCGCCTTGACCTTGGCGAGCTCATCCAG
>VGET01000158.1 GCA_016869195.1 Alphaproteobacteria bacterium | reverse complement strand
AGGGCAGATGCGGCTCCAGCATGTCGAGATTAACGACGATGATGCCGAGCAGATTGTTGAAGTCGTGCGCGACGCCGCCGGTCAGCTGGCCGACCGCCTCCATCTTCTGCGCTTGATGGAGCTGGGCTTCGATCGAGCGCCGCTCGCTGACGTCCTCCATCACGAGGATGACGTAATCGACTGCTCCTGAAGGCTTGTGAACAAGTGAGAACGTGAAAGCGGCATGACGATGCGTGCCCTCCCCGCCGTGATAGTTACGCTCGATGTCGAGCACCGCACGCTCGCCATTGACCAGCGGCGCGATCAGGTCCGCGAAAGGACCGAGCTCCGGTAACAGCACCCGGATGTCGCACTTGAGGAGTTCATCGGCCTCCCTCCCCGCCAGCCGACAAAGCGTCGCATTGACGCGCAGCCATCGCCCGCCCGACGACAAATGGGCGATGCCGGCGCCGGCGCGATCGAAAGCGGCACGGAAGGTTTCCTCTGATTCACGCAGTCGTCGATGTTGGCGCGCGTAAAGCAGCACGAAGAGAAGCACACCGGCGGCGCTCAAGGCCAGCAGGCCGACAATCGCCGTCAAATAGCTGGTGAGGCGGCGCTGTACGCGGTCATTACTCTCGGCGTAGAAGGTACGGATCGCGGGGCGAAGATCGCGTACCGGCGCCTCGATGGGCGTAAGCGCGCGGCGAATGCGCGCGGCCACCTCCGACAAGGACGCCGAACCGCGCGTTGCCATGGCGGCATCGGCCTCGTTTAGCGCGGCGCCGAGCTTCGTCATCGCCTCGCTGAATTCGGGCACGCTGGCGAAGTCGTTGCCGAGCGCGCCTTCGATCGCCATGGTGCGTCGGCCCACCAGGACATCGAGCCGAAGCTGCACCGTCTCGAACGTAGCGCCAGGATCGCCGTGCTCGGCGCGCACCACCTCCACGATCAGCTGCTGAAGCTCGGCCTGGAGCTGATGGCCAACCCAGTAATTGTCGTAGGAGTTGGTGGCCTCGACCAGCTCGCTGCGCTCGAGCGTGATCAGCAGGTAGATCGCAATCGCGGACGCGACCAGCGCGAGGCCGATGCCGAAGCGCAGACCGATCGGACGGAGTCGATCGGCCAAGCCGAGCTGCCCGCCAATCATCGCCTATCGAAACTCGAGCGAGCGCAATTGCCACACCGAGCGCGCCATGTATTTCTCGGTGTTGAGGTCCGCATCGGAATCGAAATCGTAGATGATCCAGAGCGGCCCCTTCTCGCGGACCGACATGGGTGCACCATCGAGCCGATAGGCGATGATCAGCCGATCGCTGGTGAAATCCTCGATCGGGATGACGATCCTATACTCATTGAGCGCGGTCGCGACGACGCTCGTGCCCTTGGCGCCGACGACCTCAACCAGGGCCTTGCCGCCAACGCCATCGAAGCGCTTCACACCCTTGGTTCAGCGCGTCGCCGTCTCGATCGTGCGCGCATCGATCGCCTCGAGCATGGCGAGATCGAGCTCGGCCTTGCCCGGCGCATTCGTCTTGTCGATCGCGCCCGCGACCTCGAGCAAGACGGGACCGCTTGGCCGCCCCAAGGTGTTGGCGAGCGCCGGCCAGGCCGGTGCGCCCGCCACCATCAGGGTCAGCCACAAGAAGAGCCAGAGGCAGCGTGTCTGCTTCATGATCAACAGGGATCCTCAGGGTCGGCCCCGGGCTTTTGGTCCGCCGCGACCGACCCACTTGATCAGCCCGCGCGGCGGCCTGCAGGCTTCGGCGGATCAGAGCGGAAGCCGCTCACCTGCGCGGTCGCAGCGGTGCGGATCAAGGTAAAATCGCTCGTGGCGATGACATAGTCATAGCCCTGGTCGAAAGTCCAGTTGAGCGACTTGCCGGGGCGAGTGACCGTGCCCATGAGCTTGCCCGACTTGCGCATCTTGGCCTCGGCCTTCTCGATCAGCGCGACAGCCTCGGGGTCGTTGACCTGGCCGAGCTTGCCGATGCTGGCCGAGAGATCGCTCGGCCCGAGGAAGAGCATGTCGACGCCATCGACCGCCGCGATCGCCTCGATATTGTCGACCGCTTCAGCGGTCTCGATCTGCACCATGATGAGCAGTTCCTGCGGCACCGCCGCCATGTACTCGTCGAGCCTGAGGCCCCAGCGCGAGCAGCGCGCGGCATGGGGCGCGACGCCGCGCATGCCCTTCAGCGGATAGCGGCAGGCATCGACCGCCGCCTTTGCCTCCTTGGCGTTCTGCACATAAGGCACGAGCACGCCCATGACGCCGGAATCGAGCGCGCGCTTGATGTAGACCATGTCGTTCCAGGGCACGCGCATCATGCAGGTGGGCCCCATCTCGCCCACCGCCTGCATCAGCGAGATCGCGTTGAGAAGGTCGCCCGGGCCGTGCTCGTGATCGATCACCACCGAATCATAGCCGGCATTGGCGATGATCTCGGCGGCGATCGGGCTGCCGGTCGACAGCCAGCAGCCGATGGCCGGCTGGCGGGCCAGCAGTTTCCGCTTCAGTTTGTTCTCGAATGCCATGATGGGTCTCTCCTCCTCGCGCGCTCCTCTGGCGCGCGGGCAGATTAGAGCAAGGGCCAGACGCCCGGAAGCGGCTGTTCTTGTTTGTCGGCGCCGCCATCAATCCGGTAGGCTCGTGCCGACCGCGAGAGCCGCAAGGACCAAGCGCGCCATGGCCTATCGAGTGACACGACGCTCCGGCACGATGGCGGGTCGAGCTCCCGCCGGCGAGACGCCATTCTGCATTGATGACAGCACCGCCCATCTGGTGACGATCTGTCATCGCCTCTATGCGCGTGCGCTCCAGCTACGGTTCGCGGCGCATGGCGTCGCGGTCGGGCAATGGCCTCTCCTCCTCTATTTGTGGGACGAGGATGGCCTGACCCAGAAGGAGCTGAGCCGCCGGGTCCACATCGAGGAGCCGACCACGACGCGAACGCTCGATCGCATGGAGCGCGATGGCCTTGTCCGGCGCGAGCGTAATCCGAAGAACCGGCGACAGGTGCATGTCTACCTGACAGAGCGCGGCCAAACCCTGCGCGACGAGCTGGTGCCATACGCGCTCGAGGTCAACGGCATCGCGACGCTCGGCATGTCCGAGCAGGACAAGGCCAAGATCAACAGCCTGCTCGGCTACATGATCGCTCGATTGGGCTAATCCAAACGTAATAGATAAAATAATACAGTCTGGTCGCGCCAATTTACGACTGCTTCACCCGCCAGCCTCTACCATCGAAGACCCACGCCATCACGGCGTTGGCCACCGGCCACTGATCGGGCACGTGCGAGGCCTAGCGATGAAGGACAAGCTCGTCGACGGGCTGATGCCAGTCGAAATTCGCGGCCTTACCCGCGGCAGCGACGGCGGTCTCGAGCGCTGCGCACCAACCCTGCCCTTGCGCTTCGGCTTCGAGTGGCATGGCACCCGCTTCCTGGGAATCGTCTCGCGCGAGGCCGACCGGCTGGTGCTGAGCCTCGGCGCTGCCCTGGCACGCGTGCCGTTCAGCGGCGAGGACAAAGCGCGGCGGGCAAACCTTCTGTCCCTGATCGCTGCCACAGATCAAAAGGGCTCAGGCCCTACGCTAACCCTCTCGGGCCAGAACGGGCTCGAGCTCAAACAGCAAATCGCGCTTGCGGCGGACACTGCACTGACGGCGACAGTGCTGGTGACCGAGACCACCGCGGCACTGCTGTCATCCGCCGCCGTGCTCGACCTGATCGCGGAGAGCGGGCTGATTGCGCCCGCGACCACGGTGCTCAGCCCAACGGCACCGTGAAGATCTGACCCGGATAGATCAGGTTCGGGTCGCGGATCTGATCGCGATTGGCCTGGTAAATCTCTGAATAGTGGATGCCGCCACCGAGCGTGCGGCGTGCGATGCGCCACAGGCTGTTGCCCGGCTGCACGATCACCAGGGTCTCCCCCGAGGGTGCCAGCTTCGCCGCAGGCTCACGCGTGAGCGGAGTCTCTGCCCTTGCCAGCACCTGCCCGTCATTCGCGACGCTGTCGACGCGGAGCGTGTGCTCACCGATCGCGAGCGCCGCGCCCGGTGCGTAGGACCAGCGGCCGTCGGCACCGGCCTGCACGCCGCCGGCGAAAACGTTGTCGATGTAGATGTTGAGCTTCGCTCCGGGCGACGCACGCCCCGAGACCGTGATCTCGCCATTCGTCGCATAGTCGATGCTGTCGACCGAGGCGAACGGAACGTCAGCCGAGGTGACAGCAGCCCGCTCCTCCGGCAGCTGCAGCACGACCGTCTGGCCGCCGCCATCGCGATTCTGCATCACCGCCACCGCGCCGGGCTTCTCTTCGACGTCGGCCTCGACCTTGGGCTCCGGCACCGAGAGCACGACGACCTGCTGCGAGGACTGCCCGCCCGGACTTACGTCCTTGAGCGAAAGCTCGCGATCGCCGGGGGGCATCGGCGTTTCACGCGTATAGACCCAATCGCCGTTGCGGTCGGCCTGGACCCGGCCGATCTCCTTGTCGCCATCCATGATCGCGATCTCGGCGCCGGGCTCCGCCCGACCGGCCATCACGGTGCCGCCATTCGGATTGATGCGCACGACGTCAAAGGTGGGCGCGGCCGGTGTTGCCTCGCTGGCCGGCTGTACCGCCGTGCTTTCGACGCTCTCGGTCGGCGCGCTCGCAACCTCGGTTGTCGCGGCGCCCCTGGTCGCACCACTCGCATCGGCGCCATCGTCGGGTTTTTTGGCCGCACCCTCAACCACCGATGTGGCGGTTTCCTCCACGGCCTTCGCCGCGTCTGAGGCGACCGAGGCCGCCTCGCCTGCAGCATCAACCACCTTGGACGCCGCCTCGCCCGCCGCGTCAACCGCGCTCGACGTCGCGTCGCTACCGGCGCTTGAGGCGGCCGTGTCGGCAGGCTTTGCCTCGGTCGTCGCGGGCGTACCGCTCGATGCCGCGCCGGCGTCGGCTGGTTTCGACTCGCTCGAGCCAGCGGCGCCGTCTGCAGACCCGCTCAATGAGGCCTTGGTCGCCTCGGCGCCTTGCTCGGCCTCGATCTTGGCCTTCTCGGGGTCCGGCCCGCCGCCGCCGGCAAAGACGCCTGCCAGGACACCACCAATGATCGCCAGGCACCCAACCGGGATGCCATAGCGCAGGACCTTCTTGTTCACGGACGTGCCTCGACGCAAGTTAACGATTCATGACCGCCAAGCTACCACGGGCGCCGAAAGCGCTGCAAAAGGACTCGCTGGGTGGTCAGTGCCTGGCTCAAACGGCCGGCGCAGGAGAACTCAGTCGAAATTGAAGTCGCCGCCGGCCTTTGGCGGCCGCGGCGCGCGCACCTGATAATGGATTGGCGGGATCGATTTCAGATAGGCGGCGATGGCTTCGAGATCGGCCTGGGACAGGTATTTCAAGCCATCGTCGATCGCCTCGCGCATGCCGCCCTGGAGGTCATTGCCGTCCGGCCTGAAGCCGGTGCGGAACAGAAAGACGATATCCTTGACTGACCAATTCCCGATGCCGGTCTCCACGTCAGGCGTGATGTTGGGCACGAGCTCGCCCTCGGGCCCGCTCTTGGTTCCGGAAAGATAGTCTTCGTTGTCGACCGCGCCGAGAATGTTTCGTGGGGTATGGCACTCGCCGCAATGTCCGAGCGCATCCACCAGATAGCGTCCGCGATTGATTTCGGGCGCCGCCTTCGGGTCAGGATCGAGCGGGCGGTTGGAAAAGAACAGCAGCTTCCATGGCCAGTTCGCGATGCGCAGGCTGAAGGGGAAAATCAGGTCGTGCGGCGTGTTGGGCCGCGCGATCGGCGCCTGAGCAAACAGGAACGCCTTGAGGTCGAGCATGTCGGCCCGCGTCATGCGGGCGTAGCTCGAATAGGGAAACGCCGGATAATAGTGATCGCCCGCCGGCGAGACGCCCTCGCTCAGCGCCTTGACGAAGTCCTCATCGCTCCACTTGCCGATGCCGGTCTCCGGGTCGGGCGTGATGTTGGGCGTGTAGAACGTGCCATAGGGCGTCACCATCGCCCGACCGCCCGCCAACTCCTTGCCGCCGCCCTTTTTGTCGGTGTGGCAGGCGATGCAGCCTGCCGCGCGAACAATATAGGCGCCGCGCTCGGCCGGGCTCGTCGGCGGCTCATCGGCCGCGGTGCGTGAAAGGAAGGCGCCCGCGAGCAGCGACGCGCCGATGAGCGCAATTGTCACGCCCCGTGGCGGCACCCGCCGCGCGCCCTGGCGCGCCGCGGCGCACCAGGAACGGCGGGAGTGACGTCGCACGTTCAACGAACGAGACAGTAACCCGCTAACCTCACTGCGCCTTCTTTACGCGGAAGGGCTCATGGCAGCCACCACAGGCCTTACCCACCTCGCCGAGCTGCGCCCCGATCGCGCCGACATCGCCACCGGCCGCAACCTCGGCCAGCTTGGCCGACTGATCTTCGAGCGTCTTGGCGGCCGCCGCGAACTTGTCCCAGTCCTTCCAGATCTCGGGTTTCGCCTCGCTCGGCGCCCCGGCCTCGGACCCCGCCGGGAAGATCTCTGGAATGAGCTTGGCCAGCGAGGCCATCGACTGGGCGTGCCCCGCGACGTGGCCGGCATAGGAGACTTCGCCCTTCGCGACCATCGCGATCGCGGTAATGTGGTCGGCCAGACCTTTCATGACTGCCTGCCGGTACCCGATCACCTTGGCCGGATCATCTGCCGCCGACACGCCGGACACGACCCCAGTCGCGGCCATCACCGCCGCCATGGCACCGATCGCCATCGCCCTCGTGAGCTTCATTGTGCATTCCTCCCGTTTTCCTTTGGGTTCCTCCAGCCGCGCATGGCGGCACGAGACCTTATCAGCGCGCCGCGGTCGGCTTAAGTAACAGGTCTGTTAATGACTTGCACCGCGGCCCGGAAAGCATCAATTAGCCGGCTCGGCCTATGATGGGGTCGATTCAGCCTGTTGACGAACGGTGTCAGAACGATGGCGGGGCGGGGCATTTCATCGGTTTGCGTCTATTGCGGCTCGAGGACCGGGCATGATCCGGCCCATGCGGCGGCGGCCAGCGCGCTCGGCCATGGGCTCGCCAGCCGTGGGCACGCGCTCGTCTATGGCGCGGGCGGCATCGGGCTGATGAACGTCGTGGCCGACGCGGTGATCGCGCGCAAAGGCCTCGCGATCGGCGTCATCCCGCGCCATCTGGCCGAGCTCGAGCTCAAGCACAATGGGCTGAGCGAGACCGTGCTGGTCGACACCATGCATGAGCGCAAGCAGATCATGTTCGAGCGCGCGGATGCCTTTGTCGTGCTGCCGGGCGGCTTCGGCACGCTGGATGAGCTGTTCGAGATCCTGACCTGGAAGATGCTCGGCCTGCATGACAAGCCGGTCTACGTGCTGAACAGCCAGGGTTATTGGGACCCTCTTGAGGAGCTGATCCGCCAGGTCATCGGCCATGGCTTTGCCGGCCCCGAGACCGCGGCACTGCTCACCTTCGTGCCGGACGTCGAGCGTCTGTTCCGGGCGCTTGACAGCCATGTGATCGAAACACCGGTCCAGGCCCGCGCGCACCTCGCCTGAGGCGGTGGCCGAGGCTCGAGACTCGCACCTTTCCGGGGCTTTGCCGACTCGGTGGCCGATGCTATCGTCCGAGCTCTTTCGCGTGCCCCGCCCGAGAGCAACAGCCGGAGCTGGTCCATGAAGAAGATCAAGGTCGCCAATCCCGTCGTCGACATCGATGGCGACGAAATGACGCGCATCATCTGGGCCTGGATCAAGGAGCGCCTGATCCTGCCCTATCTCGACATCACGCTCGAATATTACGACCTCGGCATGGAGCACCGCGACAAGACCGAGGACCAGGTGACGATCGACGCCGCCAA
>VGET01000157.1 GCA_016869195.1 Alphaproteobacteria bacterium | reverse complement strand
CCTCGGCCTTGAAGGCGATGGTCGCGGTGCGCGCGGAATCCTTGATCAGGCCCACGCCGCCGATCGCCGGCGTCGGTTGCACACCCTGGCCGCTGGTCTCGTTGTAGAGCGAGACATTGCCGGAGACGACGGGGAAATTGAGCGCCTTGCAGGCCTCGCTCATGCCCTCGATGCAGCCGACGAACTGGCCCATCACCTCGGGCCGCTCGGGGTTGCCAAAGTTCAGGCAATCGGTGATCGCGAGCGGCGTCGCGCCGACGGCGGTCAGGTTCCGCCACGCCTCGACCACGGCCTGCGCGCCGCCGGTACGCGGATGGGCCGCGCAATAGCGCGGCGTGCAATCGGTGGTGATCGCGAGCGCCTTCTTAGTGCCGTGTACGCGCACGACCGCCGCGTCGCCGCCCGGGCGCTGCTGCGTGTCGGTCATCACCATGTGGTCGTACTGCTCCCAGATCCAGCGCTTGGAGCAGAGATCGGGCGAGCCGATGAGCTTCATGAGCGCCTCAAGCACGGGCGGCTCCGGCGGCAGCGCGGCGAGGCTGACCGGCGCGCGCGGCGGAGTCTCGACAAAAGGCCGGCAATAGACCGGCGCGTCATCGACGAGCGGCGGAATCGGCAGGTCGGCCGCGAGCTCATTCCCCTTGCGCAGCACGAGACGGCCGCTCTCGGTGACTCGCCCAATCACCGCAAAATCGACGTCCCACTTCTCGAACACCTTGCGCGCCAAGTCTTCGCGTCCCGGCTTCAGTACCATGAGCATGCGCTCCTGGCTCTCGGAGAGCATGATCTCGTAGGCGTTCATGTCGCGCTCGCGCTGGGGCACGAGGTCGAGGTCGAGTTCGATGCCGGTGCCACCCTTGCCGGCCATCTCGACCGACGAGCAGGTGAGACCGGCCGCGCCCATGTCCTGGATCGCCTCGATCGCGTCGGTCGCCATCAGCTCGAGGCAGGCTTCGAGCAGCAGCTTCTCGGTGAAGGGGTCGCCGACCTGCACGGTCGGGCGCTTTTCTTCTGACTTCTCGTCGAACTCGGCCGACGCCATGGTTGCGCCGTGGATGCCGTCGCGCCCGGTCTTGGAGCCGACATAGACGACCGGGTGGCCCGCTCGCCCCGCGGCCGAATAGAAGATGCGGTCGGCATCGACCAGCCCGACCGTCATCGCGTTGACCAGGATGTTGCCGTTATAGGCCGGGTGAAAGGTGCACTCGCCACCCACCGTCGGCACGCCGATGCAGTTTCCGTATCCGCCGATGCCGGCGACCACGCCGGCCACCAGATGGCGCGTCTTCGGGTGATCGGGCGAACCGAAGCGCAGCGCGTTCAGATTGGCGATCGGCCGCGCGCCCATGGTGAAGACATCGCGCAGGATGCCGCCGACGCCGGTCGCCGCACCCTGATAGGGCTCGATGAACGAGGGGTGGTTGTGGCTCTCCATCTTGAAGACGACCGCCTGACCATCGCCGATGTCGATGATGCCGGCGTTCTCGCCAGGGCCGCAGATCACCCAGGGCGCCGTGGTCGGCAGGGTCTTCAGCCAGACGCGCGAGGACTTGTAGGAGCAGTGTTCGCTCCACATGACCGAGAAGATGCCGAGCTCGGTCAGGTTCGGCGTGCGACCGAGCGCCTTGACGACGCGCTCATACTCGTCGGGCTTGAGCCCGTGGCTGGCGACGATTTCAGGCGTGATGGCGGGTTCAGGAGTCATGGGGTGCCGGTGGATGCGGAAGGCGAACGAATTTCAAATCGACACGTGGCCAGCCCCCTCTCCCCTCGTGGGAGAGGGAGGGGCCCATCGCCTGCGAGGGACACGCAAGATGGTGCGGTGTGGCGCGATGGGAGGGTGAGGGGCTCGCCACGTTTCGTCGCCCAAGCGGCGAGGTAGTATATTTCGTAGCCCCTCACCCGCCGCTGCGCGGCGACCTCTCCCGCAAGGGGAGAGGTGGCATAGCGATTTGGCCCATCGCGCGCCGTGATATCTCCCGCACGGGGTGAGGGGAATAAAGAGAGGTGCGCGTCGCCCTCGAATTTCCTACCCCCTCCCCCTCGATGGGGGAGCGTGGGGTGGGGGTGACTCATGAGATCAGAAGCCAATTGCGGTGCCGGTCATCGCTAGGGCGTTGACGTCGATGCTCAGGCCAGCTCGCGCACGAGGCCGTCGAGCATGGTCTTGCCGTCGACGCCGCCGAGCGCGGGGTCGGCGAGGCGCTCAGGGTGCGGCATCAGGCCGAGCACGGTCCGGCGCTCGTTGAACACGCCGGCGATGTTGCGGGCGGCGCCGTTCGGGTTGGCCTCGTCCGTCACGCGCCCATCGGCCGTGACATAGCGGAACGCGATTTGGCCATTGCCCTCGAGCCGGTCGAGCGTCGCGTCATCGGCGAAGTAATTGCCGTCGCGATGCGCGATCGGCATGCGCACGACCTGCCCCTTCTTGAAGGCGCGCGTGAACATCGAGTCCGCGTTCTCGACGCGCAAGGAGACGTCCTTGCACACGAACTTGAGCGAGGCATTCGGAAGCAAAGCGCCGGGCAGAAGCCCCGCCTCGGTCGCGATCTGAAAGCCGTTGCAGATCGCGAGCACCGGCACGCCGCGCTTCGCCTCGTCGATCACGGCCCGCATGATGTGTGAGTGCGCCGCCATCGCGCCCGAGCGCAAATAATCGCCATAGGAGAAGCCGCCCGGCAGCACGATGAGATCGACCTTCGGCAACGCGCTGTCGCCGTGCCACACCATCGCCGGCACGCGGCCCATCGCGGCCTCGAGCGCCACCTTGATGTCGCGGTCGCAGTTCGATCCGGGAAAGACGATGACGGCGGCGTTCATGGTGGCGCTTCGCTAAGGTATGCTCGCACGATTCAACCTCTAGGTCGTCATCCCCGCGAAAGCGGGGATCCATCGCGCCGCGAGTTCGTGCGGCTGAGCCCCCATTTTGTCGTCATGGCCCGGCTTGACCGGGCCATCCAGAGTCACAAATGCGCTGCCTGCTGCCCTGGATCCCCCGGTCGAGCCGGGGGATGACGAAAAAAGGACGGCCGTCACGGCCTTAGCTCGATCGCGTAGTTCTCGATCACGGTGTTGGCGAGCAGCGTCTCACACATCTTCTTCACCTGGGCCTCGGCCTTGGCGCGGTCGGTCTCGGCGATCTCAAGCTCGATCACCCTGCCCTGACGCACCTCGCCGACGCCCTGGAAGCCAAGCCCCGCCAGCGCGCGGCCGATCGCCTTGCCCTGCGGGTCGAGCACGCCGTTCTTCAGCGTGATGTGAACCCTCGCCTTCACCGAACCGATCCTTCAGCTCTTGCCCTTCGCCTCGGCGGGCCGCAACTCGTGCACGCCGGCCTCGGGCAGAATCCCCAACCGCCGCGCGACCTCCTGATAGGCCTCGATGATGTTGCCGAGGTCGCGGCGGAAGCGGTCCTTGTCCATCTTCTCGTTGGTGGTGAGGTCCCACAGGCGGCAGCTATCGGGGCTGATCTCGTCCGCCAGCACGATGCGCATGTCATCGCCGTTCCACAGGCGCCCGAACTCCACCTTGAAGTCCACCAGCCGGATGCCGATGCCATAGAACAGGCCGCTCAGAAAGTCGTTGATGCGGAGCGAGAGCGAGAGGATGTCGTCCAAGTCCTGCGGCGTCGCCCAGCCGAACGCCGTGATGTGCTCCTCCGAGACCATCGGGTCGCCCAGCTGATCGCTCTTGTAGTAGTACTCGACGATCGAGCGGGGCAGCACGGTGCCCTCCGCGATGCCGAGGCGCTGCGAGAGCGAGCCGGCCGCGATGTTGCGCACCACGACCTCGACCGGAATGATCTCAACCTCGCGGATCAGCTGCTCGCGCATGTTGAGCCGGCGCACGAAATGCGTCGGCACGCCGATCTCGTTGAGGCGCGTCATCAGGTGCTCGGAGATCCGGTTGTTGAGCACGCCCTTGCCGACGATCGTGGCCTTCTTCTGGTTGTTGAAGGCGGTCGCGTCGTCCTTGAAATACTGGATGAGCGTGCCCGGTTCCGGACCCTCAAAGAGAACCTTCGCCTTGCCCTCATAGACCTGACGGCGGCGGGCCATGGTGATCCTCCGATGGGGACAGCAAGGGACCGGCCGCCTCATGGCGCCGGGCCGCGTGGTGAGCGCCTGTTGAACCATAGACGGCGCCTCGGCGCAAGCCGAGCGGGGGCGGAAATCTAGGCTCGTACGTCCTCGAACGGGGTGCGGCCGGGGGCGCCGGCGGCAAAGCGCCAAAGCGGTCGCACGGCGCCGGGCCGGGGCGCTGGGAGCGCGATCAACGAGGCGTTGACCGAGCCGAAGCCGGTGTCGGTCTCGACGCGCATCGCGCCAAAGGGCGCCGAATCCGGCTCGCTTTCGCGACTCGCAAGCAGGGTCTCCCAGCTCGACCAACGTCCGGCCGCGGGGTCAGGCGCCGCCGCGGCCTCGAAGCGGGGTCGATGAAAACGCACGCGGGCGGATTCGGGCGAATCGAGGTCGTGGGCGGTCAACATGGATAGGCCGGAGGGGAGGGGCGCGCATTCGATCGCGGGCTGTCCTGTGTGTCTCAGCCAGAAGGCATCGCGCGAGTCGACGATCACCATGTTGAAGGTGCGGTAGGCCCGGCCGTCGAGCGCCGACAGCGCTTCGGCCGCGTCCGCCGCATCGGCATGGTCGAGCGCCTCGAGCACGAGCTCGCCGCGCGAGCGCTTGCCGGGCTCGGGCCCAAGTGAGCCGACACGGTTCAGGATGGCCGCGACGACCCCATGATCGTTGACACCGAGCCAAGAGCCGCCGGCCAGCTCGTCCATGCCGGCGATCACCTCGGGCCGGTCGGGCCAGTGGCGCGCGGGCCGGCGCCACGGCCGGTCCTGCCGCTCATCGCGATTGGCGGCAATCAGGACCGGCCAGTCGTGTCCCGGCCGTCGCAGCGTGACCAACGTGCACATAAGGACCTGGAAACCCTTGCCCGCGCATCATTGAACCGGCGCCGTCCGACCCGTATATATGCCGCGTCAGCCGGGTGCAAACGACCCAAGGCGGCGCGCCCCCGCCAGCGGCCCGATCCTCAAGGAGCATCACGCATGAGCACCTTCGACAAGCGCAAGAAGGAAGAAGAAGCGAAATACAAGCGCGACGAGGACCTCAAGTTCAAGGTCACCGCGCGGCGCAACAAGCTGCTCGGCCTGTGGGCCGCCGAGCAGATGAAGATCACGGGTGCGGATGCCGAAGCCTATGCCAAGCAGGTGGTCGCGGCCGATTTCGAGAAGCCGGGCGATTCCGACGTGGTCGAGAAGGTGCTGAAGGACATGAGCGCCAAGGGCGTGTCGATCGACGAGCACCGCCTGCGCAAGGAAATGACTCGCCTGATGGACCTTGCGCGTCAGCAGGTGATGGAGGAGTAGGCGTCGGACTGGTGCCGGCCACATGAGCGCTCCGGCGGTCGATTGGCCGGCCGAGGTGCACGGCGCGCTCAGCGCGGCGCGCGTGCGTCAGGTCGCCTATGTGCCTGATGCCGGATTGACCCGGCTGATCCAACGCTGCGAAGCCGACAATCAGATGCGCGACGTGCTGCTCTCGAACGAGGCCGAGGGCATTCCCATGCTCGCGGGCGCGTGGCTCGGCGGCGAGCGTGGCGTGCTGCTCTTGCAGTCGAGCGGGGTCGGCAATGTCATCGCGGCGCTCTCGCTGGTGAAGGCCTGTCGCTTTCCGTTGCTCGCGATCGTCACCATGCGCGGCGATTGGGGCGAGGTGAATCCCTGGCAGGTGCCGATGGGGCAGGCGACACAGCCACACCTGGAGGTTGGCGGCGTCATCGTCTATCCGGTCGATGAGGCGGCGCGCCTGGGCGAGACGGTCGCCATGGCGGCGCAGCTCGCGTTCGAATCGCAGGTCGCGGTCGCCGTGCTGGTCTCGCAGCACGTGATCGGCGCCAAGGCCTTCGCCGCGGTGACGCGGTGAGGGCGCGTACATGGATCGCGGCGTGAATGACCCTCCTCCCTTTCAATCGT
Source organism: Alphaproteobacteria bacterium (assembly GCA_016869195.1). GTDB lineage: Bacteria > Pseudomonadota > Alphaproteobacteria > UBA828 > UBA828 > SHWC01. The sequence continues at coordinate 1,887 of VGET01000157.1, read as the reverse complement.
CATGGCCCTCCCCCGGCTTGACCGGGGGATCCAGGGCCGCAGGCGTGAACCGTGCCGCTGCTCTGGATGGCCCGATCAAGTCGGGCCATGACGAAGAAAAGGGAAGGCGCCGTCGCAGTCTGGGGCAAACGTGACCGCGCAACCCGACACGACCCTCGAACGCCGTGCCGTCGTCCAGGCGCTGCTGAAAGACCGCGGCACGATGCTGGTGATCGCGGGCCTCGGCTCCGCGGCCTGGGACGTCGCCTCGGTCGAGGACAATCCGCTCGACTTCCCGATGTGGGGCGGCATGGGTGCGCCCGCGATGATCGGGCTCGGCCTCGCCCAGGCGCAGCCCGGCCGGCGCGTGCTCGTCATCACCGGCGATGGCGATCTGATGATGGGGGTGGGCAGTCTCGCGACGATCGGCGCCCAGGCGCCCGAGAATCTCTCGATCGCCGTGCTCGACAATGAGCGCCATGGCGAGACCGGCATGCAGCGGGGCTTGACCGCGTCCGGCGTCGATATCGCCGGCATCGCGCGCGCCTGCGGCTTCAAGGCGGCGTACACCGCGCGCGGCGATCAGGAGCTCGAGGCGCGCATCAAGCTGATGCGCCAGGGGCCGGGACTTGCGCTCTGCGTGTTCAAGATCAAGGCCGAGGCGGTGCCGCGCGTGCTGCCGCCGCGTGATGGCGGGTATCTGAAGGATCGATTCCGGGAAAAGCTGCTCGGTGCAGCGGTCATGAAATAGTCGACCTATCGATCGAATGCAAAATGAGCGGTGTTGAAGGGTAATTTGCTAACTAACCGCCTGAAGCGTTGGGCGCGCGGCATCAAGCAAGACTTGTGGGTGGTCTACCTTGCGGTTCGCGATCCTCGGACGCCCTGGTACGTCAAGTTGATTACCGCCATCATAGTTGCCTATGCACTAAGCCCGATCGATTTGATCCCTGACTTCGTTCCGGTGCTGGGCTACCTCGACGACTTGATCATCGTGCCGCTCGGCCTCTTGCTGATAATGCGCCTGCTCCCCATCGACGTTCTAGCGGATTGTCGGGCCAAAGCCGCTGAAGGACAGCGGGCGCCTCCCAGCTATGTGGCCGCCTTTGCGATCGTCGTTCTGTGGCTGTTGGCTGGAGCAATATTGGGGTTGTGGGTCTATCCGAAGATCTGGAACTAAGGACAAACCGCAGGCTGTAATTACGCCCAGACGGCGGTTGTCACTGCTTTAGCCCTTAATCGCCCCGAGTGTAAATGCGCGGCCCAAATGCCGGCGGATATAGAAGCCGATGATGAGCGGCGGGATTGCGGCGAGAACGGCGAGCGCGGCCTGGAGGTTTGGGCTCGCGGTCTTATTGATCACCTGCACCGGCATGGTGATCCACTCGCCATAACCGAGCGAGAGCGCAAGCGGCCCCTCGGTCCAGTTCAGGATGAAGATGAAGAGCCCGGTCGAGAACAGGCCGCCACGGATCAAGGGCACCGTGATCTTGAAATGCGATTGCCAGCGCGAGAGACCATCCATCATCGCGGCGTCCTCGATCTCGCGCGGAACCTGCTCGATGAAGCCCTTGAGCAGCCAAGTCGCGAGCGGCGCCGTGTAGGCGACGTAGATCAGCGCCAGAATGAAGGGCATGACACCCGGGCTCAAATAGCCGGTGAAGCAGGCGAAGGGGACTGCCAGCACCATGGCCGGAATCATGCGGAAGCTGAGCACGTAGAACGGCCACACCTGGCCACCGGTGCGGTAGCGCGCGATCGCGACCGCGGCCATCAGCCCCACCGCCATCGCACAGAGCGTGGAGGCGCCGGCGATGCCGAGCGGGGTGATCAACGAGCGCCAGGACGCTGTCTCGGTCTTGCCCATCGGGTCTTCGTGATCGACGAAGACGTTGGTGAAGTTCTCGA
>VGET01000156.1 GCA_016869195.1 Alphaproteobacteria bacterium | reverse complement strand
GAGCACAGCGATCAGGCCGCCAATCGTCGTTCCCTCGTCATAGCGGGCAACCACGGGAGAAGCGACGACGAGACCGGTGCCATCGCGTCCGAAGAAGCCGCGCGTGGTGCCGCTGAAGGTTTGGCCCCGGCGCACGTTGACGGTGGCGTTGAGCGAGGATGCATCTTCGCCCACGAGATCCTCGGTGGTCGCGGCAACCACGTAGCCCTCGGCATCGACCACGAGGAACTCAAAGTATATCGGCCGAGATGCCTTGATTTCCTGAAGCGTTTGCCGAATTTCACCGGTCGCATCATTGATCATGATGGATTGGAAAGGCGCCAAGCGACTGACCAGCTCGACATCGGCCGCGGTTTCACGGAAGAACCCGATGACGGTGGCTTCCACATTGCTGACCGCCTCATCGAGCTGGTCGTACTCGCGCTCGAAGAACGCTGCTTCGGTATGACCGCGGGCCAACACACCAAAGATGACGATCGGCAGAACCGCGCCGACGAGGAAGAGCAGCAGGATCTTGGAGCGTAGATCGAGGCGAATCATGACCCCGCCTCTCGCAGCGCGAGCACCATCCAACGGCCATAGCGCCGGGCCGCGGCATTGTGCGGTTGACCTTCGAGACTTACGCCCAGGCTTTCACCCTGAAGCGACTTCTGCTCGATCGCGATGAGCACGGAGCGATCGAAGGGCGGCTTCGAGAATCGGCCGGCGGGATCGGCCGACTCAGAGGCCGGGGACAGCGACTTGGCTCCCAGATCGCTGTCATAGAGCGTGAGCGCGTCGTCTTCGATCACATACCAGCGGACGTTGTTCGGTGCCGGCCTTGCCTCCAGTAACAAGAGTATTCGGCGGAGGCTCTGTTCCAAATGAAGGAGCGCATCCTGCTCGCCCGGCCCCCCGACCGGCATGGCGTAACCAATCACCCACTCTCCGGTGTCGGGCGAGCGATAGACCTGGGTGACATAGGGATTGCCGCCGGTAAGCTGCCAACTCGGCTCGAAGAAGGGAGCGCCCGATTCATCTTCCGACAAGTCGGCCGCCACTTCGCCGCGAACGACCCGGGCGTATTCACGGCCATCAGGGGCGATGAGGCAGATTTCTTCGACCTGCAGCCCGGCCTGAATACCCACCAACTGCCGGTTGACCTTTGGCAGCAGAATCTCCCGCACGTCGTCGCGCGATGCGACGACATAGTCGAGGATAAAGGGGTCGTGAGCAGCAGTGGCGACGGTTCTGGTCGCCTTGGTCTGAAGCATCTCGATGACGGCCGATTTCTCACGGACAAAAGCCACCAGCCGATCGCTGGGCGCCGCGTGCGCGACCCCGACCGAAGCTGACAGAGTGCCCGCCAAAGCGAGCAGTGTGGTGGCTAGCAGGCGCACGGCGCGACTGATCCCCAGGCCAAGGCCGGCAGGCCGATCCTCCGACACCCTGCGACGGGGATATCAGGCGCGCCCTAAAGTTCGCTTAAGCATTGCCAGCGGCCGATGAAGCCGCGGTCGCCGCGCCCCTAAGGAATCGTTAAACGCCGCTCAATCAGGCCTTCAGCTCGCCCTTGCGCCAGGCCCGGAGGTAGTTCTTGCAGTGGCGATCGCGGTTCAAAATAACATCCTCGGCGAGCTTGTAGGCCGGGGCGGTGCGATCGAGCGTGGCCAACGCATCCGGGCGGTTGACCACCGGGTCCATGATGGCGGAATCAGCCCCGGCCTCGAGCGCCAGCACCAGAAACACCTCGTTGATCAGCTTTCGGTTGGGAATACCGAACGAGACATTGCTCATGCCGCCGGTGATGTGAACATCCGGGCCAAAGCGGCGGCGCAGCTCCCGTATCGCGTCGAGGCTGTGGGGGCCGAAGGCGGTGTCGACCGAGACCGGAAAGATCAGGGGGTCGATATAGAGGTCGTGGCGGGCCATGCCGCGCGCCTCCGCCGCCTCGACCATGCGCGCGGCGTGATCGACGCGCTGCTGAGGCCCATCCGGCATGCCCTTCTCGCCCGCCGAGGTGATCACGACCGCCGCGTTGTGCGCTTTGGCGAGGTCGAGCGCCTCCAGCCGCTCGAGTGAGGCCGAGTTCAACATGGCGCGCGCGCCCTTGCCCGAAAGCGCCTCAAAGCCGGCCCGAATGATCTCGACGCTCGAGGAATCGATCGAGAGCGGCAGCGTGGTCAGCCCCTCCATCGTGCGCACCAGCCAGCGCATCGCCGCCATCTGAAGATCGGGCTTCAACGCGATCTCATCGACATTGAGATCGAGAAAATGGGCGCCGGTGCGCTCCTGTGCGGCCGCCATGGAGCGCAGATACTCGATGCCAAGCGCGGCCTCGGCCCCACCGGCCATGGCGGCATCGATCGCCACTTTGACGTGCTTGATGCGGCCTTGCTCATAGTCCTGCGTCTTCTTCATCGACTCCGGCACGGTGAGCGTGCGGTCCGCGCCATCACCCGTCGTGAATTTGATGACCTCCGCGCCGTCGACCACGGCGATGCGCGGGCCCTTGCGCTGCAAGACGCGCGTGGTGTGGATGTTTTCGCCGATGACGATCAGGCGAGGCGTTGCGGCTTGGCTCATGCGGAGCTCCTGTGACGGCCAACCGGCCAGAGAGTTTGCGGCATCGGCTTGAACTGGCAGCCCTCGACGAAGACCTCGAAGAAATCGGGCGTGGTCTCAAGCTCGATATGCTCGATGCCGCGCACCAGGTCCTCGAGCGCACGCCGCTTGCGCGCGGAGAGAAGGGCAAGGCGCGCGCCCTTGAGCGAGGCATTGCCGACCTTGACCACGCGCTGAGGCTCGACCGGCGCCAAGAGGCCGATCAGGACCGCGTTCTCGACATCGACATAGCGCGCGAAGCCGCCCGCGAGATAGAGCCGCTCGACATTGCCTGGCTGGGCGCCGGCATGGCGCAGCACGATGAACTGGCCGCAATAATTGGCGGCCTTGGCCTGCGCCAGATTGCTCGCATCCTCGCGCGACAGCGTGATGCCGGCCTCGGGCACAACGGGTATGTCCTTCGCGCGCTTGTCGGGGCTGAACACACCCTTGGCGGTCATGCGGCCATGGCGCACCAGGGTCGCGAGCAGGTCGATCAGGCCCGAGCCACAGAGTCCGATCGGTGCGGTGCCGCCGATCGTCTGGTATAGGAAGCGCCCCTCCGCCTGGTCGAACCGGATTGCCTCGATCGCGCCCTCATAGGCCGGCATGCCATAGGTGACCTGACCGCCCTCGAAGGCCGGGCCCGCCGGGCACGACGCCGCGATCAGGCGGCCCTTGTGGCGCAGGATCACCTCGGTGTTGGTGCCGATGTCGACCAGCATGGCCGTGCCTTCGCCTTCGGGGCCGAGATCGAGCGCGAGCAGATCGGCGGCGGCATCGGCCCCAACATGGCTCGCCACCAAGGGCAGCGCGTAGGCCATCGCCTTCGAATTGACGCGCAGCCCGATGGTCTTGGCGCGCACCGAGAAGGCGGTGGTTGCACGCTCGCCCCGCAACAGCGCGTGCTCGGTGCTCGATTTGTAGGGGCGTTGCCCGATCGATTGGACGTCGAGCTTGAAGAAGAGATCGCGCATGGTGGAGTTAGCCGCAATCGCAAGCTCGTAAATCGCCAGCCGCGAGACGCCGAGCCTCTCCGTCAGGTCGATGATCGCGCGGTTGATCTCTGCCGCGACCGCCCGCTGCAGCTCGCCCCGATGCTGCGCCTGGCCATCGTAAGAGATACGGTTCATCACGTCGGAGCCGCCGAAGCGTTGCGGATTCTCGAACGCCGCGTTGCCGAGCACCCGCCCGGTCGCGAGATCGACCAAATCAACCGCGACCGTCGTCGTGCCGAGATCGATTGCAAGGCCAAGCAGTGCGCCCCGGTAGCGATCGATCGGCACGCCATCGCGCATCACCCGCTCGCCCTCGCATACGACCGGAGGGTCGAGGTCGACCGGCCCCTCCTCCGACGTTTCGATAACGATGCGGGGGGTGCGACGGAGCGGCGCGAACTCAATGTCTTCGCCATCGCTGCGCACGATGGCCTGACAGGCGAGGCGGAAGGGCGTACGCAAAAAGGCCTCGGGCGGGCTCGGGGCCGAGAGTGCAGCCGAACCTTGCTTCACCTCGACGATACACTCATGACACTGGCCGGAGCGGCCGCACGAGCTCGGCACCTGGAGCTTCAGGTCATCCGCGTGATCAAACAGGCTCCTGCCGAGCGCGAGCGGACGCGCCTCGGCCCCGTGACGCACCGTGCTCAAGCGGGATCGGCCTTCGCGCCGTTGCCGCGCCGTCGCGCCGCCGCTTCGCTCTTCACGCGCTCGACGCGGTCTTTGGTTCGTTGACGGGCCGCCGCATCGCTCTGCCAGGCGCTGCGATAATCAAGCTTGCCTTCATGGCCGCAGCCCTGACGCTGGCGCCCCTCAGCCACCACGCCCTGATTGCGGCAGCGGAATGCCGCGGTGCACTCGTCATGGCGATCGCGATAGGGACAGCGCGTTTGCGAGAGCCGGTCGGCTTGCTTGACCATGCCGGTAAACAGCTCGGTCATGCGATCGAGGCGCTTCTGGTATTCGGCCGGGTCAATCTTGCGCATCGGCTCAAGGAGGCGCGTTACGGCGCTTCTCCGTGATCAGCTTCTTGGCGAGCGCGACACAGGCGAGCGCATCCTTGCCATACCCGTCGGCACCCATGTCGTCGGCGAATTCCTGGGTCACCGGCGCACCGCCGACCATGACCAGCACCTGATCACGCAGACCGGCATCGACGAAAGCCTCGATCGTCTTGCCCATATTGGGCATGGTCGTCGTCAACAGCGCCGACATGCCGACGATCGGCGCGCGATGTTCCTCGATCGCGTCGATGAAGGCGTCAGGCGAGGTGTCCACCCCGAGGTCGACCACCTCGAAGCCGGCGCCGCGCAACATCATAATGCAAAGGTTCTTGCCGATATCGTGCAGGTCACCCTTGACCGTGCCCATGATCACCTTGGCGATCGGGTCCACGCCCGAGGCCGAGAGGATCGGCTCGATGTGATTCATGCCGGCCTTCATCGCGCGCGCGCAGGCCAGCACCTCGGGCACGAAGATGAAGTTCTCGCGGAACTTGATGCCGACCACGCCCATGCCGGCGATGAGGCCATCATCCATCACCTCGAGCGCCTCGTGATCGGCGTCGAGCGCATCACGGGTGAGCTTGTCCACGAGCTCGTCATCGCCCTCGATGATGCCGGCCGCGATGGCCTGCATGCGCTCATGTGCCCGCGTGAACAGCGCGACGTTGCGCACGATCTCTTCGGGGCGGGTGACGAACTCCTCGATCTCCCGCCGCACGATCTCGTTCTTGATGTCGGACAACTCGGCCATCGGATCTACCGGGGTTCTAGTGGCCGTGCGGATGGCCGTGCGCGTGGTCGTGCGCATGGTGCCATTCGCGCACCGTGCGGGAAATCTCCAGCAGGTTCTCGATCGGGGTCTGAAGCGGTATCGCGCACTCGGGACCGACCATGTTCACGCCGGCGTCGAGATTGGCCTCGACCTCGCGGCGCACCTCCTCCGGTCCCTTGGAGAACAGTGTCTCCGGATTGTTGATGTTGCCAATCAGCGAGATCTTGCCCTTCACGGTGTCCATCGATTCCTGCGGCTTGTTCTTGGAATCGAAGTGGAAGGCGGCCATGCCGGTATCCGCGATATAGCCCATGCGATCGACGGTGCGCCCACAGATGTGCAGAATGAGCGGCGCGGGAAAGCGCTCGGCGAACTCGGCGTGCATGTCCTTCAAGAAGCGCTTGTAGTACTCGGCGCTGACCAGATCGCCCGTCGCGTGATCCGGCAGAGTCAACGCATCCGCGCCCGCCTCGATCTGCGCAAGGCCGAAGAGGTAGGTGATCTCCTTCATGCGCTCGAGCGCCAGCATGGTTTTGCCCGGGTCATCGAGCGAGAGCAGCAGGAACGGCTCGACCCCGAAGCAGTGATAGCCGAGTGTCCAGGGCCCCATGGTCTTGCCGACGATCGCGACCTCATCGCCAAGCTCGCGGCGCAGGATCTTGATCGCATCGAGCACACAGACGATATCGGGGTGCTTCATGAAATCCTTCGGCACCTTGATGTCGTCGACATCCGTCCAGATCGGCTCGCGCATGCGCACGGTCGGCCAATTGTCCTTCTGCTCCCACTGCATCTTGCAGCCGAGCGCAGAAGATTCCTGGATGATCGAGAACACCGGCATCACCGTGTCGAAACCAAGCTCGGTGTAGCCGGTCGCGGCGAGGCGCGCCATCAGCTCCGCGTCGCGATTGGCCATCGGGAACGTCGCATCGACCAAGTCCATCAACTCGACGGTCGCGACCGACGTTGGGTTGCACACGGGTGTACGATCGACCGGCTCACGCCGCAGCGCCGCCAGCACGCGCTGGCGGCTTGTCATCGGCTTCACATACTGGCTGGCCATCGCGATTCTCTTCCGCTTACGACTTCTGTGCGCTCGGGGCGACGAGCATGCCGCGGCTCATGGCCTCTTCCTGCTCGCGCATGGCCGCGCGCAGGTTCAAGGCACGCATCAACAAAAGACCCACCAGCTCGTCATGGGCGTGGCCGCAGGTCGTGCGCACGCGCGTGGCATCCTCGCCGATCAGCTCGAGCTCGGCGAGGCGCGCGAGGCCCCGACCGATTGCGCCGATACGCTGGGCACGTCCATCATCCAGCCCATCAGCCGTCACCCTGTAGGTGTTGGCATCGTCGTGCACGATCGTGATCGTCCGTCCGGTCGTCCTGTCCGCAATCTGAAGCGGCCGAACCTGTGCCTCCACACCCGGCTTCACCTTGCCCGCCTCGACGAAGAGCCGCCGGCACGCCAGGCGATGCCCTTTGCCACAGCGAAAGCGAAGTCGCGCGCCCTCGCCCGGCTCGATCACTAGCCCGCCGATGGTCGCCATGCTGGCTGCGAGACTGCGCAGCCGCTGGTCGACCCCGGATCGGCCGCTATAGCTGTGCAGCAGATAGGAGATGGCACCGTCAGGCGCGCTCGTTTCATAGAGGCCGATCGTGATGTCGTGAAAATGTGGGTCCATCGAGATCAGCTCGATGCGGCGCCCGAGTGCGCGCACATGCGGGCGATTGACCCGCATCGGCTCGACCCCGCTGCCCATCTGTTGCATCATCGCGCTGACCGCCTTTCCGGCTCGGGCGGCATTCTAGCCCGACCGAGCCGAATGTCACGAACGTTTACTATTGCGCGCGGCGCTCGGTTGCGCCGCCAACCTTGACGCCCTAAACCCAATGCCCATCTAGCCTCGCAGGCGAAAAGAACCAAGGGAGCGCGGTCAGGTCATGCGGGATATCCCGGAACTGGTCGAGGGTTATCGCTCGTTTCGAGCCACCCACTATCACCGGCAGGTCGAAACCTATCGGCTGCTCGCTGAACGCGGGCAGACGCCGCGCACCATGATCATCGCCTGCTCGGACAGCCGCGTGGACCCCGCGACGATCTTCAGCGCTGGGCCGGGCCAGTTGTTCGTCGTGCGCAACGTCGCCAATCTCGTGCCACCGTTCGAGCCACATGGGGACTATCACGGCACGAGTGCCGCGATCGAGTTCGCGGTGACGAACCTTCGGGTTGAGAATATCGTGGTGATGGGCCATGGACGCTGTGGCGGCATCGCAGCGTCCCTGGCCGAGCTCTACGAACCGCCCGCACCGAACAGCTTCATCGGCAAGTGGATCACCCTGGCGCACGCGGCGAGAAGCGAGGTGATACAATCCGGCCCGACGCTGTCGAGCGAGGATCGGCAACGGGCGCTTGAGCACACCGCGATCCGCTATTCGATCGAAAATCTGAAGACCTTTCCGTTCGTGCGCGACAAGGTGGAAAGCGGCGCCCTCAGATTGCGCGGCGCCTATTTCAACATCTTTTCGGGTGACCTTCTGGCGCT
>VGET01000155.1 GCA_016869195.1 Alphaproteobacteria bacterium | reverse complement strand
ATCGGCCTCGGGGTCAGCGGCTGCGGCGGCCGGTGTTGCGAGCAGGGCGGCGCTGAGCGCGAGCGCCAGCAGGCCGGCGCCGGCGCGCAGCAGGCTTTGGCGGCGTCGCGCCGGCGGCCATGAATCGTTCATCGACTTCCACCTGATAGAGATTGGCCAGGGCATTGGTCTCGTTCGCCATGCCGACGACCGCCATCAGCTCGCCCAGCATCGCCTCGCTCATGCCCTTGGCACGGGCGGCAAAGGTGTGCGAGCGCACGCAATACTCGCAGGCATTGGTTGCGCTGACCGCGATATAGATCATCTGCTTGGTCAGCGGATCAAGTGTGCCCGGGGCCATCACCTCCTTGATGCTCTCCCAGGTGCGCCTGAGCGTCGGCGGATGATTGGCCAGCACCTTCCAGAAATTGTTGATCCAGTCGGTCTTGCGCACCGCCATGATGTCGTCATAGACCGACCGCACCTCAGCCGAGGCCTCGGCATACTCGATCATCCGTACCGTTGCCACGCCCGCACCCTCCTGCTTTAGTCGTGCCCTGAAGCCACCGTGAGGCGCGCCATGCCCCCCGTCAAGAATCCGCTCGGCCTGAACGGCCTCCAGCTCAAGACGCTCACCCTCCTCCAGTTCGTTTCGAAGGTCGAGCCGGGGCTGATCGATGATGCGACCGGCGAGATGATGCTCGACCGCCTGCCCCACGCCCACGGCGATCACTTTCATGTCGGGAACCATGTGGTGAGCGGGCGTGACGCGAGCGGGCTCTTGAATCGGGGGGTATGGCTCGCGCTCGAGCGGAAGGGGCTGATCCGCGCCCTTGAATTTCCCCACGCGCTGGCCTTGACCAAGATGGGCCAGGGCTATGAGACCGGGGTGGGCGGATCCATTCTCCACAACCACGACCACTAAATCAGGGAGGACGAGCCATGGGTGCATTCGGCATTGGCCAGCCGGTCAGGCGCAAAGAGGACGATCGCTTCATCACCGGCATCGGCCGCTACCAGGACGACATCGCGCTCGACGGCGCGCTCTGGGCCGTCTTCGTGCGCTCGCCCCATGCCCATGCCGAGATCAAGCGCGTCGACACGCGCGCGGCCCAACGGTCGCCGGGCGTGGTGGCCGTGCTGACCGCCAGCGAGCTAAAGGCCGAGAAGGTCAACGGCCTCCCCTGCATCGCGGGCAATTGGATTCAGCTCGAGCGCGCGCCCGGTGTGCCCGCGTTCTATCCGCACAATCCGCTGCTGGCGGAGGAGCGCGTGCGCCATGTTGGCGAGGCGGTCGTAATGGTGATTGCTGAGACCGCGAGCCAGGCGCGGGATGCCGCGGATCTCGTCGAGATCGACTATCTGGAGCTGCCCGCGATTGCCGAGACCGCGACCGCCGCCAGCAAGGGCACCGCACAATTGTTTCCGGAGGCGCCGAACAACACCTCCTTCGTGTGGCGTCATGGCGATCAGGCCAAGACCGACGCGGCCTTTAAGGCAGCGGCGCGCGTCGTCTCCGTTTCGCTCGTCAACAACCGCATCGGCGCCATGCCGATCGAGGCGCGCGGCGCCGCCGGCCGCTTCGATCCCGCCAGCGGGCGCTACACGCTGATCACCAACGCGCAACACGTCTATGACACCCGCGCGGTCGTGTGTCAGGCGCTTGGCATCGACAAGTCGCGCGTACGGGTCATCGCGCACGATCTCGGCGGCGGCTTCGGCATGAAATATGTGAGCTATGGCGAGCAGGCGCTGGTGCTGGCCGCGGCCAAGCGGCTCGGCCGTGCGGTGTGCTGGATGAGCGACCGTGCCGAATCTTTTCTGTCCGACATTCAGTCGCGCGATCATGCGAGCAAGGCGGAGCTTGCGCTCGACCGCGATGGGCGCTTCCTGGGCCTGCGCGTTCGCACCTTCGCCAATCTGGGCGCTTATGCCTCGAACCTCGGGCCGGTGTGCCCGAGCATCCTCTATACCCGCATGCTGGCCTGTGCCTACAAAGTCCCGGCGGTCGACGCCGAGGTGGTCGGGGTCTTCACCAACACCGTGTTTACCGACGCCTATCGCGGCGCCGGGCAGCCCGAGGCGATCTATCTGGTCGAGCGGCTGATCGACAAGGCCGCGCGCGAGACCGGCATCGGGCGCGATGAGATCCGCAAGCGCAACTTCATCGCGACCAGCGAGATGCCGTACAAGACGCCGGTCGATGTGACCTATGAATCGGGCGACTTTGTGCTTGCCCTGAGCGAGTGCCAGCGCCTCGCCGGATGGTCGGGCTTCGAGGCACGCCGCGCCGAGGCCGCCAAGCGCGGCAAGAAACGCGGGCTTGGCCTTGGCATGTATGTCGAGGCGACAGCGGGCGACCCGATGGAAGCTGCGGAGCTACGCTTCACCACCGATGGCAAGCTCACCGCCTGGCTCGGCACGAAATCGTCGGGCCAGGGCCATGAGACGACCTACGCCCAGTTCCTGAACGAGATGCTCGGCGTGCCGTTCGACAAGATTGAGATTCTCGAAGGCGATTCCGATGAGGTGCCCTTGGGTGGCGGCACCGGCGGCTCGCGTTCGATTTACATGGCGGGCCTCGCGATCAAGGATGGCGTCGAGAAGGTGGTCGAGAAGGGCAAGGCCCTGGCCGCGCATCTACTCGAGGTCTCGCAGGCCGACATCCGCTTCGAGGCGGGCGAGTTCAAGATCGTCGGCACCGACCGGCGGATCGACGTGCTCTCGCTCGCTGCCAAGGCGCGCGACCCGAAGGCGCTGCCAGCCGGCATGACGCCGGGCCTCGATGCCAAGGGCCGCACCGACTTCACCGGCACGACCTTCCCGAATGGCTGCCACATCGCCGAGGTCGAGATCGATCCCGACACCGGCAAGGTCGCGCTCGCCGGCTATTGGGCGGTGAACGATTTCGGCCGCGTGGTGAACCCGCTTCTGCTCGAGGCGCAGGTCCATGGCGGCGTGGCCCAAGGTGTCGGCCAGGCGCTGATGGAAGAGGTCGCCTATGACCCTGAGACCGGCCAATTGCTGACCGGCTCGTTCATGGACTACTGCATGCCACGGGCGGACGACCTGCCGCTCTTCGCGGTCAAGGCGACCGACATTCCCTGCCCGTCGAACCCGCTCGGCGTGAAGGGCTGCGGCGAGGCCGGCGCGATCGCGGCCTGCGCGACCGTAATCAACGCGATCGTCGATGCGCTCGCGGCCGATGGCGTCGAGCACGTCGACATGCCCGCGACGCCGGAGAAGGTGTGGCGAGCGATTCACGGCTCGGTCGCGCGGTAAAGTAACGCCGCACGCCTTTCCGGCTTGTGGGGGCAAGCGCGATGGCGACCATCACGGCAAGCGACATCGAGGCCTATCAGCGTGACGGCGTCGTCTGCCTGCGAGGCGTCATCGGGCAGGACTGGATCGAGCGTCTGCGCGAGGGCGTTGAGCAGGACCTCGCCGCGCCCGGCCCCGATGTCGAGGTCTACACCAAGGGTGATGACCCTGGCCTCTTCTTCAACGACTTCGATCTCTGGCGTCATATCCCGACGATGAAGGCGTTTGCGCTCGATGGCCCGTGCGCCGCGATTGCGGCGCAGCTCATGCGCTCCAAGACGATCACCTTCATGTACGATCACCTGTTCGTGAAGGAGCCGGGAACCCAGGGCCTCACCCGCTGGCATCAGGATCAGCCCTATATGGCGGTCGATGGCTGGCAGTTCTGCTCGAACTGGATTCCGCTCGATCCGATTGTCGCCGCAACGACGCTCGAGTTCGTCCGCGGCTCACATCGTTGGAGTCGGTGGTTCGCACCGATTGACAGCTTGAAGGACGGCTCGCGCCATCCGAGCAAGGTGTTCGAGCGCATGCCCGACATCGAAGAGGCGCGGCAGGACTATGACATCGTGTCATGGGAGCTCGAGCCCGGCGACTGTCTGTTCTTTCACGGTCTCGCCGTGCACCAGGGTCGCAGCAACCCGCGGCTCGACACGCGCCGGCGTACGCTCACCCATCGTTGGCTTGGCGATGACGTGCGCTACATCCTGCGCGACCCGCCGGCCGAGTTCCCGAAGAACTCGACGGCCTTGAAGTCCGGCGAACCGTTTCGGAAGGACCCGCAATTTCCCGTCATCATCGATTCCTGAGCGCCCGAATCCATGCATAAGCGGCGCGAAGACAGAGGAGACGCCCCATGATGCTCACGCCAACCGAGCTTGAGCGGCTCATCATCTTCACCGCGGCCGAGCTGGCGCGAAAGCGGCGCGCGAGCGGCCTCAAGCTCAATCACCCCGAGGCCGTGGCGCTGATCTCGGATGAGGTGTTCGAGGGTGCGCGGGCGGGCAAGTCGGTCGCCGAGCTGATCGCGCTTGGCGCGCAGATCCTGACGACCGATGATGTGTTGCCCGGCGTCGCCGAGTTGATGCCGCAGATTCAGGTGGAGCCGGTCTTTCCCGATGGCACCAAGCTGGTGACGGTGCACGACCCGATCCGCCCGGGCAAGAAGAAGGTGCCCGAGAAGCAGCGCATCAAGCCCGGCGAGATCATCGTCAAGGACGGCGAGATCGAGATCAACGCCGGCCGCCGCAAAGTGAAGCTCAAGGTCACCAATACAGGCGACCGCCCGGTGCAGGTGGGCAGCCACTATCACTTCTTCGAGGTCAACCGCGCGCTCGATTTCAAGCGGGCGGATTCCTTCGGGTTGCGGCTCGATGTGCCCTCCGGCACCGCCGTGCGCTTCGAGCCCGGCGAGACCAAGGAAATCACGCTCACTGAGTTCGGCGGCGCCGGCTATCTCTATGGGCTCAACAATCTCACCAATGGCTCGCGTCACGCCGACATCACCAAGGCGGAAGCGCTAAAGCGCGCCAAGGCGCGCGGCTTCAAGGGGGCGTGACATGGCCAAGCTGACGCGCAAGCACTATGCGGAACTTTACGGCCCGACGGTCGGCGACGCGGTGAGGCTCGGCGATACAGAGCTTTTGGCCGAGATCGAGTTCGACACCAACGTGCCGGGTGATGAATCGGTCGCCGGCGGCGGCAAGACGTTCCGTGACGGCCTCTCCTTCACGCCTGGCTACACTCGCGAGCAAGGCGCGCCCGACCTCGTGATCGTGAACGTCACGATCATCGATCCCGTGCTCGGCATCGGCAAGGCTGACATCGGCGTGCGCGATGGCCGGATCGTCGCGGTCGGCAAGGCTGGCAACCCGGATGTGCAGGATGGCGTGAGCCCGAACCTCGTGTGCGGCGCGGACACGCAGGTGATCAACGGCATGCACTTCATCGCGACCGCCGGCGCGCTTGATTGCCACGTCCACTTCTACAGTCCCGATCTCAATCGTTCGGCGCTCTCCTCCGGCATCACCACAATGATCGGCGGCGGCTCCGGCCCGCATGCGCTGCCGATCGATGGCGGCTCGGACTGGAATGTCGCGCGCATGCTCGAGCACTCCGAGGCCTGGCCGCTCAATTTCGGCTTCATCGCACGCGGCAACTCATCCAAGCCCGATTCACTCTACGGCCAGATCGCGGGCGGCTGCATCGGCTTCAAGATCCATGAGGACTGGGGCGCGATGCCGGCGGTGATCGACTGTTGTCTGCGCGTGGCCGATGAGCTGGACGTGCAGGTCCAGCTCCACACCGATTCGCTGAACGAATCCGCCTTTCTCGAGGATACGCTGGCCGCGATCGATGGCCGCACCATCCACATGTACCACACCGAGGGCGCCGGCGGCGGCCACGCCCCTGACATCATCGCGGTCGCGGGCGAGGCGAACTGCCTCACCTCCTCGACCAACCCGACCAACCCTTACACCAAGAACACGTTCGACGAACATCTCGACATGATCATGGTGTGCCACCACCTGAACCCGGCGGTGCCCGAGGACATCTCGTTCGCCGAAAGCCGCATCCGTGCCGAGACCATTGCAGCCGAGGACGTGCTGCATGATATCGGCGCGATCTCGATGCTGGGCTCGGACTCGATGGGCATGGGACGGATTCACGAGGTGGTCGGGCGCACTTGGCAGCTCGCGAGTAAGATGAAGGTGCAGCGCGGGCGCCTACCCTCCGAGCGCACGGCGATCGGCGACAATGAGCGCATCAAGCGCTATGTCGCGAAGTACACAATCAACGTGGCACGCACCTTTGGCATCGATCGCTATGTCGGCTCGCTCGAGCCCGGCAAGATCGCCGACATCGTGCTCTGGCGACCGGCCTTCTTTGGGCTGAAGCCGGAATTCGTGCTGAAGTCCGGCTTCCTCGCCTGGGGCAATATCGGCGACGCCACGGCGTCCACCATGTGGGTCGAGCCGATGATGCTGCGCCCCCTCTTCGGCGCGCACGGCAAAGCGCCGTCGTCACTCGGCGTCAATTTCGTCGGGCGCACTTGCGTGGAAGCGCGCGTGCGCGAGAAGCTCGGCCTGAACAAGCAGTTCCTGCCGGTCTACAACACGCGCAAGCTCAACAAGCGCCACATGCTGCACAATGACGCCCTGCCGAAGATCAAAGTGAACCCTGAGACGTTTGAGGTGTTCGTCGATGGCAAGCTCGCAACCTGCGAGCCGGCAACCGAGCTGCCGCTCACCCAGCGCTATATGCTGCGCTGATCATCGTTGGGCCCTCTTCCTGAGCCTCCTCACCCTGAGCGCACCGCGCCTCTCCATCGACTGGGCTCAGGATGAGGCGTGGCGAAGTCGAAGGGCGAAGGTCGAGGCCTGCGGCGCGCTCTCCGATTAGACGAGCTTGAGATCGATCAGGCTGCGAGCGGCGGCGATCGCGGCGTCATTGGCCGTGCGGAACTTGAAGCCGAGGAGCTTCACGGATTTCGCATTGTCGATCGGGCGCAGCTTTCCAAGCTCCGGCGTGATGGCGCCGAGGCGCGGATCGAACAGGCCAATCAGGCGCACGATGATGTTCGGCAACTCCCTGGTCGGCATTTTGGTTGCTTCGGGCACCGCTGCGCGAATGGCGCGCGCCGTTTTCACCAGCCACTGCGAGCTCTCGGCGCACAAGAAGCGCTGCCCCGCCGCGTTCGGGTTGGTCATGGCCGCCACATGCATGTCCGCGACATCGCGCACATCGATGATCGGAAAGTGAAGACGCGGCACCGCCGGATATTTGCCTTGCAGCATCATCTTGATCACCTCGATCGAGGTGCTGAGGTCGCCATCGAGCGCCGGCCCGAGCACGAAGCCCGGATTGACGGTCGCTAGCTCCATGTTGGGTTTTTCAGTCTTGATGAAGTCCCAGGCCGCACGCTCGGCCAGCGTCTTGGAACGCGCATAGGGTCGAATGCCGGGGTGATCCGGATCACTCCAATCTTCCTCGGTCAACGGCGCGCCGCCGGGCTTCGGCGCACGGTACATGATCGAGACGGTGGACGAGGTCAGCACCGTGCGGGCGATGCCGGCCTTGGCCGCGGCCTTCAGCACACGGAGCGTGCCATCACGGGCCGGTCCGACCAGACCGTCGAGATCCTTGGGCTGGGTCATGGGGAACGGCGAAGCAACGTGCAGGACATACCGACAACCCTGGAGCGCCGCGTCCCACCCCTTGTCGCTGGTCAGATCCGCTTCGGCGAACTCGAGGCGACCATCAATCGCGGCGTGTTTCGACAAGGTTTCGCGCACCTCATCGGCGTGCTTCAGGCTGCGTATTGTGCCGCGCACGCGGTAGCCCTGTTTCAGAAGCGCAATCGCGCACTGTTTGCCGATGAAGCCTGAAATGCCGGTCACGAGGACTTGCGCACCGTCTGTCATCTGCTGACTCCCCCACACTCCTGGCGATTCTAGCGACCAACTCAGCGATGGTGCGAGCCTAATCCGGCTCTTTTGGTCGGCCCACGGCCGGCGCGCTCGATGGCTTGTGACAGCGCTAGGTCATCGATAGAGTCGATTGGGTAAGATATTTGGTCTGACCAGGTGGCATGAGACCGCCA
>VGET01000154.1 GCA_016869195.1 Alphaproteobacteria bacterium | reverse complement strand
GAGGTGATGGCCCCGGGCACACTTGATCCGCTGACCAAGGAGATGATCTATATCGCGGTCAGCGCAACCAATGCCTGCGAGTATTGCGTGCGCTCGCACACCTTTGCCGCCCGTGCCAAGGGCATGAGCGAGGCGATGCTGGGCGAGCTGATGGCGGTCGTCGGCATGGCGAACGAGACCAATGCCCTGGCCAATCTCTATCAGGTGGAAGTCGATGAATGATTCATGGCCGCCGGCGCGACGCCGCCAAAGCCTGCTGCGCGCCGGCGCCGGCCTGCTGGCGCTCGCGCTCAGCGCCGCCCTGCTCGCAACACCGGCCGCCGCAGCCGCTGACCCCGAGGCCGATGAGCTCGCGCGCACCTGGCAGGCCGCGCGACTCTATCTGCCGGACGCGACAACAGACCGGTCGCTCCGCATCGAGGAGGCTGGGCAGGCCCCGCCGCGCGCCGGCACACAGCGATTGCCGACAATCGTCTACATGCACGGCTGCGCCGGGATCAACCATGTCGCGGTCGAGACCGCCGAGTTCCTGCGCGCCTCCGGCTATGCCGTGATCATGCCCGACAGCTTCGCCCGGCGTGACAAGCCGACGAGCTGTGACCCTTTGACGCTCAAGGCCGGCCTGCACCGCGGGGTCCTGGGGTGGCGCCAGGCGGAAGCGCGGAACGCCGTGGAGCAGGCGCGCGGCCTGCCGTGGGTCGATGGCGAGCGCCTGTTCCTGATGGGCTTGAGTGAGGGCGGCATCACCGTCGCAACGGTTTCAGCTATTAGGGTGCGCGCCCGCATCATCGAAGGCTGGACCTGCCATGCCGGTTGGCCCGAATATCATGGGCTCGCGGCGCCGGGGAACGAGCCCGTGCTCGCCCTCCTCGGCGCGGACGATCCATGGTTTCGCCTGCCGGTGCTCAAGGGCGACTGCGGCGCCTTCATGAATCGAACGAATGGAAGCGAGTCGATGGTCTATCGGGCGCCGCACCCCTTGGCGAACCAGCACTACCTTCTGTGGCATGAGGAGGCGCGCCAGCGCGTCCTCGATTTCCTCGCCGCCCAAATGTCACCGGCCGGAGATCCGAAATGACCGATTCCGTGCTGTGCGACGTGCGCGAGGCTGTCGCCACCGTCACGCTCAACCGACCCGAGGCACTCAACGCGCTCAATATCGAGCTTGCGCGCCGCTTGGCGGAAGTCATCCATACGGTCGAGCACGATGCATCGGTCAGGTGTGTCGTCATCCGTGGCGCAGGCGGTCACTTCATGGCGGGTGGCGACCTCAAGCTGTTCAAGGGCGAGCTCAGCAGGCCGGTCGAGGAGCGTCGCAAGTTCTTCCGCTCAATGGTCGAAACCGTGCACCCGACCATGCTCGCAATCCGGCGCATGGAGAAGCCGGTGATCGCCTCGGTCGAGGGCGCGGCGGCGGGGTTCGGCTTGAGCCTCATGTGCGCCTGCGATTTTGCGATCGCGGCCGACAACGCCTATTTCAGCCTCGCCTATATCAGTATCGCAACCAGCCCGGACGGCTCGGGCAGCTTCTTCCTGCCGCGCATCGTGGGCCTGCGGCGTGCGATGGAGATCGCGCTTTTGGGTGATCGCTTCGACGCCAAGCGGGCGCTCGAGCTCGGCCTGATCAACCGGCTGGTGCCGCTCGATCAACTTGAGTCTGAAACCAACACGCTGGCGCAGCGGCTTGCAAAGGGCCCAACCTTTGCTTACGGCACGACCAAGAAGCTGCTCAACGCCTCGCTCGACCGGACGCTCGAAGCCCAGCTCGAGGCCGAGGCGGCATCTTTCTCCAACTGCTCAACGACGGACGACTTCGTCGAGGGCATCACGGCCTTCACCGAGAAGCGCAAGCCCGCCTTTAAGGGACGGTGACGCGACGCCGTGATCGACTTCCGCACCGCGCCCGAGCGTTATCGCCATTGGCGGCTCACGATCGAGGGGCGTGTGGCAACGCTCGCGCTCGACGTCGCGGAGGACGGCGGGCTGGTGCCGGGCTACACGCTCAAGCTCAATTCCTACGACCTTGGCGTCGACATCGAACTCCACGATGCGGTTCAGCGCCTGCGCTTCGAACATCCCGAGGTCGCGGCCGTGATCATCACCTCCGGGAAAGACCGCGTGTTCTCGGCCGGCGCCAATATCCCGATGCTCGCGACGTCCCCGCACGGCGCCAAAGTGAATTTCTGCAAGTTCACCAACGAGACCCGCAACGCGATCGAGGAGGCGAGCGCACGGTCGGGTCAACGCTATCTCTGCGTGATCAACGGCCCGGCCGCCGGCGGCGGCTATGAGCTGGCGCTCGCCGCGCACCACATCCTTCTGGTCGATGATGGATCGAGCGCGGTGTCGCTGCCCGAGGTGCCGCTGCTCGCGGTGCTGCCCGGCACCGGTGGGTTGACGCGCCTGGTCGACAAGCGGCGCGTGCGCCGCGATCGCGCGGACTTCTTCTGCACCACGGGCGAAGGTGCGCGCGGCAAGCGCGCGCTCGATTGGGGCCTGGTGGATGAGCTTGCGCCGCGCTCGAAGCTCGCGGAGGCCACCGGCGCGCGCGCCGACGCCCTCGTGGCCCTGTCCGATCGACCGGTCACCGCCAAAGGAATCACGCTCACGCCGCTCATGCGGAGCTTCACCGACACGACGCTCGACTGGCCGCATCTGACGGTGACGCTAGATCGTGCCGCGCGCACAGCCCGTTTCTGCCTCAAGGGGCCCGACACGCCGACCCCATCGACGGCGGAGGCGATCCACGCGGCGGGTGCGGCGTGCTGGCCGCTTGCGCTTGCCCGCGCGCTCGATGACGCGATCCTGCATCTGCGCTTCAACGAGCCCGAGCTTGGCACCTGGATCCTTGCGACCCAAGGCGACCCGTCGCTTGCCAGCGCAGCCGATGGCGCGTTGCTGTCACTCGCCGATGACTGGCTGGTCCGCGAGATCACGCTGCTCTGGAAGCGCACCTTGAAGCGCCTCGAGCTGTCGTCGCGCAGCCTGATCGCCCTGATCGAGCCTGGCTCATGTTTTGTGGGCACCATGCTCGAACTCGCGCTCGCGGCGGATCGTAGCTACGTGCTCGATGGCGGCGACGCGCGGCGCAATTTGCCGCCACCGACGATCGCGCTCACGGGCATGAATTTTGGGCCGCTGCCGACGTGCACCGGCCTCACCCGGCTGGAATGTCGGTTTCTGCACGATCCGGCGGCGCTCGACACCGCGAAAGCCGCGCAAGGCCGCCCGCTCGATGCGCCGGACGCGGAAGCGCTGGGCCTCGTTACATTCGCGCCCGACGACATTGACTGGGACGACGAGGTTCGCCTTGCAATCGAGAGCCGGGCGGCCATGTCGCCTGATGCCCTGACCGCGATGGAAGCCAATCTGCGCTTTCCCGGCCCTGAGACCATCGAAAGCAAGATCTTCGCGCGCCTCAGCGCCTGGCAGAACTGGGTGTTCCAGCGCGGCAACGCGGTGGGGGAGGAGGGTGCGCTCAAGCTTTATGGCACGGGCCGCCAGCCGAGCTTTGATCGCGACAGGGTCTAAGGCATGAAGATCGATTACAACCAGACGATCCCGAACAATGTCGGCCTCGTCGATGACCGGCGGTTGTTGCGCGCGCTCGAGCAGTGGCAGCCGGCGTTTCTGCGCTGGTGGCAACAGATGGGACCGGTCGGCAGCGCCGCGCACGAGGTTTATCTGCGCACCGCGATCAGCGTCGAAAATGATGGCTGGGCGCATTACGGCTATGTGCGCATGCCTGATTATCGCTGGGGCATTTTTCTGGCGGAGCCCGAGGTTGATCGGCGCATCGGCTTCGGCCAGCACATAGGCCAGAAGGTCTGGACCGAGGTGCCGGGCGAGTATCGCGCCGAGCTGCGCCGCCTGATCGTGACCCAGGGCGACACCGAGCCCGCCTCGGTCGAGCAGCAGCGCGAGCTCTGCCGCACCTGTCCGTCTCTGTATGACCTGCGCAACCTTTTTCAGGTCAACGTCGAGGAGGGGCGCCACCTTTGGGCCATGGTCTATCTGCTGCACGCCTATTTCGGCCGCGACGGCCGCGAGGAGGCGGACGAGATGCTGGTGCGCCACGCGGGCGACCCTGACAAGCCGCGCATTCTCGAGGCGTTCAACGAGCCGACCACCGACTGGCTCTCCTTCTTCATGTTCACCTACTTCCAGGATCGCGACGGCAAGTTCCAGCTCGCGGCGCTCGCGGAGTCAGGCTTCGACCCCTTGTCGCGCAGCTGCCGCTTCATGCTCACCGAGGAAGCGCATCACATGTTCGTCGGCGAGAGCGGGCTGCTCCGCGTGATCCAGCGCAGCTGCGAGCTGATGCGCGCGCACGACACCGATGACGTCCGCCCCTTCGGGGGCATCGACCTCGCGACCATCCAGCGCTTCCTGAACTTCCACTACTCGATCTGCCTCGACCTGTTCGGCTCGGAGCGCTCGACCAATGCCGCCAACTACTTCTCGATGGGGCTGAAGGGGCGCTATCACGAGAGCCGGATCAACGATGACCATCGCCTGATCGGTGCGACCATCGAGGTGCCGCGCATCGCGGACGATCGCATCGAGCGCGAGTTCGTTGAGACACCACGTGCGATGAATTTTCTGCTGCGCGAAGACTATGCGCGGGACAGCCAGCGCGGCGTCGATCGGTTCAACAAGCTGATCCGCGAAGCCAGCGTCGACTTCACGCTGCGCCTGCCGCATCCGGCGTTCAATCGTCGGATCGGCGCGTTTCAGGGGATTCGCGCGACGCCTGAGGGTCGGGTGATCAGCGAAGCGGAGTGGCAGGCAAAGCGCGACCAGTGGCTACCCTCAGCCGCGGACCACGCGTTCGTGCGCTCGCTCATGGTGCCGGTGGTCGAGCCGGGCCGCATGGCCGGCTGGATTGCGCTACCCAAGCGCGGCATTCACGGCCAGAAGATCGACTTCGCCTACGTGCTGTTCCATTGATGCAGCGCAGCAGAGCGCACGCCCGTCACTTCACCTCGATCAGGAACGCGGCCCAGGGCCAGCGCTGCTCATCGCTTTGCTCTGGCGCCTTGCCATCGCGTCGCGCGTACACGATCCACAGCGGGCCGCGCTGGCCGAGGTCGAGATAGCGCCCATCACGCTTGATCGCAACCAACCAATCCTCCGCGGCGAGCTCGGCCGCGCCAATCTCGGTAGCAAAGCCGTCGAGCGCTACGATCGTCACGCCCTTGCCGCTGACGCCGACCGCGGCCAAGACATCCTTGAGCCAGGGGCCTTCGAACCGCGCGGGCCTCGGCCACCCCGCATAAATGATGGTCACCTCGTGCAGGCCGAGCGCTTCGAGCATCGCGAGATCAAAGACCGCGGCCCTGTCGAAGCGGCGCTCATGGTGCTTGAGGAAGCCGTCCTCGAACGCGTCAAATGGCCCGCGATTGGTTGTCTCGATCGCGCCGGTGACGGTGGAACGGCTTGGCCTGCGGGTTGGGTGAGCTCACCGACCCTGGCATCCAGGGCCATCGAGGCAACGGCAATGGCAAAGACGCAAACAAGAGCGCGCCGAACGACGTCCATGGCAGTTTGTCCTCAACGGCGTTCGAATACGGCGATCCTCAAATAGTTCGCCGCAACTGGCCAGATGTGCCCGATCCGGCAGGCCTCATCCTGGGTGCCGTCGATGTCTATGTGGTTGCCTCGACCGTCACATAGACCTCGTTGTAGGCGGGCTGGCCGGCCGGCGACCATAGTGACGCGGTAAGCTCATTGGCCCCGGCCTCGTCGTTCCACCATTTGCCGTCGAGCGCGACATAGCCGGACCTAACTTCAGGCGAAACCGCCATCCGGAGCGACAGGGACCGGCCATTGCTTTTCACGGTGACCGGCGCGCCATCGACGAGGTTTCGTTCCGTTGCATCGCGCGCGCACATCTTCAGAGTCGGACGCCGCTCGGACTGGCGCTGGCGCGGCATGTTGGCGAAGTTGGAGTTGAGGAAGTAGTGGCCCTTGGGCGAAAGCAACTGAAGTTGATCCGCCGGTAGCGGCGCCAAAGTGAGATCGCCCGGGGCGATCGAAAGCTTGCGCTCCCGCGGCTTGAGCGAAGGGCGGGACACGGGCGCCTTGCGCCAACCCGCCGCGAGAAGCTCTGCGTAAGACCAGCCCGCCGGCATGGTCGAAGCGGCAATCTCTTCATCCGATTCACGGAAGGCCGGGTGGTTGAGGCCGAGCGCGCCAGCGAGACCCCGCATGATAGCGCCTGAGCTGCGGGCTTCGCCCAAGGGCGCCACAGCTGGATTGTTGGCCATCACATATTGGTGGCCCCAGGCGAGCTGAACATCGACATGTTCCAATTGGGTGGTGGCCGGCAGAACGATGTCGGCGAAGCGTGCCGTGTCAGTCAGGAAATGTTCCGCGACGACCGTGAAGAGGTCGTCGCGCAGCAACCCCTTGCGTATCAGCGGGGTGTCGAGCTGGGTCGAGGCGGGATTGGCCGACCAGACCATGAGACCCTTGATGGCCGGCGACAATGTCTTGTCTGTCAGGACTTGCGCGAGCTTGGCGCCGTGGACGACCCTGGGCTCGTTCTGACGGAGATCGCTTCGCTCCGCGGCCTGTGGCGAGTAGGCGGGAAACGTCATGATGGATAGGCCGCCGCCCGGGTGTCGCCAGTGGCCGCCGAGAATGGCCAGAGCCGAGATGGCGCGGACCACCTCATCGCCATTCCTCGCCTGCTGGAGGCCGACGCCGGCCCGGATCAGGGCCGGGCTCGCCGTGGCGAACTCCTCGGCGAAGCTCTCGATTGACTTGGCCGAAAGGCCGGTGGCCGAAGCCGCCGCTTCAAAGGTCCAGGGCGTCACGGCGCGCCGATAGGCATCGAGGTCGGCGACCCACATCGCGGCGAGATCGAGATCGGCCCTTCCGGTTTCGAGCAAATGCCGGCCGAGGGCGGCCGCGAGAATGGCATCGCTGCCGGGCCTCGGCGCGAGGTGGACGTCGCATCGCCGCATGGTGCGCGTGGCGCGCGGGTCGATGCCGATGACGCGGGCGCCCTTCTTCCTCGCTTCGTCGATGAAATGCCAGTAGTGATGGCCGGTCGAGAGCGTGTTCTGACCCCAGACGATGATGAGCCGCGCGTCCACCCCTTGCTCGGGATCGACGCCGACGGGATGACCTTCATCCATCAACGCGGCGCCAGAGACGCCACAGACACCGCCTTGGGCGACGCTCGAGCCCAGGGCATGAAAGATGCGCATGGGCGCCAGCCGCTGAACGGTGCCCATGGAGCCGTAATAGTGATAGGGCAGGAGAGCTGCGCCGCCGTGTTCGACGACGATCGCGTGGAAGCGATCGGCAATCTCTGCAAGCGCCTCATCCCAACTGATGCGACGGAACTGTCCCGAACCCTTGGGGCCGGAGCGCCTGAGCGGATAGAGCAGGCGATCCTTCGCCGTCAGGCGCTCCTCATAGTCGCGCACTTTGGCGCAGAGGATCCCGCGGGTGATGGGATGGTCCGTGGCGCCCTCGACCGAGGTGACCCTGCCATTCTCGACCTGAGCGATCCAGGCGCAGCTGTCCGGGCAATCGTGTGAGCAACAGCCCTTGACCTGCATGGGCGCACCTCCGGGGTTGGGGTTCGATTATCGCCCTCCCGGAACCCTTTGCATAACCCAAAGTCCAGGCGAACTGGGCTCGCCCATTGGTGGCCCCGGTGACCTAGGCAAAGCGCAATTCATGTCGAATGGGCTGAGCACATGCGGCCAGGCGATTGCGCGCGATGTGGGCGCATAGCGCGCCAAGAGGGTCCCGAGGTCCATCTGCACCCCCGGAACGGCTTGGCCTTACTGGGATTCGGAAGGCGGTGGTTGGGGGACCTGGATTCGAACCAGGGTTGACGGAGTCAGAGTCCGTAGTCCTACCGCTAGACGATCCCCCAAGCGGGCCGTGGCGACACCTTAGGA
>VGET01000153.1 GCA_016869195.1 Alphaproteobacteria bacterium | reverse complement strand
AAAGCCCTTGACATAATTACCTATATATCTATAAATATAGAAATATGAAAATGAACGAAGCCCTCTCTGCCCTTGGCGCCCTGGCGCAGGAAACCCGCCTCGAGGCCTTTCGAACGCTGATTCGGGCCGGGCAGAGCGGCCTGCCGGCGGGTGACATCGCCCAGCGGCTCGGCGTCGGCCCGACGGTGATGTCGTTTCATCTGACCGAGCTAAGCCGGGCCGGGCTGATCGGCTCAAGGCGGGAAGGACGCTCGATCATCTACACCGCGAGCTTCGCCCGCATCGGGGCGCTGCTCGATTACCTCATCGAAGACTGCTGCCTGGGCGCCTGCGGCACCCGGGCAACCAACCCCAAGGAGAGCTGCTGTGAAGCGGATGCACGTTAATCTCTCGGTCGAGAGCATCGAGCAATCGACCGCGTTCTACACGCAGTTGTTTGGCGCGGAGCCGACCGTGCGCCACGGCGACTACGCGAAGTGGATGCTCGATGACCCGAAGGTCAATTTCGCGATCTCGGCCCGCGGCCACGCCACCGGCGTCGATCATCTGGGCATCCAGGTTGAAAGCGACGGCGAGCTCGCGGACGTGACGGAGCGCCTGAAGTCCGCCGGTCAGTTCGTCCTCGATCAGAAGGACACGGCCTGCTGCTACGCCAAGTCCGACAAGGGCTGGGTCTTGGATCCCCAAGGCATCGTGTGGGAGACGTTCTTCACGAAGGGCGCGCACACGAGCTATGGCGATGACACGCTGATCCGCAACGTCGTGCCGGGAGGCGTACCCGCCAAAGGTGGCAGCGCGTCGTGCTGCGGACCTCTGGTTACGGCGGCAGCCGAAGCCTGATGGGTGTTCAGCTCGCCCGGGCGGCGCGCTTGCGATCGTTCGGGTCGAGCAGCTTTTTGCGCAGGCGGATGCTGGTCGGGGTCACCTCGACCAGCTCCTCCTCCTCGATATAGGCGAGCGCCCATTCGAGGCTCATGCGCGGCACGGGCGTGAGCCTGATGTTCTCATCGTGCGAATGCGTGCGCACGTTCGAGAGCTGCTTGGCCTTTAAGGGGTTCACGTCGAGGTCGCTGCCCTTGAGGTGCTCGCCGATGATCATGCCGCCATAGACCTTGACGCCGGGCTCGATGAACAGCGGCCCGCGCTCTTCCAAGTTCCAAAGCGCGTAGGCGACCGCGACACCATCCGAGTTCGCGATCATCACGCCGTTGGTGCGCCCCGCGATCGGCCCCTTGTGCGGCGCGTAGGAATCAAACACGCGATACATGACGCCGGTGCCGCGCGTCGTGGTCATGAACTCGTTGTGGTAGCCGATCAATCCTCGCGACGGCGCGAGGAACTTGAGCCGCGTCTTGCCACCGCCCGAGGGCCGCATGTCACGCAGCTCGCCGCGGCGCTTGCCCAGCGCCTCGACCACGACACCGACAAAGGCGTCGTCAACGTCGACCAGCACCTCCTCGATCGGTTCCAGCATCTGGCCGGTCGCGGGGTCTGCCTTCTGCACCACGCGCGGCCGGCTGATCGAAAGCTCGAAGCCCTCGCGCCGCATGGTTTCGATCAGCACGCCGAGTTGTAGCTCGCCGCGCCCCGCGATCTCGAGCGCGTCGGTGTTCTCGGTCTCGCGCACGCGGATTGCGACATTGCCCTCGGCCTCGCGCATCAGGCGCGCGCGGATGACGCGGGATGTCACCTTGTCGCCCTCACGGCCGGCGAGTGGCGAGTCATTGATCGAGAAGGTCATCGCGAGGGTCGGCGGGTCGATCGGGCGCGCAGCGATCGGCGCCGTCACGGAGGGGTGGCAGAGCGTGTCGGGGATGCTCGCGGCGGTGAAGCCCGCGATCGCGACGATATCGCCGGCCTGTGCTTCCTCGATGCCGACCCGCTCGATGCCGCGGAAGGCCAGGATCTTCACCACCTTGGTATCTTCGATGGGCTCGCCCTCGCGGGTCATCGCCTTGACCGCCATGTTCTGGCGCACCGTGCCGCTCAGGATGCGCCCGGTCAGCAGGCGCCCGAGATAGGGGTCATATTCCAGGATCGACGCCAGCATGGAGAACGGGGCATCCCGGTCGGCCTTCGGCGGCGGCACGTGCGCGAGGATGGTCTCGAACAGCGGGTGCATGTGGGCACGCGGACCGGTGATCTCGTGATCGGCCCAGCCTTGCTTCGACGAGGAGAAGAGGGTGGGGAAATCGAGCTGCTCCTCGGAGGCGTCGAGCGCCACGAACAGGTCGAATACCTCTTCATGCGCTTCGTTCGGGCGGGCGTCGCTGCGGTCGACCTTGTTGATCACCACGATCGGCCGAAGGCCCAGCGCCAGCGCCTTCGCCAGCACGAACTTGGTCTGCGGCATCGGGCCCTCGGCCGCGTCGACCAGCACGAGCACGCCATCGACCATGCCAAGCACGCGCTCGACCTCGCCGCCGAAATCGGCGTGACCCGGCGTGTCGACCACGTTGATCCGCGTCCCCTGCCACACGATCGAGGTGCATTTGGCCAGAATGGTGATGCCGCGCTCGCGCTCGAGGTCGTTCGAATCCATCACGCGCTCGGCCACGCGCTGATTGTCGCGAAACGAGCCCGATTGGCGCAGCAGCGCGTCAACCAGGGTGGTCTTGCCGTGATCGACGTGAGCAATGATCGCGATATTGCGGATATCCATGGTCAGCAATCGGGTCTCGATGTCGGGGCGGGGCCCAAAGGGGGCGTCAGGGCGCAGGGGCCGGCGGTTCTATACACAATGCCCGCGGCGAGCGCGAGTGCCGGATGACCGAAATCAGCCAAAATCGGCGCCGGGCGGCCGCTTGCGCCCCGTAACTGAACCTGGGATGGTTAAACAATCGTGACCTTGGGAGGCAGAGCGCCATGGACAATGCGGTTGGGACCACGTTGATCGACAATGAGCGGGTCAAGGTCACCCGCTGGCACTTCAAGCCAGGGGCGCATACAGGCTGGCACCGCCATGAGTACGACTATGTGGTGGTGCCGGTGACCACCGGCAAGCTGCTGCTCAAGGAGCCCGGCAATACCGAGCGCACGGTCGACATCACGCTTGGTGTGCCCTATTCCCGCAATGTCGGCGTCGAGCATGACGTGATCAACCCGAGCAAGACCGAGGACGTGGTCTTTATCGAGGTCGAGATCAAATAGCCGGCGTCACCCGCCCGCTTGGGGCGCCGCGAGACGGAAAAGGCCATCGCCGCCCATAACATCCAGACACAATGCTGCATCGCCGGCGGCGGCCCCGCCGGCCTGATGCTCGGGCTTCTGTTGGCGCGCGCTGGCGTCTCCGTGGTCGTGCTCGAGAAGCATGGCGACTTCCTGCGCGACTTCCGGGGCGACACGATCCACCCCTCGACGCTCGAGCTGATGCATGAGCTCGGTCTGCTGGACGAGTTTCTTACGCTGCCGCACCAGCGGGTGTCGCGCTTCGGCCTGCAATTCGGCGAGCGCCAGATCAGGCTTGCCGAGTTCAGCCGCTTGAAGACGCGCTGCCGGTTCATCGCGATGATGCCGCAATGGGACTTCCTGAATTTCCTTGCGGCCGAGGGAGCAAAGCTCGAGACATTCCAACTTCGTCGCTCGACCGAAGTGACGGGCCTGATCGAGCAGGATGGTCGGGTCATTGGGGTCAAGGCACGCGAACCGGTGGGGGACATCGAGGTTCGAGCCGCCCTCGTGATCGGCGCGGATGGGCGGAGCTCGACCGTGCGCGAGCGCGCCGGCCTGAAGGTCGATGTCATTGGCGCGCCGATCGATGTGCTCTGGTTTCGTCTGCCAAAGCACCATAGCGATCCCGACGAGACCATGGGCCGGTTCGACCGGGGTCGGGTCGTTGTCACGCTCAACCGGGGTGATTACTGGCAGTGCGCGTTCGTCATCGCCAAAGGCAGCGCGGAGCAGCGCCGGCAGGCGGGTCTGGCGGCCTTTCAGGCAGAGATTGCGCAGGCTGCGCCCTTCGTCGCTGATCGGGTTGGCGCGCTCACGACCTGGGACGACGCGAAGCTCCTCACCGTTCGGGTCGACCGGCTGGCCCGCTGGTGGAAGCCGGGCCTCTTGTGTATCGGCGATGCTGCGCACGCGATGTCGCCGGTCGCCGGTGTCGGGATCAACCTCGCAATCCAAGACGCGGTAGCGGCCGCCAATCTGCTCGCGGCGCCTCTGCGTGAAGGGCGGACGCGTGACACCGATCTCGCGCGGGTCCAGAAGCGCCGCGCCTGGGCGGCGCGCACGACGCAGCGTCTACAGGTCGCGATCCAAAATCGCGTCATCGCGCCAAGCTTGAATGTCGATCGCCCTCTCGACGTGCCGTTCGTGTTCCGACTGGTCGAGCGTCTGCCGCCGCTGAGGGCGCTCGCCGCGCGATTGATCGGCGTCGGGCTCCGGCCCGAGCACATCGGCCCGGCGCTCGCATCAGGCCGCGTGCCGGGCCCGGCGCCAGATTAGGCCGCGAGCTTGGGCTCCGTTGCCGGCGCGCTCTGGCGGGCCAGCATCACGTCCTGCCAGCGCATCAGGCGCGTTCGCTGCTTCAACATGGGCTGGCTCTCCGACACCATGCCAAGATAGGGAATGATCGGCAGCACGAAGAGGTCCGCGAGGCTGAGCGCGTCGCCGGCGAAGAAGCGGCTCTCGGCGAGGGCCTCATCAAAGATGGTCAAATGGCGTTCGAGAATCGGCAGATTGGCCTTGAGCGCCACTTCGTCCACCGGCACGCCGCGGCTCGGAAACACCAGGCGCGGGATGATCAGGCCACGAACCGCGCTCGGATAGAGATAGTCGAGCGTCGCGCTGATCCATTTTGGTCCATCACCGCGCGGCCGCGCGCATCGGCCGGCTGAAGCGCCGGGCCCTTGAAGGCCTCATCGACATAGCGGGTGATCGCGAGGGTCTCGAACACGCGCACCTTGCCGTGCTCGAGAATCGGGATCTTGCCAAATGGATGCAGGCTTCGGAGTCTGTCCGAGCCGAACTCGACCGGCTCAAGCCGATGCGACACACCCTTCTCTTCGCAGGCGAGCCGCACTGTACGCGTATAGGTGCTGGGCGCTACGCCGTGAACGATTACATCGGCCATTTCTATCTCCCTTCGGTGGCAATGAAGTCCGCAAGGCATTCGAAGCTGCTGGCCCAGCCGCCCTCATGGGCTTTCGCGGAGGACTCGCTCGGCAGGCGCCTGTGTTCGAGAAGGAGCTCAGTGGCGTCGCCCTTGGCATCAAGGCGGACAGAAACGAGGCTCTCAAGTCCGGCGATGTCACCTTGCTCCCAGACCCAGGTGAAGCTGACGCGCTCGTGTGGCTGGATGATAAGAAACTCGCCGCGCAACCAATGACGCTTCTGGTCGGGCGCAATCATGCACAGGCGATAGGGGCCGCCGACGCGCGCTTCAAATTTTTCGATCTCGATGGTGAAGCCGCGCGGGCCATACCATTGCTGCACCTTTGCGGGATCGGTGAAGGCGCGGAACACGGCCTCGCGCGGGGCCTGCAATGTGCGGCGCATGGAGAGAAGATGAGTGGCGGGCGTGCCCTGAAGCTCGGCCATCACGGGTTCTCCGATTTCTTCGCTTCGGCGAGCAGGTCGGCGAGCCGATCGAACGAGTCATTCCAGAAGCGCCTCTGGGTCGTGATCCAGTCGAGCGCGGTATCGAGCGTCGTCGGGTTCAGGCGGCAGCGCAGCGTGCGCCCGACGCGCCGCCGCTCGATCAGACCGGCGCGCTCGAGGAGCCGAAGGTGCTTCGAGATCGCGGGCGCCGAGATCGGGAACGGCGTGCTCAGCTCGCCCACCGTGCACTCGCCACGTGCCAGCCGGGCCACGATCGCCCGCCGGGTCGGGTCCGAAAGGGCCAGGAACGCCTGATCCAGGCCGGGATGTTCATAATTAACCATAAGGTTAATAATAGAGCGGTGCTGCGCGTAGGTCAAGCCGCCGCAGACCCACCGTAAAGAATCCGTCACATCACGGTATCGAATCTATCGCCGCGCCTGATTAGCTTCGCCACGAAGGCCGAGCACGAGCCAGGCGACCCAACGCTCGGCCGGCTGATGGTTTTGGAGCGCAGGAGGATTGAGGCATGTGGCGAGCGTTGATCGGCGCCGGCGTGGCGGCGATTTCGGGCATGATTGTGGTGGGCGTGGCCGGCTCGGCCGAGGCGCGCGACGAGCTTCGGATCGTCGGGTCTTCGACGGTGTTTCCCTTCGCGACGACGGTAGCGGAGGAGTTTGGGCGCGCCGGTGAGTTCAAGACGCCAGTGGTCGAGAGCACCGGCACGGGTGGCGGACTGAAGTTCTTCTGCGAGGGCGCCGGAGTCGATTCACCCGACATTGCGAATGCCTCTCGACGGATCAAGAAGTCCGAGGTCGAGGCCTGTGCCAAGAACGGCGTCGTCGACATCCACGAGGTGAAGATCGGCTTCGATGGCATCGTGCTGGCGCATGCCAAAGGCGCGACGCCGGTCAAGTTCACGCTCGCGCAAATTTGGCAGGCGCTGGCCAAGGACGTAATCGTGGACGGCAAGATCGTTCCCAATCCCTACAAGATGTGGTCGGAGATCGACGGTTCGCTGCCTGCCACAAAGATCGAGGTGATCGGCCCGCCGCCAACCTCGGGTACGCGTGACGCGTTCAACGAGCTCGCCATGGAAGGTGGTTGCAAGACCTTCCCCGAGGCCGAAGCGCTCAAGAAGGAGGACGAGAAGAAGTACAAGGCGCTGTGCCAGTCCGTGCGCGAGGACGGTGCGTACATCGAGGCCGGCGAGAATGACAATCTGATCGTGCAGAAGATCGAGGCCAACGACAAAGCCTATGGCGTCTTCGGCTACAGCTTCCTCGATCAGAACCGCGACAAGCTGGTCGCGGTTCTGATCGATGACACCGAGCCAAGCTATGAGAACATCTCTTCTGGGGCGTACTCGGTCTCACGCGCGCTTTATTTCTACGTCAAGAAGGCCCATATCGGTGTCATTCCGGGCTTGAAGGAATATGTCGACCTCTGGACCCTGGAATCAACCTTTGGGCCTGAGAGCTTCCTTGCCGACAAGGGCCTGATCGCGCTGCCTGATGATCAACGCGAGGCGCAGCGTGCCTCGTCGGCAGCCATGGAGAACCTGATTCTGGACAAATAGCCGAGGGCGCCTCGGCATCAATGCGGGGCACCGGTCATGAGCGATGAAGATCGCACCGACGGAGTTGATGGGGCGACGTTTGCCTCGCTCGTCGGCATCCGGTTGTCCCGTCGCGAGGTACTAAAGGCGTTCGGTGCGTCCGCCACCACGGCCGCCATTTGCGGCGTATCGACCTTGAACACGGCGCAGGCTGGACTCGACGGCAGCGGTCTGGCCTTCAAGGAACTGGCGAAGACAAACGACGCCACGCATCACGTGGCCGAGGGTTATGAGGCGCTGGTGCTGATTCGCTGGGGCGATCCCGTGCTGCCGGGCGCACCGGCCTTTGACCCGTCAAACCTCACGGCCGCCGCCCAGGAAATGCAGTTCGGCTACAACTGCAATTTAATCGCCTATTTGCCGCTCCCGGTGTCCGAGGGCGCCACTCCCTCAGGGCTGCTGTGCGTCAATCACGAGTACACGATTCCGGAATTGATGTTTCCGGGCCATGAGGCGGGGGAGATCACCAAGGAGCCAGTCGAGATCGAGATGGCGGCGCATGGCCACTCGGTCGTCGAGATCAGCGAGGGCGGCGGCACGTGGCAATTGGTGGCAAACAGCCCGCGCAACCGCCGACTCTCCATGCTCTCGAGTGAGATCGCCATCGCCGGTCCGGCGGCAGGCCATGAGCGGCTCAAGACCTCGGCCGACCCAACCGGCACTCGGGTGATTGGCACGCTCAGCAACTGCGCCGGTGGCACGACGCCTTGAGGAACGGTCCTGATCGCGGAAGAGAACTTTCACTTGTACTTCGCGGGCGAGCCGCCCAG
>VGET01000152.1 GCA_016869195.1 Alphaproteobacteria bacterium | reverse complement strand
GTCGCGTCATGGCGACGGGATCGCACCTCGGCATGGCTGTTCGCGCCCTATGCCGCTTGGGTGGCGTTCGCGTCGGTGCTCAATGACGCGATCCTTGTACTGAACTGATTGGGAGGCCTCATGCGGCGGCGGGTGATCACCGTCAACGACAAGATGCAGCGGGGCTATCGGTATTTCCGGACAGAACCGGTCGGGCGCAATTTCGATCCAGAGTTCAAGCCCGAGCTGACGCCCAAGGAAATGCTGGCGCTCGGCGTTTTCGGCGGCAAGTACATGACCGATTGCCGAAAGGAGTTTCCCTCGAGCTGGTTCACACGCGCCAAGCTCTCGCCGGCAGGCCGAAACGACGCCCTCAATTATTTCGGGGTCGATGCGAGCAAGCCGTTATCGGTATGGCGTCAAAACGGCTGGCTTCATCCCGACGATCCGCGCGGTTGGTTCCAGTGGTATTGCCGCTATTACATGGGGCGGCGGGTGCCGGAGGAAGACAGACGACAGATCAAGCGTTGGAAGGCGTTTCGGCGGCATATCGCGCAGATCAAGCGGAGCTGCGAGCCAGGCGATCCGTTCTGCCGACCGCGTCAGCGTCAAGCGCTCTTGCATTGGGCCTATGACAGCCGGACCATCTGACGGCCGTCTTGCACCGGTCGCTTGCAAAATGATTTTGTCCAGTTTACACTAAACATAATGGCCAAGACATTAAAGCCCGCACCCGCCGCCGATCCCGCCCGCAACCAGGCGGTGATCTATGCCCGCGTCTCCTCCAAGGAGCAGGAGAAGGAGGGCTTCTCGATCCCGGCGCAGTTGAAGCTGCTTAAGGAGTACGCCTCGGCGCAGGGCTTCGCGGTGGCGCAGGAATACGTGGACGTGGAGACCGCCAAGCAGACCGGCCGCGCCGCCTTCGGCGAGATGGTCGTCTACCTCAAGGCCCATCCGGCGGTGCGCGTGATGCTGGTCGAGAAGACCGACCGGCTCTACCGCAACCTCAAAGACTGGGTGACGGTGGACGAGCTTGAAGTCGAAATCCATTTCCCCAAGGAAGGCGTGGTGCTGTCGCGGGGGTCGCGCTCCTCCGAGAAGTTCATGCACGGCATCAAGGTGCTGATGGCGAAGAACTACATCGACAAC
Source organism: Alphaproteobacteria bacterium (assembly GCA_016869195.1). GTDB lineage: Bacteria > Pseudomonadota > Alphaproteobacteria > UBA828 > UBA828 > SHWC01. Next base: position 6,822 of record VGET01000152.1, on the reverse strand, counting down.
CTGTCCGAGGAGACGCGCAAGGGCATGACCGAGAAGGCGGCGCAGGGCTTCTGGCCGTCGAACGCGCCGCTCGGCTATCGCAACGTGACGCGCGAGGACGGGCGCAAGATCATCGTGCCGGATGAGACGACCGCACCGATCATCCGCAAGATGTTCGAGTGGTATGCGTGGGGCGACATGTCCACGCAGGAGGTGACCAAGAAGGCGCGGGCGGCGGGCCTCGTCTTCCGCAAGAGCGGCGAGCGCATCCCGAAAAGCACCGTCGCCACGATCCTGCGAAACCGCATCTACACCGGGCGCTTCGATTGGGACGGCAAGACCTACCAGGGCCACTATGAGGCGATCGTGCCGACCGAGCTTTGGGAACGGGTGCAGGGCGTGATGGACGCTCGCAACGCGCGCGGCGCGAAGAAGGGCAGGCGGGATTTCGCGTTCTCGGGCCTGATCGCCTGCCACACCTGCGGCTGCGCGGTGGTCGGCGAGATCAAGAAAGAGCGCTACGTCTATTATCATTGCACCGGCTATGCCGATAAGTGCCAGGGCAAGCCTGCCGACTGCCGCCGCAAATATGTCCGCGAGGAAATGCTCGAAGCGCAGTTCACCGAAATGCTCGGGCGGCTTCGGTTCGATGACGCGGTGCTGGAATGGGTCCGCGATGCGCTTCACGCCAGCCACGCCGACGAGCGGCGCGAGCACGAGGAAGCCATCAGGCGGCTGGAGCTGGAGGCGAAGCGCCTGAACGACCGCATTCACGCGATGTATGTCGATAAGCTCGACGGGCTGGTGGACACGGCCTTCTTCGAGAAAATGTCGAACCAATGGCGCGAGGAACAGGCGCGCTGCCAGCGCGAGATCGAACGGCACAAGAACGCCGACGAATCCTATCTTTCCGAAGGTATTGCGCTTCTCGACCTCGCCCGCGATGCCCAAAGGCTGTTCGCAAAGCAGGAACCGCGTGAAAAGCGCCGCCTGCTCAATTTTCTGCTATCGAACTGCACTTGGAAAGATGGCGAGGTAGCGGCCACGTTCCGCCAACCATTTGACATGCTAACGGAAACGATCGTTGAAACCAGAAACGAAAACGCGCCCGGAAGCGTTTCCGAGCGTGTTTTTGAAAACTGGCTCCCCGGGCCGGACTCGAACCAGCGACCCAGCGGTTAACAGCCGCTTGCTCTACCAACTGAGCTACCGGGGAATAGGCGGCGGCGATTCAGCATCGCGCGCACCCTGTATGTCGACGGCGACGTTATATAACAGAGCCTAACGGATCATTGAAAGCGTCTCTGTCGACGGGCTGTCAAATCCATGAATCCCCTCGCCAAAGCCGAGCTTGAGGCCGCGTTCACCAGGATCGCGACCGATCGTTCTCACGGTGCCACCGAGCTCGCCGCGGCCGCGCTCGCCGCTTTGGTTAATTCGGCGGAGGCGTTAGCTACCGAGGGCGAGGACTATCTGGCGGCCTGCCGCGCGCTGGCGGTTAGGGTCGGCCAGCTCCGCCCCTCGATGGCAAGCCTCGGCAATTGGGCCGCTGCCTATCTCAATGAACTCGAGGCGCGGCGCAATGGCGTCGAACCGTGGCGCGAGGCCGCTTTGGCGATCGAGCAACGCCGTTCCGATGTCAGCCGCCGGCTTGTCGAGGAGGTACGGAGGCTCCTCCGCCCGCCCGCGTCACGATTGCTTACCCTCAGCTACTCATCGACCGTGGCTCAAGCGCTCGCGCTCCTCGGACGGCCGATCGAGATTGTGATCGGCGAGGCGCGGCCATTGCTTGAAGGGCGTAAACTTGCCAGCGCCATGGTTGAGGCCGGCCACCGCGTGACCCTGGTGACCGATGCAGCGCTTAGTCATGAGGCCGGGCAGGCGGACCTCGTGCTGCTCGGTGCCGACACCATCGGCCGAGACGGCACTGCGATCAACAAGACGGGCAGCTTCGCGGCGGCGCTGGGGGCCAAGCGCGCCGGCGTGCCGGTCTACGTGGTGGCCGATCGCTACAAGCTCGAACCGAATCGGGATGGTCGAGATCTCCTGCTCGAAGTCATGCCGGGTGAGGAAATCTGGCCGGAGGCGGCCGGGCTCTGTCGGAACATCTATTTCGAGCCTGTGCCGGCGGACCTGATCACGGCTTTCGTCATGGATTGCGGCGTGGTCGCGCCGGGTGCGCTCGGTTCTCTGCTCGAAGAGATCAGGGCCATTCGCCGTGCCCTGGAACCGCGCTAGCCACGCGTCTGCGTATCGGATTCCTCGGGCAACAAGTCTTCCTTGGTGGCCCACTTGGCGACGCGTTCGGCGGTCGTGTGGGCACGCTCGCGCGCGGTGGTCAGCAGCTCGTCGCGCAATTCCGGATTCTCGCGCAACAGCCGTTCAAGATCGTAGGCGTCGAGGATGAGAATCTGGCAATCCGTGATCGAGGTCACCGTGGCTGTTCGAGTCTGCTTGTGCAGAAGCGCGATCTCGCCAAAGAAATCGCCGGCGCCGAGGATGAACGGCTTGGGTGGGATGTCGACCTCAACCTCCCCGCTCGCGATGAAATACATCGAATCGCCGGTCTCGCCGCGCCGGATGATCGTGTAGCGGGGCGGCACCTCCCAGGGCTTGAGCAGCTCCGCGATTTCGCCGATGCGATCGGCGCCGAGGCGCGAGAACGCCGGTACGCGCGCCACCATGCTCCAGGTCACGACGAACTGGCGCTTGCGCAGCTCCTGCACGAAGCCGGACGCCATGATGCCGGCCGGTAGCGCATACATCACGAGACCGAGGATCGAGATGAATCCGCCGAACACCTTGCCCAGGGTCGTGACCGGCGTGACGTCGCCATAGCCGATGGTGCAGAGCGTCACGATCGCCCACCACATGGCGCTTGGAATATCGGCAAACTTGTCGGGCTGTGCGTTGTGTTCGATGGCGTACATGAAGCTCGCCGAGAGCACGAGCACGAGCACGATGGCCATCAGGAAACCCGCCATCATGAAGGAACGGCGCTGGGCAATGAAAACTGCGGAAAGGGTTTGCCAGGCGCTGTAGTAGCGCGTGAGCTTGAGCATCCGCAGCAGCCTGAGCGCGCGCAGCACGCGTAGATTGATGCCCAGCGTCGCCTGCAGCAGAAACGGCAATATCGCCGCGAGGTCGATCATCGCGAAGGGAGTCACCATATGGCGCAGGCGGCCTCAGAGCGGATGCTTGAAGCGCCCGCGCTGGCTCGCTGTGATGCACCACAGGCGAAGCATGTATTCGAGCGTGAAGATCGCGATCGACACGATCTCGAAATAGGAGAACAGCGCATCGTAGTCGCGCTCAACCCAGGCGACCGAGTGCAGGATGCCGGCGACCACGTTCAGCAGGATGAGGATGATCAGCAGGCGATCGACGATGCGGCTGACGAGGTCGTCGGCGCGCGAGACCTCGAGCACCTCATAGGTGCGCTTCTTCAGTCGCTCGTAGGACAGCATGCGAATCCAGTCCGTGGATCGACAGCAATAGTACCTGAAATGTCCAAGAATTTTCCGCTTGGTGTCTGCGCTCAGCGCCCCTTGAGGGCGCCGGCGTCGTTGGTCAGGCAGTAATAGAGCGTCCCGCGGCCGCCGGCTGTCGGCGCTCGCTTCAGCTTCGACGCACCGGCAATCGGCGCCCAGGTGACATTGAGCGTCTCACCGGCCTCGGGGTCATCGAAGGTCAGGAACACCCGAGGCGAGTCAGCTTTTGGCGGACAGCTTCGGTCGTCGCCGCCATCACCCAGGCAGCAGGAGGTGCTCTTCCGATCGACGCCAAAGCACCGGTGATGTTCGGGACTGTACTGCACGTCGACGTTCGACGGCGGCGCCAGGACGCGGGCGCTCTTGAACCCTTCGTCGAGCGAGATCAGCCGGGCCGAGGCGAAGCGCTCGGCCAGCGATTGAAGAAACTCGTCGCGATCAGGCGTGCGGAGCGCATCGAAGAACGCGCCGTGGGCCATGAGGAAGCTGAGCAGATAGCCACGCGGTGGCTTGCCCTGAAAAAGAGTCTTCGCAAACCTCTTCCCGACCTGGATGTCCGCAGTGCCGCAGGGTGAGAGACCTTGTGTGCGGCATTCGGGGCAGGCCTGATCGATCGCTTCAACCAGCGCGCCGAGCCTGTCCGTGGGCACGAACAGGTCCGCGGCCCGGCTCGACGTGGTCAGGGCTGCGATGGCGATGGCGGTTGCGACGATTGCGCGGGTGAGCAGGGGCATCAGAGCCAACATGAAATGCCGCTCCTCTTGCCTTGTTCAGTTAGGCGCGGGGGCGGACCGACCCGGATCAGCATCTTCCGGGTGACGCTCGAAGCGAAGCCGCGCGATAGCGGGCCCGTCCATGGCGAGGACCGTCGCGCGCCATTCCCCGATGTCGACGGCGTCGCCGGCATTCGGCAGCCGCTTCAGCGCGGCGAGCACAAGCCCGGCCGCGGTGTGGAAGCCGCCCGCGGGCACCACCGAACGGCCGAGTTTGGTGCGGAGCTCATCGACGCCTGCGCGCCCCTCGACGATCCAGGATTCGCCATCCGCCTGCATGTGGTTGGGTACGGCCCGATCGGGCTCATGCAACTCGCCGGTGATCGCCTGCATCAGGTCCGAGAGCGTCACGAGGCCCTGGAACACGCCGTACTCGTCAACCACGAAGGCGACGTGAAGCGGCGCGCCACGGAAACGCTCGATCGCGGTGAGCGCGGTCGTGGTCTCGGGCAACACCAGCGGCTCGCGCGTCGCCGCAGCCAAGTCGAAGCTGCGGCCCTCGATTAGAGCGTCCAGCAGGTCGCGCTTCTGCACGATGCCGAGCGGCTCATCGATCGAGCCGTCACGCGTCACCACGATGCGGGCGTGCGGACACTGGCGGACCTCGGCGGCGATCACCTCGGGGTCGTCCGAGAGATCGACCGAGAATACCTCGGTGCGCGGCGTCATGATGGTGCGCACGGGCCGCTCGGCCAGCCGGAGCACGCTTTGAATCATCATGCGCTCCTCGGGCACGAACTTGGGGCCGGCCTGGTCGGGTCGCGCGAGCGCCGATATCTCCTCGGTCGCCGGCGTTTGGCCGCTGCCGCCCATGAGCCGGAGCACGAGATCGGCTGTCCGGTCGCGCAGGCTGATCGACATCGCGAGCTTGCGCCGGCCACGGCGCGCCAGCTGGTTGAACACCTCGATCAGTACCGCGAAGCCGATCGCGGCATACAGATAGCCCTTCGGGAGATGGAAGCCGACGCCCTCGACCACCAGGCTGAAGCCGATCATCAGCAGGAAGCCGAGGCACAGGATCACGACCGTTGGGTGGTTGCTCACAAAGCGCATCAGCAGCTTGCTTGCCACCACCATCACGATCATGGCGATGATCACCGCGATCATCATGATCGATAGCTCGCGCACCATGCCAACCGCGGTGATCACCGAATCGAGCGAGAACACCGCATCGAGCACAACAATCTGAACCACGACCGCCCAAAAGCGGGCGTACTCCTTCTTCTTGTTGCTGTCGTGGTGATCGCCTTCGAGACGCTCATGCAGCTCGGTGGTCGCCTTGAACAGCAGGAACACGCCACCCAGGATGAGAATGATGTCGCGCCCGGAAACGCCGTGGCCGAACACGCTGAACAGCGGGTCGGTCAGCGCCACGATCCACGAGATCGCGGCCAATAGACCAAGCCGCATCCCGAGCGCGAGCGACAGGCCGAGCAGACGCGCCCGATCGCGCTCTTCGGGCGGCAGCTTGTCGGCTAGGATCGCAATGAAGATCAGATTGTCGATGCCAAGGACGATCTCGAGCACGACCAAGGTCGCAAGCCCGAGCCACGCCGTCGGATCAGCCAGCCATTCCATGTTGGTCCGGAACTTGAGCGCCAGGCGGCGCGGGACCGGCGCACCTTAGCGTCAATGAGCCACCTTGGTGTAGAGACAAGTTCGGGGCCCTTGCCTAATCCCGCGCGCCTCGGTCTTATCACGCTGGGTCAGGGCGCGGAGAGGGGCGGTGCAGAGCCTCGGTCAATTCGACTATGTCATCGTCGGGGCCGGCTCGGCCGGCTGCGTGCTGGCAAACCGTCTTTCAGCCGATGGCCGAAACCGGGTCCTGCTGCTCGAGGCCGGCGGGCGGGACGACTATCTCTGGATCCACGTGCCCATCGGCTACCTCTATTGCATGGGCAATCCGCGCACCGACTGGTGCCTGAAAACGGAGCCCGAAGCCGGCCTCGGCGCGCGCGCGCTCAACTATCCGCGCGGCAAGGTGCTGGGCGGCTGCTCCTCGATCAACGGCATGATCTACATCCGCGGGCAGGCGCGCGACTACGACCAATGGCGCCAGCTCGGCAACGCCGGCTGGGGCTGGGACGATGTGTTGCCTTTCTTCCTTCGCGCCGAGGATCAGGCGGCGCTGCCGGCGGACGAATTGCACGCGACCGGCGGCGAGTGGCGCATCGAGCATCAGCGCCTCGACTGGGAGATCCTGCGCGCTTTCCGCGAGGCCGCGGCCGAGGCCGGCATCCGCAAGGTCGAGGATTTCAATCGCGGCGACAATGAAGGCGTCGCGCGCTTTCACGTCAATCAGCGGCGCGGCCGCCGGCTCAACACGGCGCGCGCCTTCCTGGGGCCAGCCGCAAAGCGTGCCAATCTGCGCGTCGTCACTCACGCTCAAGCGACCGGCATCCGGTTCGACGGCCGACGCGTGGTTGGCCTCTACCTCAAGGTCAAAGGCGAAGCCACGAGCGTCGACATAGGCGGAGAGTTGATTCTTTCGGCAGGCTCGATCGGCTCGCCCCATCTCCTGCAGCTCTCGGGCATCGGCCCGGCGGCACTGCTCAAGTCGCACGGCATTACGGTGCGGC
>VGET01000151.1 GCA_016869195.1 Alphaproteobacteria bacterium | reverse complement strand
GGGCAGCATCGCTCGACGCAGCGCCGCGGTGGCCTACGCTGCCGGACGCTCGTCCCGCCGCTCGCGCCATAGCCCGATCAACGCCGCCTCGACATCGCGCGCTCTCTCAAGCCGGCAGAGCCGCGACTTCGCCTCGCGCCGCGCCGCCGGCACCTCCGGCCAGGGCGCGTTCTCGACGTACCAGCCGAGATGCTTGCGGAATACCTTGAGCCCGAGCGCATCGCCATAGAAGCGCAAGGAGTCGGCGAAATGCTCGAGCACAATGGCGAGGCGTATATCGAGATCAGGCTCGGCGAGCTCTGCGCCGGTTTCGAGCACATCTCCAATTGCGGCGGCGATCCAGGGCCGGCCATAGGCGCCGCGCCCGATCATGACCGCGTCGGCGCCTGAGCGCGTCAAGGCGGTCCGCGCCGATGCGGCGTCGATGACGTCGCCATTGACGATGACCGGCAATCGGGTTGCAGCCTTCACCGCCGCAACGGCATCCCAATCGGCGATGCCGCCATAGAATTGTTGGCGGGTGCGGCCGTGCACCGTAATCGCCATGATGCTGGCGGCTTCGGCGCGCGCCGCCAAAGCCGGCGCATTACGGTTCGCATCGTCCCAGCCGAGCCGCATTTTCAACGTGACCGGTCGCGTCGTTGCTTCGACCGCGGCCGTGATCAGGCGCTCGGCATGATCGAGATCACGCATCAGCGCTGAGCCGGAAAGCCCGCCGGTCACTTCTTTCGCGGGGCAACCCATGTTGAGATCGATGATGTCGGCGCCCGCGGCCTCGGCCATGGCCGCGCCGGCCGCGATCCAGCGCGCCTCGCGCCCGACCAGCTGGATAACGGTCAAAGGCAGGCCCTCGCCAACAGCCGCCCGGCGCACCACATCCGGCCGACCGCGCGTCAGCAGGTCGCACGCCACCATTTCGGTCGCGACATAGGGTGCCCCCAGCCTCGATGCCGCACGCCGAAATGGTAGATCAGTGATGCCCGTCATGGGCGCGTTGAGCACGCGGCCCCTGATCGTCACGTCGCCGATCACGAAACTCGCGTGCGGCTCCGCCATGCCAACCGCTGGCGGCGACGGCGCGGATTGAGCTTCGTTAGGCATGAGATATGGCGACCATCGGACGATATGGCTCAATGACGTTCAACCGAGGCATGACACCGAGCGGCGATCTGGATGCTGAAGCGCGCGCAACCCGAACACCCCCGGCCAGCCCGAAAGGCTGTCGGAGGAGAAAGTCTATCATTGAACCGCTGGCGGAATGGTGCCCAGGGGCGGAATCGAACCACCGACACCGTGATTTTCAGTCACGTGCTCTACCAACTGAGCTACCTGGGCGCCCGCTGGGATGAGGGCTTTTAGGGGATTTTGGGGGGGCTGTCCAGGGCGCCGGGCGGCGGTCGCCAAAGGCGCCTTATGGGCGCCGCCATGGGGGCGGGAGGTCGCGCATTTCTGGCACGGCCCGGCTGCGGCCCGCGCGCTCCGGCTCAGGCCTCGATCTCGAACGCGGCGGGTCTCCGTTCGGGCTCCGGCCGGAGGGTAACGGCCGCGCCGAGCCAGCCATCGAGGCCGCGCGGCAACAGTGGCCCCGGCGCGAGCAGGGCCACAAGCGCCGGCGCCGCCCTGATGAGCAGACGCCGCCTCCCATGCCTGACCGCACGCCGCGCTCGATGAGCGAGATCGAACGCCAGCGCATCGAGCCGCGGCACGCGGGCACCATCTAAGCCGTCCGCCGCGGTGAACGCGTCGCGCACGCTCTCGCCACGCCGCTGGCGGTTGAGCTCGAACAGGCCCGCCGCGCTCTGGCCAAAGAATTCGAACTGGGCGTGATCGCCGGCAAAGGCCGCCTCCATCGTCGCGCGCTGACGCGCCGCAAGGGCGCGCCCCTTGAGCCGCGGCAGATCGATCACGATAAGGCCTGCAAGATTGCGGAGCCTGATTTCGCGCGCCGCCGTTTCGAGCGCGCGCAGCGACGCCTCCGCCGGGGCCGCACCAAACAGATCGATATCGATCGCGACCAGCGCCTCGGTTTCCTCGATCGTCAGGCGGCCGCCAGCGAATTCCACGCGTGACCGGAGTGCCGCCTCGAACAGGCCTACCGCATCGTGACGCTCGAGAAGGTCTGCGTCGTCCACCGACGTGATGACCACGTCATCGCTTATGCCGAGTGTCGAGGACAGTTTTGCCAGGCGCGCGGTTGTCGCCGAATCGTCGCAATCGATGCGCGCGCGGTCGACGCCGTGGTCGCGCAGCAGGCGGCCAAGCAGGCCGCCTGCCTCGAGCACGCGACATGGTGCGCTCGCCGTTTCAGCCGCCTTCGTCACCGTCCGCCATTGCGCGCACAACAGTTCGGCCTCGGCGTGCAAGGCGGATTCCACTGCCGTCGCGGCAGCGGAACGTGCGGTGAAGGCACCGTCGCTCCCGGACAAGGTCGAGAGAAATCGGCCGAGCCGGGCGCGCTCCGCCTCGTCGCTGATCCGACGCGAGACAGCATGGTCCTTCGCGCTCGGCCGATAGACCAGTCGCGCGCCCGCGAGCGCCGGCGACGCGCTGAGCCGTGGCCCCTTGCGCCCCCGCGCGTCGCTCAGCACCTGAACCAGCAGCGTCTCGCCCGGTGTCAGGCGTCGGCTCGTCTCGAGCCAACCCTCCTCGCGCTCCGGCAGCTCGACGAATGCACTGCCTTGAGAAGGCACCACCCGCCCGACACGACCGAGCACGATGTCGCCGGCGCGGCTCGGCCGCAGCGCGGATTCAATGTGCAGCTCGCTCGCTCGGCCCGCTTCGATCAATGCGGCACGCAGACCGAAGGGCGTCGCGCTGACGAGCAGCTCCCGCCTCACGGCGCAACGCCGGCAACGACGCCGAGGCTCGCGAGCAGTGCCACGGTCTCGGCAAGCGGCAACCCAACCACGTTGGAGTAGGAGCCGTTGATCCACGGAATGAAGCCTTGCGCACGGCCCTGGATCGCATAGCCGCCGGCCTTGCCGCGCCACTCCCCGCTCGCGATGTAGGCTTCCTGGTCTGCCCGGCTCAAGCGACGCACGAGAACCCGCGTGACCACCACGCGCTCCAGCACACGGCCATCTGGCGTGCGCACCGCGACGGCGGTGATGACCCGATGGCGCCTGCCCGAGAGCAGCGCGAGGCAATGACGCGCGTCCTGTTCGCTTTCAGCCTTTGGCAGGATGCGCCGGCCGCAAGCGACCACGGTATCGGCGGCGAGCACGACCGCCCGGTCCGTCTCCGCTTGGATGACCGCGAGCTTCTCACGCGCGAGGCGGCTCGCATGTGCGTCAGGCAACTCTTTCGGCAGAGGCGTCTCATCGATCGCGCCCGCAACCACGCGATCGGGCTCGAGACCGACCTGCCGCAGCAGCTCGAGCCGACGCGGCGAGGCCGAGGCGAGAATGAAGATCGGACGCGGCACCGCGCCGCTCACCTCGCCAAGAGTTTCGAGAGTCTTCATTCAACCTCCGGGTCGTGTCGGCGGGGCGAAGCGATCGATCAGGCGACGGTGGAGCTGATCGCGCACCTGACGATAGGCCTCGAGTCTCGCCTCCCGATTGCCCTCGATGATGCTCGGGTCGAGCGTATGCCAGAACTCGACCTCGCAATGCATGATGCGGGTGAGCTCTACCGCCCGGTGCTGCGCCTCGGGCGACAGTGTGATGACAAGATCGAAGGAATGATCCTCAAGATCGTCGAACACTTTCGGGCGATGGCGGCTGATATCGACGCCGATCTCGTCCAGCACCGCGATGATGAAGCCATCGGTCTCGCCGCCCCGGCGCACGCCAACCGAATCAACATAGACCTGCGCGCCATAGAGATGCTTCATCAGACCTTCGGCCATCGGCGATCGAACCGCGTTCCAGGTGCAAGCGAACAACACGCTTGAGGGCAGCTCGATCATCCGCGCATCTGCATGACGAAGACGAGCGTGAACAGGCGTCGCGCGGTGTCGAGGTCAATCTCGATCTGACCTTCGAGCTTCTCGATGAGGAGCTCAGAACCCTCGTTGTGGATGCCGCGCCGGCCCATATCGATGGCCTCGATGCGCGAGCGCGGCGCATTCTTGATCGCCTGGTGATAGCTCTCGCAGATCAGACTGTAGTCGCGCAGCAGGCTCCTAAATGGCTGCAGCGGCAGCGCCACCTTGGTGACCGGCTGGCCCTGGGCATCACCAATATCGAACCAGAGCCGGCCTTCGATCAAGGAGAGGCGTAGAATGAACGGCCCTTCGCCGCAGCCATTCGGCAGGAAGTGATTCTCTTCGATCAGATCGTAGATCGCGACCCGGCGCTCATGCTCCGCATCGGCGCTGCGGCGCGCCGGCACGGCCTCATCGATCACGACCTCGATGAGCCGGTTCGTTTTCTCTGACGCTTGCGCCATCGCGTGCTCATCCGTGCCCGCGCTCGAGGCGAATGGCGAGCGAGCGGGCGTGGGCCTCGAGCCCCTCGGCCTCGGCGAGCGTGATCGCGGACGGCGCCAATTTGGCGAACGCCTCGGCGTCGCAGTCAACGATCGTCGTGCGCTTCATGAAATCGAGCACGCCGAGGCCCGAATTGAAGCGCGCCGAGCGCGAGGTCGGCAGCACATGATTCGGGCCCGCGACATAATCGCCGATCGCTTCCGGCGTATGGCGGCCGAGGAACATCGCGCCGGCATGGTTGATCTGCTCAGCCAGGTCCTTGGGCTCGGCCACCGCGAGTTCGAGATGCTCGGGCGCGATCGCATCAACCAAAGCGGGCGCCGCGGCCAGACGATCGACCACGATGATCGCACCAAAACGTGCCCAGCTCGCGGCCGCGATATTGCCGCGCGGCAGGCGCGCCAGCTGATCCGAGACCGCGGCCTCGACCCGCCTGGCAAATGTCGCGTCATCGGTGATCAGGATGGCTTGGGCCGAGACGTCGTGCTCCGCCTGCGAGAGCAGGTCGGCGGCGATCCACGCCGGGTTGCTCGCGCCATCCGACACGACGAGGATTTCGGACGGCCCCGCGATCGCATCGATGCCGACCACGCCATAGACCTGCCGCTTGGCCTCGGCGACATAGGCATTGCCGGGCCCGACGATCTTGTCCACAGGCGCGATCGTCGCGGTGCCGAAGGCGAGCGCCGCAATCGCCTGGGCGCCGCCGACCCGATAGATCTCACCGACACCAGCGATGCGCGCGGCCGCAAGCACGGCCGGCGAGAGCGCCCCATCCGGCGCGGGCACGACCATGACGATGCGCGCAACCCCCGCCACCTTGGCCGGCATCGCGTTCATCAGGACTGAGCTTGGGTATGCCGCCGTGCCACCGGGCACGTAAAGCCCTGCCGCCGCGATCGGGCGCCAACGCGCCCCCAGGCGCACGCCGGTTTGATCGACATAGTCGAGGTCGGACGGAACTTGCGTACGGTGATAGGCCTCGATGCGCGCGGCCGCAACCTCCAGTGCCTCGATCACTGCTTGAGGGCACGCGCGCGTCGCGGCCTCGATCTCGGCATCTTCCACCCGCAAGCGCGCTTCTGTGAGCGATAGTCTGTCAAAGCGTGCGGTGTAGTCGATCAGCGCAGCATCACCGCGCTTGCGCATCTCGGCGATGATCGCGGCGACATCGCGTGCCACATCGCTCGACGCCTCGCGCTTCTCATCGACCAGCGCGCGAAACGCCGCGGCGAAGCCTGCGTCCCGGTTATCGAGCCGCCTGACCATCGACAACCTTGCGGAAACGCTCGATCCAATGCTCGAGCTCGGCCGCGCGCGTCTTCATCGCCGCGCGGTTGACGATCAGGCGCGACGACACATCGGCAATACGCTCGATCTCGACCAGGCCGTTGGCCACCAGGGTCTGCCCGGTCGAAACCAGATCGACGATGCGGCGCGAGAGGCCGAGCAGCGGCGCAAGCTCGATCGCGCCGCTCAGCTTGATGCATTCGGCCTGCACCCCGCGCGCAGCGAAGTGCCGGCGGGTGAGCTCGGGATATTTGGTGGCGACGCGCACATGGCTCCAGCGCGTCGGGTCATCATCGCTCGCCATCTGCGCGGGCTCGGCCACCACCATGCGGCAACGCCCGACCTTGAGATCGAGCGGCGCGTAGAGCTCCTGATAGTCGAACTCGAGCAGCACGTCGCTGCCGGCAATGCCGATCTCGGCCGCGCCGAAGGCCACGAAGGTTGCGACATCGAAGCTCCTGACCCGCACGATCTCGAAGCCGGGCACGCTCGTGGTGAAGCGGAGCTGGCGCGCATCGGGGTCGCGAAAGGCGGGCTCGGGCTCGATGCCGACCGCGGAGAGCAGCGGGTTGATCTCCTTCAGGATCCGGCCCTTCGGCAGCGCGCACACGATGGTCGAGCGCTCGCTCATGATCGCCTCCCGCCGTCGATGCGGTGACTCGGCCTGAGCCTGGTTCGGTGCGGCAGCTCAAGGTCCCTCATGTAGCAGCGCAGGCTATCCGCCTCGACCTTGATCTCGGCGCCGCCCGCGAACATGAGCGAGATCGTGTTGGGGGTTGCCCGCGTGTCACACAGCACGGTCAGCAGCTCGAGGATCGCGGTGGGTTGCCGCCGATCGCGACCGCGATAGCGCACCGCGCTTACCCCCTCGAAGTGGAGGCCGGCGCGACGCGCGCGCAGGCCGCGTCCGGTCGGCAAGCCCTGTTTCGTCGTCGCCTCTTCCCACAGGAAGCGCTTGACCACGAGGGCGAAGCGGCGCCCCGCACGGTCATAGGACATCTCGGCGAGCGAGGCGAGCGCGTCCTGCAAACAGGCCGCGATGATCGCGAGGTCCTCCTCGTCTTCGGCGCGGAGCTTGATCGGCGCTCGGCTCATGTATCGCCCACCCGCTCGATCTCGGCGCCGAGCGCGGCCAGCCGCTCCTCGATCCGCTCATAGCCGCGATCAAGATGATAGACGCGGTTGACCGTGGTCTCGCCATCAGCCACGAGCGCCGCCAGCACAAGCGAGACCGAGGCGCGCAGATCCGTCGCCATCACTGGCGCCGCATGAAGCGCGGGCACGCCGCGCACCAGCGCGGTGTTGCCACGCACGGTGATGTCCGCCCCCATGCGCATCAGCTCGGGCACATGCATGAAGCGGTTCTCGAAGATCGTCTCGGTGATCATGCTCGCACCATCGGCCACCGCCATCAGCGCCATGAATTGCGCCTGAAGGTCGGTCGGGAATCCCGGATAGGGCTGCGTCGTGACGTCGACCGAGCGGAGGCGACCATTGCTCTTGACCATGAAGCCGCGCGCGGTTGGCTCGATCGTGACGCCGGCTTGGGTCATGACCTCGAGCGCTGCGTCGAGATGCTCCGGCCGGCCGTTGACCAACTCAATCCTGCCGCCGGTCACCGCCGCGGCAAAGGCATAGGTGCCAGCCTCGATGCGATCCGGCAGCACGTTGTATTCCGCGCCGTGCAGCCGATCTCGCCCGCGAATGCGCAAGGTATCACTGCCAATGCCCTCGATCTCGGCGCCCATCGCAACCAAACAATGGGCCAGATCGCTCACCTCCGGCTCGCGCGCCGCGTTGTGCAGCACGGTCTCGCCCTTGGCGAGCGTCGCCGCCATCAGGATGTTCTCGGTCGCTCCAACCGAGACCGAGGAAAATCGAATCTCCGCGCCCTCGAGCCCGCCCTTGGGCGCCAGCGCATGGACATAGCCGCCCTTGAGCTCGATCTTGGCGCCCATGCGTTCGAGCGCCAACAGATGAAGATCGATCGGGCGCGTGCCGATGGCGCAGCCGCCCGGCAGCGAAACGGTCGCCGTGCCTTCGCGCGCCAGGAGCGGCCCGAGCACGAGCACCGACGCCCGCATCTTTCGCACGATGTCATAGGGCGCGATGGTGCGCGTAATTCGCGCCGCGCGCAGGCCGAGCACCCGGCCGCGATGCCCACCGTTCGGTGCACCACCATTCATGCTGATCGTCACGCCATGCTGGCCGAGCAGGTGAACGAGGGTCGTGATATCGGCTAGATGCGGCAGATTGCCGAGCATCAGGGTCTGATCGGTCAGGAGGCACGCA
>VGET01000150.1 GCA_016869195.1 Alphaproteobacteria bacterium | reverse complement strand
CGGGCTCGCGATCGAGATACGGATCTCGTCGAACTGCGGCGCGCCGCTACCGGCGGCCAGGAATTGAATCAGCTCGCTCATGCTCTCTCCTTGCGTCCCTGGATCGAGGGGCGGTCGGTGGTTCAGTGATTGATGTTGCGCAGATCGACGTCGAGGCCGAGCGCCTGCATTTCCTTCACCAGGACGTTGAAGGATTCAGGCACGCCGGCTTCGAAGTTTTCGTCGCCGCGCACGATCGATTCATAGACCTTGGTGCGGCCAGACACGTCATCCGACTTGACCGTCAGCATTTCCTGCAAGGTGTAAGCGGCGCCATAGGCCTGGAGCGCCCACACCTCCATTTCGCCAAAGCGCTGACCGCCGAACTGCGCCTTGCCGCCCAGCGGCTGCTGGGTGACCAGGCTGTAGGGGCCGATCGAGCGCGCATGAATCTTGTCGTCGACCAGATGGTGCAGCTTCAGCATATAGATGTAGCCGACCGTGACCTTGCGCTCGAACTGGTCGCCGGTCAGGCCGTCATAGAGCGTCACCTGGCCCGAGCTATCGAGGCCGGCAAGCGTGAGAAGGCGAATGATATCGGCCTCATGTGCGCCGTCAAACACCGGGGTCGCCACGGGCAGGCCCGGCTCGAGGCTGGCGCCGAGATCGATGACCTCGTCATCGTTCATGCCGGTGACGGTGGCAGCCCCCGTCTGATTGCCGGCCTTGCTGCGTACCGGTGCATCGCCATAGATGTCCTTCAGCAAACGACGGAGCGAATCCGGCGAGTTCGATGAGCCTCGCCGCAGGCCATTCAGGAGATCGCCGATCTTGCGCCCAAGCCCATGCGAGGCCCAGCCGAGATGGGTCTCCAGAATCTGGCCGACATTCATGCGCGAGGGCACGCCGAGCGGGTTCAGCACGATATCGACCGGCGTGCCATCCTCGAGGTGCGGAATATCTTCGACCGGCACGATCTTCGAGATCACGCCCTTGTTGCCGTGACGGCCGGCCATTTTGTCGCCGGGTTGCAGCTTGCGCTTCACCGCAACGAACACCTTGACCATCTTGAGCACGCCGGGCGGCAACTCATCGCCGCGCTGCAGCTTCTCGACCTTGCTCTCGAAACGAGCCTGGATGCGCCCCTGATTGCGCTCGAGCTCCTTCTGAAGCGTCTCGAGCTGGCCCATCAGCTGCTCGTTCTTGAGCACGATCTGCCACCACTGGCCCTTGCCATATTTGGCCAGCAATTCCTCGGTCACCTTGACGTCGCTGCCAAAGCCCTTGGGGCCACGCACCGCCACGCGGTTGAGCAGCAATTGCTTCAGGCGGTCATAAATATTGCGCTCGATGATCGCGAGCTCGTCATTGCGATCCTTGGCGAGCCGCTCGATCTCGTCACGCTCGATCGCGAGCGCGCGCTCGTCCTTCTCGACGCCGCGGCGATTGAAGACGCGCACCTCGACCACCGTGCCCGACACGCCGGGCGGCAGGCGAAGCGAGGTGTCGCGCACGTCCGACGCCTTCTCGCCGAAGATCGCGCGCAAGAGCTTCTCTTCGGGCGTCATCGGGCTCTCACCCTTCGGCGTGATCTTGCCGACCAGAATGTCGCCCGGCTTCACCTCGGCGCCGATATAGACGATGCCGGCCTCGTCCAAGTTCTTGAGACCTTCCTCGCCAACGTTCGGGATGTCGCGGGTGATTTCCTCCTGGCCGAGCTTGGTGTCGCGCGCCATCACCTCGAACTCTTCGATATGGATCGAGGTGAAGACGTCGTCCTTCACCAGGCGCTCGGAGATCAGGATCGAGTCTTCGAAGTTGTAGCCATTCCACGGCATGAACGCGACCAGCACATTGCGGCCGAGCGCGAGCTCGCCGCTATCCGTGCTCGGGCCATCGGCGATGATATCGCCGGTGCGCACCCGGTCGCCCACCTTCACCAGCGGGCGCTGGTTGATGCAGGTGTTCTGGTTGGAGCGCTGGAACTTGAAGAGATTGTAGATGTCGACGCCGGTCGAGGACCCATCCTCCTTGTCTTCGGCGCGAATGACGACGCGTGTCGCGTCGACCTGGGCGACCGTGCCCGAGCGACGCGCCGCGATCGCAACACCCGAATCCCGTGCAACGACCTCTTCCATGCCGGTGCCGACCAGCGGCGCCTCGGCCCGGATCAGCGGCACGGCCTGGCGCTGCATGTTGGAGCCCATGAGCGCCCGGTTGGCGTCGTCATTCTCGAGGAAGGGAATGAGCGCGGCCGCCACCGAGACAAGCTGCTTCGGCGAGACGTCGATGAACTCGATCTGATCCGACGGCGCCATGAGGAACTCGCCGTTCTTGCGGCAGCTCACCAGCGCCTCGGTCAGATGGCCCTTCTTGTCGAACGTCGCGTTGGCCTGGGCGATGGTGTACTTGCTCTCCTCCATCGCGGAAAGATAGATCACCTCATCACTCAGGCGCCCATTCTCGACCTTGCGATACGGGCTCTCGATGAAGCCGTACTGATTGACCCGCGCATAGGTGGCGAGGCTGTTGATCAGGCCGATGTTCGGGCCTTCCGGCGTCTCGATCGGACAGATGCGGCCATAGTGCGACGGATGGACGTCGCGCACCTCGAAGCCCGCACGCTCGCGCGTGAGGCCGCCCGGCCCAAGCGCCGAAAGGCGGCGCTTATGGGTGATCTCGGAGAGCGGATTGGTCTGGTCCATGAACTGCGAAAGCTGGGACGAGCCGAAGAACTCGCGTACCGCCGCCGCCGCCGGCTTCGCGTTGATCAGGTCGTGCGGCATCACGGTGTCGATATCAACCGAGCTCATGCGTTCGCGGATCGCACGCTCCATGCGCAAGAGGCCGATGCGATACTGGTTCTCCATCAGCTCGCCGACCGAGCGGACGCGGCGATTGCTCAGATGGTCGATGTCGTCGATATCGCCGCGGCCATCCTTGACCGCGACCAGCGTGCCAACCACGGCCACCAGATCCTGCCGACGCAGCACGCGCATGCTGTCATCCCACGGCAGATCGAGACGCATGGCCATCTTGACCCGGCCGACCGCCGACAGGTCATAGCGCTCGGAGGAAACGGCGCCGAGGGTGCTGGTCTGCACCCAAACCGGGCCTTCGATCGAAGCCGGGCGCGTCGTGTTCGGCACGATCACGCGTGACCAGCCGTCCTGCTGGTCGAGCATCCACACCGCCGGTGATTCGCCGCGCTTCAAGGTCGCGACCGGCTGCTTCGCCTTCTTGGGCTCGACGAAGCAATCCGCGGTCTCGGCCTCAAGCCGCGCGGTGCCGAAGAAGAGATCGTAGAACAGCTTCTCCGCGGTCTCGACCGTCGGCGGCTCGCCCGGGCGCAGAACTTTGTAAATTTCGATCAGCGCTTCTTCGCGGCTGTTGGTCTTGTCGATCGCGAGCGTATTGCGGATGTAGGCGCCGACAGTGACGTGATCGATCACGAGCAGCGGGAGCTCCGTGACGCCCGAGCCCTCGAGCTCTTCGAGCTTCGCCTTGCTAAGCTCATCGCCCGCCTCGGCCAGAACCTCGCCGGTCTCCTTATTGATCAGATCGAGCGCAAGATAACGACCGACCAGGTTCTCCGACTGGAGCAGCTGCTCGGTCATGCCGGATTCGACGATCTTGTTGAGCACGCGCGGGGTCACGCGCTTGCCCTCCTCAGCCACGACCTTGCCGGTCTTGGCGTTGACGAGATCGGCCAGGAGCTTCACGCCCTTGACCCGCTCAGGGTCGAACGGCGCCTTCCAGCCGGTCTTGATCTTGGTGCAGACCGTCTGGCTGTAGAAATAGTTGAGGATCTCTTCGGCGCTCATGCCGAGCGCGCGGAATAGCACGCTGACCGGCAGCTTGCGGCGCCGATCAACGCGCACATAGACGTGATCCTTCGCATCGAACTCGAAATCGAGCCACGAGCCGCGATAGGGGATCACGCGTGCCGCATAGAGGAACTTGCCAGAGCTGTGGGTCTTGCCGCGATCATGATCGAAGAACACGCCGGGCGAGCGATGCATCTGCGAGACGATCACACGCTCGGTGCCGTTCACGATGAAGGTGCCGTTCGCCGTCATGAGCGGCATGTCGCCCATGTAGACGTCCTGCTCCTTGATGTCGCGCACCGTCTTGAGGCCGGTATCGGCGTCGACGTCCCAGACGATGAGACGGAGCGTCACCTTGAGCGGTGCGGCAAAGGTCATGCCGCGCTGCTGGCACTCATCGACGTCGTATTTCGGCTCTTCGAACTCGTAGCGCACGAACTCGAGCGAGGCGGTGTCCGAAAAGTCCTTGATCGGAAAGACCGAGGTGAAGACCTCCTGCAGCCCGCTCGGCGTGCGCTTCTCATGCGCCACGTCCTTCTGCAGGAAGAACTCGTACGACTTCTTCTGCACTTCGATGAGATTGGGCAGCGTGGCGATCTCGGCAATGCGGCCAAAATTGCGGCGAAGCCGGCGATAGCCCATGTACGACTGCGGCATTGGTGCCCCTCGTTGGACGTCGATCCCGATGCGGCTGCCCGGACGGGCCGGCCGCGACCCTCAGCTAGACTTCAGAACGCGCGCAGGCCGCCGGGGGCGCAAGCGCGCTCCCGGCAGCCTCATCCGATATTGACGATCGCCTGCGGCGAACGCCCATCACTTCACTTCAACCGTCGCTCCGGCAGACTCAAGCTGCTTCTTGAACTTTGCGGCATCGTCCTTGGAGACAGCTTCCTTGACGGGCTTCGGCGCACCCTCGACCAGGTCCTTCGCCTCTTTCAGGCCAAGCCCGGTGATCGCGCGCACTTCCTTGATGACGTTGATCTTGTTGGCGCCGGCGTTGGCGAGAACGACCGTGAACTCGGTCTTCTCCTCGGCCGCCTCGGCAGGCGCAGCGGCGCCGCCGGCCGCCACGGCCGCAACAGCAACTGGCGCTGCGGCCGAAACGCCCCACTTCTCCTCGAGCATCTTGGAGAGCTGGGCTGCCTCGAGCACGGAGAGGCTTGAGAGTTCATCGACGATTTTGGCCAGATCAGCCATTTTCTAACTCCTTGGGTCTCGAATCTGTTTCGGTTCTACGGTGCGAATTGGATGGCGGGCCGTCTCAGGCCGCCTCGCCTTTCGTCGCATGCGCGTTGATGACACGAGCGATCTGCCCTGCCGGTGCCTGCAGCACGCCCGCAATGCGCGTCGCCGGGGTCTGCAGCAGACCGAGCAGGCTGGCGCGCAATTGATCGAGCGAGGGCAGTTCCGCCAGGGTCTTGACCGCGCTCGCGTCGAGCACGGTCTCGCCCATGGCGCCGCCGACCACGACGAACTTCTCGTTCTTCTTGGCGTAGGCGACGGCCGCTTTCGCAACCGACGCCGGATCGCCCGAATAGGCGAGCGCGGTCGGGCCCTTCAGCAGGGCCGACAGATTGACATACGGCGTGCCATCGGCCGCGCGCTTGGCCAAACGGTTCTTGGCCACCTTGACGCCCGCGCCGACGGCACGCATCTGCCGCCGGAGTTCGGCCGTCTCGGCCACCGTCATGCCCGAATAGCGAGCGACGATTACGGCGTTTGCCTTGTCGAAGACGCCATGCAGGCTATCGACGACTTCAGCCTTCTTTGCTTTTTCCACGGTACCTTCACGCTCCTCCGGCTCATGCCGTACCCACGCCAATGACGTGGAGACCAGCCCCGCCGCGCCGCGATCGCCCGCTCCATTCGTCGAGGACGATGGGAGCGCACGAGAGCAACGATGCCGCGTCTTTCTCCAATTGGAGAATGACGACGGCGTGGCGGGCCAAGTCCCTGTCTTGGCAGGTGGGGCTTACCCCATTAAGCCGCCGCACGCCGGCGGCACCTGCGGTCTCGGACAGGAACGATACGAACCGGCCGTTCGACCGTTTCGCACCGAGGATCGCGGCGACAGCCCGAGACAGTCCCGCCGCAATCCGAAGAGAGCTTCCTCCTCTCAGGCGCTTGGCGCGCCCGAGCCAATCACCAGCTTGACGCCCGGCCCCATCGTCGACGAGAGCGTCGCCTTCTTCATATAGACGCCCTTCGCGCCCGAGGGCTTGGCGCGGTTCAACGCATCGAGAAAGGCGCGCACGTTCTCGGCAATCTGCGTCTCGCTGAAGCTCGCCTTGCCGATGCCGGCATGGACGACGCCTGCCTTCTCCACACGAAACTCGATCTGGCCGCCCTTGGCCGCCTTGACCGCGGCCTCGACATCCTGCGTCACCGTGCCGAGCTTCGGGTTCGGCATCAGGCCGCGCGGGCCGAGCACCTTACCGAGCTTGCCGACCACGCCCATCATGTCGGGCGTCGCGATGCAGCGATCGAAGTCCATCGAGCCTTCCTGCACCTTGGCCGCAAGATCCTCGGCGCCCACGAGATCGGCACCGGCAGCCTTGGCCGCGTCGGCTTTTGCACCCTTCGCGAACACCGCGACGCGCACCTTCTTGCCGGTGCCGTTCGGCAAGGTCACCATGCCACGCACCATCTGGTCGGCATGGCGCGGATCGACGCCGAGATTGACGGCGATCTCGATGGTCTCGTCGAACTTCGCCTTGGCGTTGCCCTTGACGATCTTCACCGCCTCATCGATCGCGTAGTTCTTGTCACGATCGACCGTCTTGGCCGCGACGGTCATGCGCTTGCTGGTCTGGGGCATTTGATTTACTCGGTGACGGTGATGCCCATCGAGCGCGCCGAGCCGATGATCATCTGGCAGGCGGCATCGATGTCGTTGGCGTTGAGGTCTTTCATCTTGGCCTGCGCGATCTCGCGCACCTGGGCCTTGGTGATCGAGCCGGCCTTGTCGCGACCCGTGGTCTTGGAGCCCTTCTGCACCTTGGCCGCCTTCTTGATGAAGAAGCTCGCAGGCGGCGTCTTGGTGACGTAGGTGAAGGTGCGGTCGCTGAACACGGTGATCACGACCGGGATCGGCATGCCAGGCTCGAGCTTGGCCGTATCGGCGTTGAACTTCTTCACGAACTCCATGATGTTCAACCCGGCTTGGCCGAGCGCGGGGCCAATCGGCGGCGAGGGGTTGGCCTGACCGGCGGGGACCTGGAGCTTGATGTAGCCGTTGATCTTCTTTGCCATCGGATTGTCCTGACTTGAGCCGGCGCCCTACGCCTTCTCGACCTGCGAATATTCCAACTCGACCGGGGTCGCGCGCCCGAAGATCGACACCGCGACCTTGAGCCGCGCGCGCTCCTCATCGACTTCCTCGACGAGCCCGTTGAACGAGGTGAACGGCCCGTCGCACACCCGCACCTGCTCGCCCACCTCGAAGCGGATCGAGGGCTTCGGCCGCTCGATGCCTTCCTTGACCTGACGCAGCACGCGCTGCGCCTCTTCCTCGCTGATCGCGATCGGCTTGTTGCCGCTGCCGAGGAAGCCCGTGACCTTGGCGGTGTTCTTGATCAGATGCCAGGTCTCGTCAGTCATCTCCATCTTGGCGAGCACGTAGCCCGGGAAGAACTTGCGCTCCGAGCGCACCTTCGAGCCACGCCGCACCTCGACCACTTCCTCGGCCGGCACCAGCACCTCGTCGAACTTGTCCTCGAGGCCCTTCTGCCGCGCCTGCTCGCGGATCGAGGTCGCGACTTTCTTCTCGAAGCCCGAATAGACGTGAATGATGAACCACTGCTTTGCCATGGCTCAGCCGCTCAGCCCGAGGATGGCGCCGATCGCGAGGCCGATGATCTGGTCGACCACGAAGAAGAACAGCGCCATCACGATCACCATGATGATCACCATGGTGGTCGAGATCGCGGTCTCCTTGCGGCTAGGCCAGGTGATCTTGGAGACCTCCTGGCGCACCTGACGGAGATAGATTGTCGGCGATACCTTGGCCATCTCGTCCAACTCTGCGCGCTAGGCATTGCTCTCTCGGCTGGCAGGAGTGGAGGGTCTCGAACCCCCAACCTCCGGTTTTGGAGACCGGCGCTCTGCCAATTGAGCTACACTCCTAGGCGCTTGCCCTCCTGATTTCCTAGCCGCCCGCCGCCGCGCTTATTGAATGATCTTGGCGACGACGCCGGCGCCGACCGTGCGCCCGCCCTCGCGGATCGCGAAGCGCAGGCCCTCGTCCATCGCAATCGGCACGATCAGCGACACC
>VGET01000149.1 GCA_016869195.1 Alphaproteobacteria bacterium | reverse complement strand
GAAGCGCCCGGTGTAAGGCCGCTGACCCGGAACCCCTGAGCGCGCGCCGAGCGGCAGCATGATCTGCCGCCCCTCACCCGCCGCGTGGGCCGCCGCCGTAAACGAGGGATCGCAGAACACGCCGATAACCGCGCCCTTGGCGCCGCCCGTCACCAGCGCGTCGAGCAACCCTACCGTGTCTGCGTTCCCACCGGCGCCCGGATTGTCCTGCGTGTCAGCGAGCACAACCGGCCCCGGTCGGTTGCTCGCAATTGCGTGGCTCACCGCCTCGCGCGGCGACCAAAGCCTCGTCGCGTACTCGCGCTCGTGCGCCACCACCTTGGCCGCCAGATCATCGGCCGCGGCGTCCGCGGTGCGTTGATCATCAGCGACGGCGATCACCGACGGTCCGCACTCGTATATGTCGGCGGGTGGAAAGCCCGGCGTAAAAGACAAACTCCACAGACCGTTACCGCTTATCGCATCGAGCGCGCGATAGAGTGACCGCGCAGGCTCGGCGAGCGTCGTCTGCGAGGCGAGCGCGATCAGGAAATCGAGCTTCCGGTGCGCGAGCGCCGGTCGCCTACCATTGCGCAACCGCCGCTCAAGGAGTGCGAACGCGCGCGCGCCGGTCTCCGCCATGTCGATATGCGGATAGGTGCGATAGGCCACGAGCGCATCCGCCGCCTCCGCCATCAGCCGGGTCGTGTTGGCATGGAGGTCGAGCGACGCGATGATCGGCGTGTCCTTGACCACGCGGCGGAGCCGACGAAGCAGCTCGCCCTCGCCGTCCTCCTTGTGCTCAGCGACCATCGCGCCGTGAAGATCGAGATAGAGCGCATCCAGCGGCCCCTTGGCGAGCGCCGCCTGGAGGTCTTCCACGATCATCGCTGCGATGCGCTCGAAGGCATCCTGCGTCACCTGCGCCGACGGCACGGCCGAGCACCAGACGAGCGGCTCGATCGCGGCGCCTTGTGCCTGCGCCGCCTCGATGAATCCGGCCGCCGGCAGGTTGATGCCCCTAACCGCCTCGATCATCGCGGGCCCTCGGCTCAAGCCCGGCCACGCGTCCGCCCGCTCGAACGAGGCATAGTCCGCCCGCGTCGGCGCGAAGGTGTTGGTCTCGTGCTGGAAGCCGGCGACCGCGATGCGGGTCATGGACTCAAGAATTCGCGCTGAACGGCAAGCGGCTGAGGGCTCGCTCCACCTCCACCCCCACCCCACCCTCCCCCGTCAAGGGGGAGGGAAAGGAAACATGCCGCCCCGTCGTCCCTCGAGACGCCAAAGTACAGCGACGCGGCATCGCCGGTCTGAGTGGTAGTGCCTTCCATCGCCTCAGGTGGTGCCTGAATTTCCATTCCCCTCCCCCCTTGAGGGGGAGGGCCAGGGTGGGGGGATTCCGTGGCAGAAAATATCAGCGTCAAATATCCGCGTACATGTGCCGCTCGGCCCTGCCCCCCGGGTGCGTGCAGGCGCCGGTGACGGCGGAGCCGACGGTCGCGGCGTACTTCCAGAGCGCGCCCGACTGATAGTCGTGCACCCGCGGCTTCCAGGATTTCGCGCGTTTCTTCAGCTCAGCGGCGGTCACCGCGACGCTGAGCTCGCCCTTGTTGGCGTCGATCGTCACCATGTCGCCGTCCTTCACGAGCGCGATCGGCCCGCCGATCGCGGCCTCGGGCCCGACATGGCCGATGCAGAAGCCGCGCGTCGCGCCCGAGAAGCGGCCGTCGGTGATTAGCGCCACCTCCTCGCCCATGCCCTGGCCGTAGAGCTGCGAGGTCACCGCCAGCATCTCGCGCATGCCGGGGCCGCCCTTCGGCCCCTCATAGCGGATCACGATCACGTCGCCCTTCTTGTACTTGCGCTTGACGATCGCGGTCATTGCCGCCTCTTCGGTGTCGAAGCAGCGCGCCGGGCCGACATGCACCAGCTTCTTCATGCCGGCGACCTTCACGATCGCGCCTTCGGGCGCGAGATTGCCCTTGAGCGTGACGACGCCGCCGGTCTTGGTGATCGGGTTCGACACCGGCCGCACCACCTCCTGCCCCTTCGGGAACTTCACCGATTTCAGGTTCTCGGCCATGGTCTTGCCGGTGACGGTCAGGCAGTCGCCGTGGAGGAAGCCGCCTTCGAGCAACGCCTTTAACACGATCTGCACGCCGCCGGCCTCGAACAGGTCCTTGGCCACGAAGCGTCCGCCGGGCTTCAGATCGGCGATATAGGGCGTCTTCTTGAAGATGCGGCCGACATCGAACAGGTCGAACTTGATGCCACACTCGTTCGCGATCGCGGGTAGATGGAGGCCGGCATTGGTCGAACCGCCGGTCGCGGCGACGACCGCGGCCGCGTTCTCCAGTGCCTCGCGGGTGACGATATCGCGCGGGCGAAGGCCGAGCTTCAGGAGGTTCATCACCGCGCGGCCGGAATCGACCGCGAACTCATCGCGCGCCTCATAGGCCGCGGGCGCACCGGCCGAGCCGGGCAGCGCGAGCCCGATCGCCTCGGAGACGCAGGCCATGGTGTTGGCGGTGAACTGGCCCCCGCAGCTGCCAGCCGAGGGGCAGGCATGGGATTCAATCTCGTCGAGCTCGGCCTTGTCGATCTGGTTGGACGAGAATTTTCCGTAGGCCTCGTAGACATCCATGATCGTGATGTCCTTGCCCTTGTGCTTGCCGGGCAGGATCGAGCCGCCATAGAGAAACACCGACGGCACGTTGAGCCGGACCATCGCCATCATCATGGCGGGCAGCGACTTGTCGCAGCCGGCGACGCCCACCAGCGCGTCATAGGAATGGCCGCGCATGGTGAGCTCGACCGAATCCGCGATAACATCGCGCGACACGAGCGAGGACTTCATGCCCTGATGCCCCATCGCGATGCCATCGGTCACCGTGATGGTGGTGAACTCGCGCGGCGTTCCGCCCGCCTCCTGCACGCCCAACTTCGCGGCCTGTGCCTCACGGCGGAGCGCGATGTTGCACGGCGCCGTCTCATTCCAGGTCGAGGCCACGCCGACGATCGGCCGGTCCATCGCCTCGCGCGAGACACCCATGGCATAGAAGAACGCGCGGTGCGCGGCGCTCTTGGGGCCCTCGGTGATGTAGCGGCTCGGCAGTTTCGACTTGTCGAATTTCGCGCTCATGGCCTCTTCCGTGACGTGATGGTGACGAAGGGAGGCGCATTAGGCCGTGTGCCTATGCTCGTGTAAAGCGGAAGCAGACCTTGTGTCCGCCGCCCCCTCACCCGCACGCTTCGCATGCCGCCCTCTCCCCCAAATGGGAGAGGGTGCTTTGTGGAGATGTCGGCGCGGGCAAATGTTTCGTCACCCCCTCTCCCGCTTGTCGGGAGAGGGTTGGGGTGAGGGTCAGTCCGCGCCCAGGCGCCTGAGTGCGTCCTCGAGCTTTGAGCGAGCCTGGGCGGCCTCACCGCGCCGCTCGCGCTGCTCCTCGATGATTTCCTCGGGCGCGCGCTTGATGAAATCGGCGTTGCCGAGCTTGCCGTCGATCTTGGCAATCTCGCCGGCGAGCCGTCCGACCTCCTTCTGCAGGCGGGCGCGCTCCTTGGCGAGATCGATCACGCCCTCGAGCGGCAGGAACAGCGTGGTCTCATCGAGGACAAACTGCGCGGCGCTTCTGGGCGCGGCGCCGTCGACCGGCCCGACCCGCTCAAGCCGCGCGAGCCTCAGGATCAGCTCACGGTGGCGCTTTAGGCGCTGTGCGGTTGCGGCTGAGGCGCCCGCGGCAAGAAGATCGAGCTTCGAGGCAGCCGGTACGTTCATCTCGGAGCGCACGGCGCGAATCTCCGAGACCAGCCGCACAAGCCAGCTCATCTCGGCATCCGCGGCCTCATCGGCGAGCGAAAGCGGCGGCGCGGGCCAAGGCGCGCTGATCAGCTGAGTCGTGCGCGTCTCATCGAGGCGCGACCAGAGCTCCTCGGTCGCGAACGGCATGAACGGGTGCAGGAGACCCAGGATCTGATCCATCACCCAGGAGGCGCATTTGCGCGTCTCGGCCTTCTCGGGTCCATCGGGGCTGGTAAGCGCGGGTTTCGAAAACTCGACATACCAGTCGCAGAAGACATCCCAGACGAAGTGATAGATCGTTCCGGCCGCGTCGTTGAAGCGATAGGCATCGAGCGCTTCCGTCACTTTCGCGGCGGCGCGAGCGGTCTCGCCCACGATCCAGCGATTGAGCGTCGTGGTCGCGCGCGTCGGAATGAACGAGGCGCCGCCGCCGCAGCCATTGGCCTCCAGGAAACGCGCGGCGTTCCACAGCTTGGTCGCGAAGTTGCGATAGCCCTCGACGCGCGACTCCGCGAGCTTGATGTCGCGCCCCTGCGCTTCCATCGCTGCAAGTGTAAAGCGCAGCGCGTCCGCGCCGTATTTGTCCATCAGCGCGAGCGGGTCGATGACGTTGCCCTTTGACTTCGACATCTTCTGGCCGCGCTCATCGCGCACCAGCGCGTGGATGTAGACGTCGCGGAACGGCACATCGCCCATATAGTGCATGCCGAGCATGATCATGCGGGCGACCCAGAAGAAGATGATATCGAAGCCGGTGACCAGCACGCTGGTCGGGTAATAACGCTTGAGCTCGGCCGTCTCATCGGGCCAACCGAGCGTCGAGAATGGCCAGAGGCCGGACGAGAACCAGGTGTCGAGCACGTCCTCATCGCGGGTCAGCGCAACCGCCTTGCCGTAGTGTTTCGCCGCAGCCGTCTGGGCCTCAGTCTCGCTCAGCTCGACGAAGACATGGCCGTCTGGCCCATACCAAGCCGGAATCTGATGGCCCCACCAGAGCTGACGCGAGATGCACCAGGGCTGGATGTTGCGCATCCATTCGAAATAGGTGTTCTCCCAGCGCTTCGGCACGAAGCGGATGCGTCCGTCCTCGACCGCCTTGATCGCTGGCTCGGCCAGCGTCTTGGCGTCGACATACCACTGATCGGTCAGCCAGGGCTCGATCACGACGCCCGAGCGATCGCCGTATGGCACGGTGTGGACCCTCGGCTCGATCTTCTCGAGCAGGCCGAGCGCCTCGATGTCGGCGATGATCCTCTCGCGCGCCTTGAAACGGTCCAGGCCGCGATAGGCCTCGGGCGCGTTCTCGTTGATGCGCGCCTGGGCGTCGAGCACGTTGATCATCGGCAGATTGTGTCGCTTGCCGACCTCGAAATCGTTGAAGTCGTGCGCCGGCGTGATCTTGACCGCGCCCGAGCCCTGCTCAGGGTCGGCGTAGTCATCGGCCACGATCGGGATGCGTCGGCCGACCAGCGGCAGGACCACGTGCTGGCCAATCAAACCGGCGTGACGCGGGTCCTCGGGATGCACGGCGACGGCGGTATCGCCCAGCATGGTCTCGGGTCGCGTGGTCGCGATCGTGATGAACGTGTCTTCGCGCCCCTCGACCGGATAGCGGAAATACCAGAGCTTGCCGTCCTTGACCTCGCGGTTCTCGACCTCGAGATCGGAGATCGCGGTCTGGAAATGCGGATCCCAATTGACCAGTCGCTTGTCGCGATAGATCAGGCCCTGGCGATAGAGCGTGACGAAGACCTTGAGCACCGCGGCGCTCAGGCCGTCATCCATGGTGAAGCGGTCGCGCGACCAGTCGGCCGAGGCACCGAGCCGGCGGAGCTGACGGCCGATCATGCCGCCCGACTCGGCCTTCCAGCGCCAGACCGTCTCGACGAACTTGGCCCGGCCCATGTCACGCCGGTTCAGCTGCTTCTCGGCGAGCTGGCGCTCGACCACCATCTGGGTCGCAATGCCGGCGTGATCCATGCCAGGCTGCCAGAGCGCGTCGCGCCCCTGCTTGCGGCGATAGCGGGTGAGCACGTCCTGCAGCGTGTTGTTGAGTGCGTGGCCCATGTGCAGGCTGCCGGTGACGTTCGGCGGCGGCATGGTCACGCACCAGGGCTCGCAACCGGCGCCCGGGCAGCCCTTGAAGGCGCCCGAGGCCTCCCACGCGGCATAGAGGCGCGCCTCGATCTCGGCGGGCGAGAACGTCTTGTCCAGCATCGCTAGCTCTTCAGGTCAGAAAGGAGAGCCGGTCGCGTGATGTACGCCAAGACCGGAGCGGACGCCACCCACTAATCCTGCGAGCGACGGGCGATGCGTTCGACCTCGCGCTGTACCAGGCGCTCCACCAGCGGAGGCAGGTTCTCGTCCAGCCACTGCTGGAGCATGGGGCGGAGCAAATCCTCCGCCAGCTCTTCGACCGTGCGGCCGCCGAAGGAGGCGGAGCGCGGCCCGGCCGGAGCCCTGGGCGAGGCCTTCCTTTGGCTGAGCGCTGCAAAGGCGGCGGAAGCCGCCGCCGCCGCATCGTCACCGACGAGAGGGTCGTTCGATACCGGCTCCTCGTCGGCAGGCTCGGGGTCGGCCGGCGGCGTCTTCGACGAAGACGCAGCCATGATCGCGTCGATATCGTCTTGTCCGGCCTTCGCGGAAGGGGTCGGGCTTGGTTTCGCTTTCGGTGCGGGCGGGACGGGATTGCCGTCCGCGTCGACTTCCTGGGTGAGCTCGAGCACAGATTCAGCCTCCGCGGCACCATTGGACGCGGGCTTCGCAGCGGGCTTCGCGGCCGGCTTCGGCGCCGGCTCGCCCGCATCGCCGTCCTCGGAAATGATTCGACGAATGGAGGCAAGAATCTCCTCCATCGACGGCTCTTTCTGAGGATTGGGTTGTGGATCGGCCATCAAACCGCTCTTCAAAGACTCACGGATGTAACACGGGGGATGGTTAAGATTATGACAAAAGGCGCGTCGTCGTCACGCGAGCACCGGGGCGTTGAGCGCCGCGCCGCTCAGTTGTCATCGATGTCGGTGCCGATCCACTTGTTGCGAACCCGATTGTAATAAGCGTTCACATCGTAGGTGTCGACCGGTAGAGCGAGCAACTCCGCGGTCATCTCACCCACCGTCGACTTGACCCAATAGCCGGCGAACAGGTCATCGCGCCGGGCGCGCACCGCATTCACCTGCGCGGCGAACAGCTCCTGCTCGGCATCAAGCACGTCAAGGGTCGTCCGCAGGCCGAGGTCGGCCTCCTGTGAGACACCGTCGAGGGCCGCGGTCGCGGCCGTGATCTGGGCGTCGAACGCCTTGCGCTGGGAACGCGCGGTAACCAGCGCCTCCCAAGCGCGGGTCACCTCGTCGAGCACGGCGCGCCGTGCCACGTCCAATTCCAGCCGCCGCTGGTCGGACACCTGCTTGCTGCGCCGAATTTCGGCATATTCCGAACCGCTCTGATAAAGCGGCACGGTCACCTCCGCGCGGATAGAAGCCTCGGCCTCCTCCTCAAAGAACGTCGAGCGGTCATAAGCCTTCGAAAGCTGGCCCCGGAGCTGAACCTTCGGCCGCAAGGCTGAGCGGGCGACCTCGATCTGCTCCCGCGCGGCGCGCTCGCCGAACTCGGCCGCGATGATCGCGGGGTTCGCCTTGGACGCGAGCTCGAGCGCCGCTTCTTCGGACTCAGAAATGCGCAGCGCAGGCTCGGGCCACTCCAGCTTGCCCGGCATTGTGCCGACCACCTCGCGGTAGATCGAGCGCGACTTGATCAAATTCCCATCGGCGCGCACCCGATCGGCCTCGGCCTGGGCAAGCCGCGCCTCGGCCTGTGCCACATCGGTCCGCGTCACATCGCCGACATCGAACCTATTCTTGGCGGCTTCGAGCTGCTTGCCGACCACCATCACGTTCTTGATGTTCAGATCGACTTCGGCCTGATCACGCAGCACATCGACAAAGCCGGTCACGGTATCAAGCAACACGCGCTGCTCGGTGACCTGAAGATCAGCGCGCGCCGCTTGCACCTGATTCTCGGCCACGCGGATGGCGGCTGGCGTGCGCCCGCCGAGGTAGATCGGCTGAACCGCGTTCAAGGATACCAAACGCGGATTGAGCGAGGCGTCCTGCGTGCCCGCCGGCGATTCGGTCTCGAACTCGGTGTGGCCGACGTCGCCGTCGACCGAAATGGTCGGCCGGTAGCCGCTGCGAGCCTCGGCCACCCCTTCGTCGACCGAGCGCAGCTCGGCACGCTTCGCGAGCAATGTCGGGTTGCTCTGGTACGCGCTGATCAAGGCGTCCTCAAGCGTCTCGGCCCGCGCGCCGCCGGCGAAGGCGGCGGCAACAACGCCAAGAGCAACCAAAGACAGGGCTAAACGTTTCACGGGCAGTGCCCTTCAGGATATCGGTCGCCAGTCGCAACGAGGCGATTGACGAGCCGGCAACGTTAGAAGGTGAATG
>VGET01000148.1 GCA_016869195.1 Alphaproteobacteria bacterium | reverse complement strand
AGCTATGACGACATCCTCGCCCTCTGTTGTGCCGCCTGGAACGCCCTCATCGACCAGCCCTGGAAGATCATGTCCATCGGCCTGCGCGACTGGGCCGCCATCGGTCACCATCAGTGAGGATTGGTATTAGATTGGCCTCCTCCGTCTGTCATACCGGGCGTTAGCTGAGCCGGAACACCGCAGGTGTTCGGACGCGAAGCTTACGGCCCGGTATCCATGCGGGCCCTTCGTCGGTTTCCCAGGACTGAGCGATAGAGAATCTGGACCCCGGCTTCCGCCGGGGTGACGGTGTTCTTTGAAGAGACGACAATGCGACGACGGCCTACATCACGCGGCGCAAGGCATCGAGCGTCGCGTCTGGCGCTTCGTCCATCATCATGTGGCCGATGCCGGGCAGGGTCACGGTCTCGGCGCCCTTGATCCTGCCGGCGAGCGCGAGCGCTGACTTCATCGGCGTCATCACGTCGCGCTCGCCGATGACGAGCAGCGTCTTGCAGCTGACGCGCGCGGCCGCCGCCTCGCCGCCCTGATAGGCATTGCAAGCGCGCAAATCGACGTTCAGCACGCCGTCATCCTGGCGCTCGAGCACGCCGAGCCCGCCTTGCATCATCCACATCCCCGGCACACGGTGGCCGCCGAATTGCGCGCGCCGGCCGAAGCCCCAGGAATTGACCAGATCGAGCGCGAGATGGTCGTGCGCGGCCGAGCGCTCGAGCAACACATCGGTCACCTTCAAGGGCACGGCGCAACCGAGCAGCGCCAGCCCGCGCAGCCGTTCGGGCGCGCGCCCCGCGGCTTCGAGCGCGACCAGCGAGCCCATGGAATGGCCCGCTAGCCCGGCGCGCTCGACCTTGGCGGTGTCCATCAGCGCGAGCACCCAAGCCGCCATTGCCTCGATGCTTTCGAGCGCCGGCCCTTTGCTCGCGCCATGGCCGGGCAGATCGATGGCCAGCACGCTGCCGCCATGCCAGGCGAAATAGCGCGTCTGGAGCTTCCAGACGGTGTGATCCATGCCCGCACCATGGATGAAGATCGAGACCGGGCGCGAAGGGTCAAAGTCGCGTCCGCCCGTGGTCGCGTGAACCCGCTTGCCATTGACGATCAGGTCCATGGTCAGCGCCTCTGCGATGATTTGAGCGCGCGGTCGAGATCGTCGATCAGATCGTCCGCGTCCTCGAGACCGACCGAAAGGCGCACCATGTCCTCGCCGACGCCGGCCTTCATCAGTGCGTCCGCGTCCATCTGCTGATGCGTCGTGCTGGCGGGGTGGATGATCAGGCTCTTGGCGTCGCCGACATTGGCGAGGTGCGAATAGAGCGTCACCGCCTCGATCAATTTGCGCCCCGCCTCGCGCCCGCCCTTGACGCCGAAGCAGAAGATCGAGCCCGCGCCTTTCGGCAAGAGCACCTTGGCACGCTCGTGATCCGGGTGGCTCGGTAGCTCGGGATAGCTGACCCAGGCGACCGCCTCGTGCTTGGCGAGAAATGCGATCAGCTTGCGTGCGTTCTCGACATGGCGCTGCACCCGGAGCGCCATGGTCTCGACGCCCTGGAGCAGATAGAACGCGTTCTGCGGCGCGAGGCACGCGCCGAAATCGCGCAGGCCCTCCGCCCGCGCGCGCATCAGGAATGCGCCGGGGCCGAACTCGTCGGCGAAGTCGAGGCCGTGATAGCCGGCATAGGGTTCGGTCAAGGTCGGGAACCTACCCGAGGCCTTCCAGTCGAAGCGGCCATGATCGACTACGACACCGCCGATCGCGACACCATGGCCGCCGAGGAACTTCGTCACCGAATGCATGATGAGGTCCGCGCCATGATCGAACGGGCGGAACAGGCAGGGCGTCGCGAAGGTGTTATCGAGCATGAGCGGCAGGCCGTGTTCGTGCGCGATGCGCGCGACCGCCGGCACGTCCATGATCTCGAGGCCGGGATTGCCGAGCGTTTCGCCGAACACGAGCCTCGTCTCGGGCCGGATCGCGCGCGCAAAGCCTTCGGTGTCGCGTGGATGCACATAGGTCGCCGTGATGCCGAAGCGCGGCAAGGTGTGGGTCAGCATGTTGTGGCTGCCGCCATAGAGCGAGGCGGAAGCCACGATGTGGCCGCCCTGGCCCATCAATGTCGCGATCGCGAGGTGCAGCGCCGCCTGTCCGCTTGCAGTGCAGACCGCACCGACGCCGCCCTCGAGCGCCGCGACGCGCTCCTCGAGCACGGCGACGGTCGGGTTCGAGATGCGCGAATAGATGTGGCCGCCGCGTTCGAGGTTGAAGAGCGAAGCCGCGTGCTCGGTGCTCTCGAACACGAACGAGGTCGATTGATAGATCGGCACGGCGCGCGCGCCGGTTGCGGGGTCGGGCCGCTGGCCGGCGTGCAGCGCCAGCGTGTCGAATTTGAGGTATTTGGGGTCGAACATGGATTCGCCTTGGGCCAAGGTGCGATACGTGTCCGCAGCTTGGCTCGCCCCGCCGACAAAATGAAGGCCCGACGTGACGCTCCACCCCGGGCCTTCAAGCGTGATCTCTACCGGAGACGGTCAGCCGCACATGTCGGCCGAACGGTTGATCAGGGACGTTCCGGTCGGATCAGAGCGATGAAACGGCTCAGCCGCCCGACGCCGCCTTCATGCACTCTTCCTTCTTCGCCGCATCGGTCTCGGCCTCGCACTTCTTGGCCGCATCGTCATCGGCAAAGGCGACGCCGGCCGGAACCAGGATGCCACCGGCGAGCAGGAGAGCCAGAGCGAGAGCAAGCTTGCGCATATCGGATCCTCCAGAGTTGATTGTCGTTGAACGTCGACTGCCTGCGAGGGCAGTCGCATCGATAACGACGCTCACCTCGAATTATTCCGTCCGTCACGAAAAAAGCGCGCCTTGAGAATTGCCGTGCCCCGGCCTTCGGCTAAGATCGGAGGCAGGCCCCGCCACCCAAGCAGGTGGCCGGCCTGACGAAATCGTGACCGAATCGGCGGAATAGTTGGGAATAGCCGGTGGCGATCGGACGTTATTGCTATGACCGATGAGGATCGGCGGACCGGCGCGGCCGTAGCGGACTTTGTGCGCGCCGGCATGGCCGCGCAGCTGCCGCGACTTCGGCGCTTCGCGCTCGGCCTGACCGGCAGCGTGGAAGACGCGGACGAGGTGGTGCAGGCGGCCTGCGAAAAGGCGCTGTCCGGCGCCGAGCGGTGGGTGGCGGGCATGCGGCTCGATTCGTGGCTGTATCGCGTGGTCCACACGGTCTGGCTCGACGAGCTGCGTCGGCGCAAGCGCCGGCGCAACCTCACCGGGCTGGAAGAGGCGATGGAGCGGCCGAGCCCGAGCGCGCTTTCAGGCGTCGAGGCGCGGCTGACGTTGGAAGAGGTCAGACGGATGATCACCGAGTTGCCGAGCGAGCAGCGCGCCGCCCTCCTTCTCGTCTGCGTCGAGGAGATGAGTTATCGCGAGGCAGCGGCGGTGCTCGATGTGCCCGTCGGCACGGTGATGAGCCGGCTCGCCCGTGCGCGTGCGCAACTCGCGGAGCGGCTCGGCAAGGGTGCCGGGCGCGCCGCCGATGGAACGAGAGGCTGATGGCCCGCTATAGCGACGAGACGTTGGGCGCCTATCTCGACGGCGAGTTGCCGGCCGAGGACGCACGCGCGATCGCTCGGGCCGAGGCGAGCGATGCGCAGCTTAGGGCGCGGATCGAGGCGTTGCGCGCGGTGTCGCACGCCGTGCATCAATCCTTTGCCGCGGTTGAGCGCGAGCCGGTGCCGGAGCGGCTTCAGGTCGCCTTCGATCGCCTCGCACGCCGGGCCAATCGGCGTTCGCGGTCATGGCCCGCGGCGTTGTGGCCCGGCCCGCGCGGCCGGCATTGGGTCTATGGCGTGGCCGGCGCGGCCGCGGCGGTGGTGATCGCGCTCGGGCTCGGCGCGTTTCTCTCCGGCGTCGTCCGGGTCAACGACGTCTCGCTCGAAACCTATGAGGATGCCTGGATCGAGCAGGTCAAGCGCTCCTACGATGTCTATGCAGGCATCTATCGGAGCGAAGCGCGGGCGATGGTCGACGTCGACGGCAAGGACGCGGGCGTCTGGTTCGCCGACAAGCTGAACCGCCCGATCGCCGTGCCCGATCTCTCAACCCACGGCCTCACCTTGAAGGGTGGGCGCCTTGTGATCGTCGCGGGGCAGCCCTCGGCGCAATTCCTCTATGTCGCGGAGGACGGCTCGCCCTTCGCGCTCTCGGTCGTGCCCTCGGCCGGGCAGGATCGCACGGTGGTGGCGCGCGAGGACAAGGAAGGCGCAGTGACGCTGCTTCATTGGCGCGTCAAGAACTATGGCTACGCGCTGATCGGCAATTTCGCACCCGAGGCGATGCGCTCGCTCGCCGACGAGATCGCGCCACAGCTCATCCCGGGCGTCTAGAGCATGATCTTCTCAGATTGAATCGCCTGCGTTGCGTCGTGGCGTTGCGATCCGCTAGGCGCGGCGCGAAGAGCGATGCGGGGCCATCGGTCGAGCGGCGCAACGACGCGGGCGCCCGCCATGGCGTAACCCGCAGGGCCGGGGCCTTTCGCGTCACGGGTTCGTCGAAGGGCTCGCCCGTATTCCCGATACGCGCTTCGCCCTTCTTCTGCCCGTGACGCGAAATTCCTCCGGCGCAGGTACTTCAATCTGAGAAGATCATGCTCTAACTCCGCGTCAGTCGAAGCCGGGACCGTCGAGCCGATTGAACAGCGCTGTGCCGGCGCCGTCGGCGTGCGAGGCGAGGCGGGCGCCGGGGTCAGCGATGAACGCGAGCACGTCGTCGAGCACGGCCTTGGCATTCAGGTCGCGCAGCAGCATGTGGTAGCCTCCGTCATAGACCGCGACCGGCACCCGGCTTGGCAGGCGCGCGACGAACGCATCGACCGGCTCACGCGGCACGATCTCATCCGAAGTGCCATAGACGACGAGCGTCGGCACGGCGCCGATCGCGGGCGCCTTCTCGAAGGCGTGGTCCATCAGGTCGACCAGGCCCCACACGGCATCGACCCGCGTGCGCTTGATCACGAGCGGATCCTCCGACATCGCGCGCAGCACCTCGATATTGTCGGTCGGCATCCGGGCATATTGGCCGGCGGTGAGCCTCAGATAGGGGAAAATATGCGAGCCGAGCCAGAGCACTGTCTCATAGAACGGGTTCATGGTGGCGCGCGCGCGCACCGCCGGCGCGACGAGGATGACGCCCTCGGTCGGCGGCAGTTCAGGGTTGGCGGCGGCCGCGAGCACCGCGCCGCCCATGCTCTCGCCGAGTAGAAAGAGGGGCGTGCCCTTGTGCTTGGCGCGGATCAGCGACGCCGCGACGTTGAGATCGGCGATCATGGTCGAGGTGCCCGACCAGTAGCCGGCGGTCACGGTCGCGCCGAAGCCGCGCTGATCATAGGCATAGGTCAGGATGCCGTGTTCCGCCCAATAGCGCGCCGGCAGGTCGAACGCGGTGCTGTAGTCGTTGAAGCCGTGGAGCGCGAGGATGATCGCGCGGGGCTCGCCCTCAGGTTCCCAGACACGGAGCGGCAGCCGTGCGCCATCGGGCGCGATGATCGCGTCGTCGTGCAGTTGGGGTTCGGCAACCGGCCGACCGGCCGGCCTGAGCTCGGGTGCACAGGCGCCGAGCGTCGCCGCGACCAAGAGGGGCGCGATGGCGCCGGCAATCCGCCCGATCAGGCGCGCCGGCCCACGCATGACCTTCGGGGGCTCAGGCCTCGACCGGCTTTTCGAGCGCAGGCTCGCCGGCGGTGTCCTTGATCGATTGCTGGCGCGCGAGTCTGGTGCGCACCGCCGCCAGCAGTTCCTCGACCGTATAGGGCTTGGTGATGTAGTCGTCGGCACCAAGTTCCATGCCCTTGCGCATGTCGGCGCGGCTCGCGGCCGCGGTCAGGAAGATGATGGGGATCGCCGCCGTGTCCGGGTGGGCACGCAGCTCGCGCAGCGCACCATAGCCGTTCAGGTCCGGCATCATGATGTCGCACACGATGAGATCGGGATGCTCGCGCCGCGCGAGCTCAACACCCGTGCGCCCATCGCCGGCCCCAAAGGTCTCGAAGCCCTCGAATCCGAGCACCGTCATCAACTTTTCGCGGATCGCAGCTTCGTCTTCGACGACCAGTATCTTCGTCATTGGTTCAGTCCACGATCAGGGTCCCCACACCAACAATGATAGTGATGGCGCGCACAAACACCAAGCACCACCAGTGCGCGCGGCGAGAAATATTTCCTCCCGCGTTAACAAGTTTTTTAAAGGTTCAATCCAGCTCTCGGATGGTGCTCTGGATCGATGCACGCGCGAGCGCGCCCTCGCGCACGAGGCGTGGTCGTGCGCCCGTGCAGTCGATGATGGTCGAGGGCCGCGATTCCTTACTCGCGCCGCCGTCGAGCACGAGATCGACCAGCGTGCCGAGTGCGCGCAGCGCCTCGGGCGCCGAGCGTGCCGGCGCGTCACCGGTGCGGTTGGCGCTCGGTGCAGTGATCGGGCGGCCGAAGGCGCGGAGCAAGGCCAGCGTCGCGGGCCGGTCAGGCACACGGAGCCCGATCGATGTTCCAGCCGGGTTGAGACCACGGGCGAGGCTCGCATCGGGCCTTCGGCTTGCAATCAGGGTGAGGGGGCCCGGCCAAAACCGATCCGCGAGCGTTCGTGCGCTCGATGACAGCATCACTTCGCGCTCGACGGTGGCAAGGTCGGGCGCGAGCACAAGGAGTGGCTTGTCGTCGCCCCGGCCCTTGACCTCGAACACGCGCGCGACCGCGGCCTCGTTCGTGGCGTCGGCACCTATACCGTAGAGGGTATCTGTCGGCATCACGATCACGCCGCCGGCGCGCAGTGTCTCGGCCGCCGCGGCGATGCCTGCGGGGTCTTCGGGTAAGAGACGCGTCACCATGCCTCCGGTTCGGCCATCAATGACTTCAAAAGCACGCCGACTCAGATTGTCACCCCGGCGAAGGCCGGGGTCCATCGTGCTATGTCGCACGGTCCCCTCAGACGGACTCGTGGCCAGTATGACGTTGGAGAGCACGCGCTCAATCGAGGCCGCGGGCGACGAAGCCGGGATTGGCGAAGCCGGGTTTGCCATAGGCGAGATCAACGCCGTCGAAGGTGCGCACGCTGCCGCCGGCGGCGGCGAGCACGGCATGACCGGCCGCGGTATCCCACTCCATGGTGCGGCCATGGCGCGGATAGAGGTCGGCCGCACCGCGCGCCAACACGCCAAATTTGAGCGCGCTGCCTGCCGTGATCACACGAGCGCCAGCCTGCGAGGCGATGAAGGCGTCGGTCTTGGCATCGCGATGGAAGCGGCTGGCGAGGATGACGGACCCCGTGGTCGCTGGCGCGCGGGCGCGGAGCGGGCCCTCGCGTCGGCCGTCCTTGCCGATGAACCAAGCGACCCCACCGGCCGCGACATAGCACTCATCGAGCGCTGGGGCGTAGACGATGCCGGCAACCGATCGCGTGCTCTCGATGAGCGCGATGTTCACTGTGAACTCGTCGGTGCGCTCCAGGAACTCGCGCGTGCCATCGAGCGGATCGACCAGAAAGAATCGATGCGCCCCCTCTGGCGGCGCGATTGCGCTGCCGACGCTCTCTTCCGAGATCACGGGAATATCCGGAAATCGCCCGGCCAGTCCCGCCGCGATCACCCGGTCGGCGGCGAGGTCGGCCTCGGTGACCGGCGTCGAGTCGCCCTTGAGGCGCACCCCGGCCGAGCCGCCATATAGCGCCAGAATCGCCTGGCCGGCGCGCCGTGCGATGGCCTCAAGCACCTCGAACAGACAGTGGTCGGGCGGGCTGCTCATCGGGCTGGCCCGAAAGCGGCAGCCCGATCACCACGGATCAATTCCTTGCGAGTAACGAGTATGTGGCTTCCCCCCGCCGGGCCAGGCGCACCAATATCCCGCTCACCGGGGCGAGGAGGGCAGGTCGCGGTGGGCGACCGATTCGGGCCCCAGGACCCAATGAGGAGAGGGAAGACCATGTTGAAGGAAACCATCATCGCCATGACCGTCGTGACCGCAGCTGCCGGTGCGGCGCTGCCGATCGCGGCCCAGGCGAGCGAGGAGATCGTGATCGCGGCCTGTAATGCCTGCAACCCGTGCGCGGCCAAGAAGGCGGCCTGCAACCCGTGCAACCCGTGCGCGGCCAAGAACCCGTGCAATCCGTGCAACCCGTGCGCGGCGAAGAAAAAGTAGTCTTGTAGCAATCCACCGGCCGGCTGGTTCCAGCCGACGGTTGCCAAACGGATGCCGCCCCGGCGCCACGCGCGTCGGGGCGGTTTCTGTTTGTGGCGGTCATGGGCGCCGGCTCGGCTTC
>VGET01000147.1 GCA_016869195.1 Alphaproteobacteria bacterium | reverse complement strand
CGGCACCCGACCAGCTGAAGCCCTCGCGCACCAGGACGAGCCCGCTGAACGCGCCGGGATCGAGCGGGCCGGCGGCCTCCGCGCCAGGCGCGGCGCCGTGCGGGAGGTACACGGCGTAGCGACGCATGGTCAGCTGGCGATGGTGCCGGTGAGCGTGCCCTTGGTCGAGGGCACCGCCGCGAGCGCGCGCGCATCGAGCTCGACCGCTTCGCGCAGCGCGCGCGCCAGACCCTTGAAGCACGACTCGACGATATGGTGGTTGTTCTCGCCGTAAAACGTTTCGATGTGGAGCGTGAGGCCGGCGCTCTGCGCGAACGCCTGGAACCACTCCTTGAACAGCTCGGTATCCATCTCGCCGAGCTTCGGCCGCTCGAAGCGCACCTTCCAGATGAGGTAGGGGCGGTTGGAGGCGTCGAGCGCGACGCGCGAGCAGGTCTCGTCCATCGGAATCACGGCCGAGCCATAGCGGCGAATGCCGCGCCGATCCCCCAGCGCCTTCGAGACCGCCTCGCCGATCGCGAGCCCGGTATCTTCGGTGGTGTGGTGAAAATCGATGTGCAGGTCGCCCTTGGCCTTGCACTTCAGGTCGATCAGGCTGTGGCGCGAGAGCTGCTCCAGCATGTGATCGAGAAAGCCGATGCCGGTGGAGACCTCGTAGCGGCCGGTGCCATCGAGATCGAGCTCGACGGCGATGCTGGTTTCCTTGGTGACCCGCTCAACGCGGGCCCGACGCGGTGTGGCCGTCATGACACATCAGGGGGTTGGCCGGGCACGGCCGGCGGAGGCGCCCCTTTTAGCAAAGCGGGACCGGGTTCGCCAGCCTCTCGGCCGCCCTTGAACACGGCCAAAGGCTCCCCACATCCAGCACCTGAGTCCGCGGTCGGTGCGCCACAGCCCAGCCCCAGCGCCACCCTCGATGGTGGCGCGGGGCGGGCATCCCCTATAAATGATCGCTGCAGACTCGCCGCCCCGCCTGGCTGATTAAGGAAAACCGATGACCGACTCGAGCCCTGCCGCCGCCCATGGCACGAC
This sequence comes from Alphaproteobacteria bacterium, assembly GCA_016869195.1. GTDB lineage: Bacteria > Pseudomonadota > Alphaproteobacteria > UBA828 > UBA828 > SHWC01. Next base: position 7,381 of record VGET01000147.1, on the reverse strand, counting down.
GATTCTGTCTGTGCGCAAGGGGCGCGGGGTGGTGATCGCGGGCGACGGCCAGGTGACGCTCGGCAATGTCGTGCTCAAGTCAAACGCCCGCAAGGTGCGCCGCCTCGGCGATGGCGGCGTGATCGCCGGCTTCGCCGGCGCGACGGCCGACGCCTTTACCCTGTTCGAGCGGCTTGAGGCCAAACTCGAGCAGCACCCGGGCCAGCTCACCCGCGCCTGTGTCGAGCTTGCCAAGGACTGGCGGACGGATCGTTATCTGCGCCGGCTGGAAGCCATGATGGCGGTGGTGGATGACTCTACCTCTCTCGTGCTAACCGGCATCGGCGATGTGCTCGAGCCTGAGGATGGCCTCATCGGCATCGGCTCGGGCGGGGCCTATGCGCTTGCTGCGGCGCGCGCGCTCATCGACGTGGACGGGCTCGACGCCGAGGCGATCGCACGCAAGGCCATGGCCATCGCCGCCGACCTCTGCATCTACACCAACCGCTCGCTCACGCTCGAGCTTCTGCCGCGCTAACCGAAATCATCGATGTCTCTTCCAGCCCACAACTCACCCCCCACCCTTGCCCTCCCCCGCAAGGGGGGAGGGAAATCCATAGAAACAAGCCTCGCGACGTGGGGCTCCAAACTCGAGACCGATGTGGGCCGCCCTCTTCCCCCCTCCCCCTCGACGGGGGAGGGTTGGGGTGGGGGTGTGAGCAAATATTTCGACGGTGAGTTCACTTGTCCATGAGTGCCTTCAGCCCGCGCGAGATCGTTTCCGAGCTTGACCGCTTTATCGTCGGGCAGCGCGAGGCCAAGCGCGCGGTCGCCATTGCACTCAGGAATCGCTGGCGCCGTCAGCAGCTTGCGCCCGAGTTGCGCGAAGAGGTGATGCCGAAGAACATCCTGATGATCGGCCCGACCGGCGTGGGCAAGACCGAGATTGCGCGCCGCCTCGCACGGCTCGCCCAGGCGCCCTTCATCAAGGTCGAGGCGACGAAGTTCACCGAGGTCGGCTATGTCGGGCGCGATGTCGAGCAGATCGTGCGCGACCTGGTCGAGATCGGCATCCACATGCAGCGCGATTCCATGCGGAAAGAGGTGACCGCCAAGGCCGAGCTCGCCGCCGAGGAGCGCGTGCTCGACGTGCTGGTCGGCGAGGGCGCAAGCGCCGAGACGCGCGCCAAGTTCCGCAAGCGCCTCAGGGATGGCGAGTTCGGCCAGAAGGAAATCGAGATCGAGACGGGCGATGCCACGAACCCGCAGCTCCCGACCTTTGAGATTCCCGGCATGCCGGGCGCGCAGATGGGCATGCTCAATCTCGGCGAGGTATTGGGCAAGACCTTCGGCAGGCGCACCCGCCGGCGCAAGATGTCGGTCGCGGAATCCTATGACGTGCTGATTGCGGAAGAGAGCGACAAGCTCCTGGACAATGAGCGCGTGGTCAGGAGCGCAATCGAGCGGGTCGAGAATCACGGCATCGTGTTCCTGGACGAGATCGACAAGATCTGCGCGCGCGGCTCGGAGCACCGCATCGGCGGCGATGTCAGCCGCGAGGGCGTGCAGCGCGATCTGTTGCCGCTGATCGAGGGCACGCAGGTTTCGACCAAGCACGGCACCGTCAGGACCGATCACATCCTCTTCATCGCCTCGGGCGCGTTCCACCTCGCAAAGCCTGCTGACCTGCTGCCCGAGCTGCAGGGGCGGCTCCCCATTCGCGTCGAGCTGAAGGCACTGACCCGCGATGACTTGAAGCGCATCCTCACTGAGCCGGAGAACAGCCTGCTTCGGCAATACACCGCGCTGATGAAGACCGAGACGGTGACGCTCGACTTCACGCCCGATGCGCTCGACGCGATTGCTGACCTCGCGGCCGAGGTCAACCGCTCGGTCGAGAACATCGGCGCGCGGCGCCTTCATACCGTGATGGAGAAGCTGCTCGAGGACGTCAGCTTCGACGCCAGCGAGAAGAGCGGCTCAACCGTCTCCATCGACGCCGCCTATGTGCGCGAGCACGTCGGCGCGCTCGCCAAAAACGCGGACTTGAGCAAATTTATTTTGTGAGCCGGCCACGACGATCGGGCGCGCCGACGAGCGCACACTTGGTCGCCGTCCTCCGGCCGCGCGGCACGCGCGGACCGGGGGACCCATCTCTCAACGTTCTCGCTGCTCAATGGATTCTCCGGTCGATGCGACGCATCGCCGGAGAATGACGACAAGAATTACGAGCGCGTTCGATTTCCGCCCTTGTCGTTCTCCACGGAACGTAATAACATCTGTAAAACTGCGAGGTGGTTGCCCATGTCCGCACCCGTCAAGGTTCGCAAGATCGGCAATTCGCTCGGCCTCGTCCTGACCAAGGACCTGACCGATGCGCTCGGCGTCGGCCAGGGCGACACGCTGTTCGCGGTCAAGACACCAGACGGCGTGATGCTGACGCCCTTCGACCCTGATTTCGCCGCCGTGCTGGAGCAGAACCGCGCCTATATGCGCCGGCACAGGAACGCGCTGAAGGAGCTGGCCAAGCGGTGAAGACGCCGAAGTGGCTCAGCCTCCGCATGGCGCTCGCGCTCCATGACGAGGCGAGCGCGATGTTCGGCGGCATCAGCGGCATTCGCGACCAGGGCCTGCTGGAAAGCGCGCTCGACCGGCCGCGCAATGTGCTGGCCTATGAGCCCGACGCCACGATCTTCGACCTGGCGGCGGCGCTCTGCCATGGCGTGGTCAAGAACCACCCCTTCCTCGATGGCAACAAGCGCACCGGCCTCCTCTGCGCCCGCGCCTTCCTGTTCCTGAACGGGTGGGACTTCGAGCCCGAGGAGCCCGACGAGGTCGAGGCCATCGTCGCGCTGGCGGCCGGCACGTTGGACCAAGCCACGCTTGCGTCGTGGTTCAAGTCGAACAGCACGCGGCTGAAGAAAGCGCGCTAGCGACCGGCCCCTTCCGCGGCCGCCGTGATCCGCTCGGCGCGCGACGGCGTATCGTCTGCATCACCAATTTGCGGATCGGTCATCATGATGCTCGGAAAGGTCGCGATCGTGCTTGCGCTGGCCTTGGCTCTCGTCGGTTGCAGCGGCAGCTATGAGCAGCCGCGCTACACCGCGTCGCAAACATCGGACGGGTTCGAGGTGCGCGACTATGCCTCCTATGTCGTGGCCGAGACGCCCATCGCCGGCGGCACCGACGAGGCGAGCGATGACGGCTTCAGGCGGCTGTTCGATTACATCAGCGGCCAGAACACGGGCGCGCAGGAAATCTCCATGACGGCACCGGTGACCACCGCGCCGCAGAAGATCGCGATGACCGCGCCGGTGACGCAGCAGAAAGGCGAGGGCGGCGCAGTGATGCGCTTCATGATGCCGTCGAGCTTCACGCTCGACACCCTGCCGAAACCGACCGACCCGGCCGTCAGCCTCCGCACCGTGCCGGCCGAGCGCTTCGCCGTGCTGCGCTATTCGGGCTCATGGTCGAGCGGCCTCTATGAGGAACAGCTCGCGACGCTTCGCGCCGCCATGGCGCGCGCGGGCCTGGAAGCGACGGGCGAGCCGATCTGGGCGCGCTATGACCCGCCCTTCACGCCCTGGTTCCTTCGGCGCAACGAGATCATGATTCCGGTCGGGGGCGGCTGAGATCTCTCACGAGCGTTTCTTCCGCAACAGCACATAGAGCGCGCCCTGGCCGCCATGGCGCTGCTCGGCGGCCGCGACATTGAGCACCGCCTCACGAAGCGTGGGCTCCGCCAGCCAGCGCGGCACCGAGCGCCGCAAGACGCCACCGCCGCGCGCGCCGACCCCCGTGACCACCAGCACGCAACGCCGACCCAGCTCGCGGCTACCGGCGATAAAGCGCCGTAGCTCTTCATGTGCTTCGCTTTGGGTCATGCCATGCAGATCAAGCCTGGCCTCGATCGCGATCTGGCCGCGCTTGAGCTTAGTGGCCGTGCGTCGGTCGGGCGCCTGACTTTGCAAAAGCGCCGTCGAGACCGTGATGGTCGGCTTCGCGGGCGGCCTAGGCGCCGCGCTGACGGGCGCGGGCGGGGCCGGCGTCGGTGCGGCAACCGGCTTGGCCTTCTTTGGGCGTGACACGGGCCGCTTCGCGCGCGCCAGCGGCTCGGTCTGCGCGGTCACACGCTGCCAAAGCGCGAGGTCGTCATCGCTGAGACGTTTTTTCGCCATCAGAGAAAAGACCGGGGGCCTTAGGCCCCCAGACCCCCCTTCAATCTCCGACAACGATGATGTGGAGCCGCCTCGGCCCGTGGGCGCCCAGCTCGATCTTCTGCTCGATATCGCCAGTGCGCGACGGGCCGGTAACCAAGTTCACCGTGCGCGGCAGGGTCGCGCCGCGCGCGCGCAGGATGTTGAAGCCCTCTTCATAGGCGCCGACCACCTGCTCGGCGCGCAGCACGACGACGTGCGTCTCCGGCATGAAGTTGAGCGTGGTCGGGTGGTCGGGGCCTGAGGCCATCATCAAGGTGCCGGTCTCGGCCACGCCACACAGGGCGCCGGTGACGCCCACCTGATCGGCATCCTCGGGCCGGCCGCGACGCACGCTGAGCATCCTCTCACTCTGCCAGCCATAGCGATCGAGCGAGGCATCGGGCGCCATCACGACGTCAGACGGCAGGTTCTGCCCCTTGAGATAGCCGACCAGCGCGCCCGGCACATCCTCATCGCGCGCGACCCGCGTGACGCTGGCCTTCACCGCCTCCGCCATCTTGACGAAGAGCTCCACTTGCTCGGCCTTCGGCAGCTTGGAGCGGGCGGGGATCAGATTCGACGGATGCTCCTTCAGGCGCGCCTCGCATTCGGCCCGCGCCGCGCCACTGAGCTCGCCACGCCCAAGCGCGCGCCGGATATTGCCGAGGATTGCCGCCTTGCCGTCCGTGCCGCTCATCGCTTTATCCTCTGCCATGCGCCGCGCGCCATTGGGCGCGGAAGGTGGCGCCTTCGGGCGCCGGAAAATCGCGTGTGCCGGTCCAGCCGCCGGCCAGCGGCAGCGCGCTTAAGCGCCCGCGGCCGCGGCCGAAACAACCGAGCACGCGCGCGCCCAACCCTGTCGCCAGCGCATAGAGGCGTGGACGTTTCGCGACGAACGCCCAGAGCCCGAGGCCATGACGATAAGCCGCCGGTGCGCCCTTGCGCTCATATTCCGTCTCGCGCCAATGCCGCATCAGGCTCGGCAAGGGAATGCTCATCGGGCAGATCGCCTCGCAGCGCCCGCAAAAGGTTGACGCGTTCGGCAGCGGACCCGAGCGCTCGACGCCGAGGAGCGCGGGCGTGATCACCGCGCCCATCGGGCCGGTATAGACCCAGCCATAGGCATGGCCGCCGACCGATTTGTAGACCGGGCAGTGGTTGAGGCAGGCGGCGCAGCGGATGCAGCGGAGAATCGGTTCCTGCTTGGTGCCGAGGAGCTTCGAGCGACCATTGTCGAGCAGCACGACATGAAACGCCGCCGGCCCATCGACATCGCCGGCACGGCGCACGCCGGTTGAGAACGTGGTGTAGACCGTGAACTCCTGGCCCGACGAGGTGCGCGCCAGGATGCGCGAAATCGTCAGCGCATCCTCGAGCGTCGGCACGATTTTGTCGATGCTCGCGAGCACGATATGGGCGCGCGGCAGGATCTGTGACAGATCGCCATTGCCTTCATTGGTGATGATGGCGGACGAGCCGGTCTCCGCGATCAGGAAGTTGGCGCCGGTGAGGCCGATATCGGCCTCGTGATAGCGCGGCCTCAGCATCTCGCGTGCTTCGCCGACCAGCGCCGGGATCTCGCTCTTTCGGGGCCGCTTGTGCTTTTCGGCGAACAGATCGCCGACATCCTCCTTGGTCAGGTGGATCGCCGGCGCCGTGATGTGGCTCGGGCGATCGCCCTTCATCTGGATGATATATTCGCCGAGGTCGGTCTCGATCGGGCGAAGGCCCGCGGCCTCGAGATAGGCGTTTAGGTCGATCTCCTCGCCGACCATCGACTTGCCCTTGGCGATGGTCTTGGCGTTGTAGCGCTTGCACAGCGCGATGATGGTCTCGCGCGCCTCGGCGGCAGTGGCGCACCAATGCACCTCGCCGCCGGTCTCCGCCACCTTCGCGGCGAAGCGCTCCAGATAGAAGTCGAGGTGGGCGAGCGTGTGATCCTTGAGCGCCTTGGCCTCGGCCTTGAGCGCCGCGTATTCCTCTTCTGGCAGGTCGGCGAGCGCGCGGCCGCGGCTATCGACGAAGTCGCGTCTGATATTGCTGAGCGCGCGCTGAAGCTGCGGGTTCGCGAGCGCCTTGACCGAGTTGTCACGAAAGACGTGCGACGTGGTCGGCGGAATGACGGGAGTCATCCGCTGCGGCCCCGGCGCGCCCAGGCGGTGCGGAAGGTGGTGCCTTCTGGCGCGGGGAAATCACGCGTCGCGGTCCAGCCGCCGGCGAGTGGCAGGCTGGCAAAGCGGCCGCGCGAGGCGCCGAAGCAGCGCAAGATTCGGCTCCCCGCGCGCGCGCCCATCGCATAGAGCGTCGGCCGCTTGGCGGCGAAGGCCCAGAGCCCGAGGCCCCAGCGATAGCGCGAGGCCGAGAGCTTCTTCACATGCTCCTGTTCGCGCCATTGCCGCATCAGCTTCGGCAGTGGAATGCGCATCGGGCAGACGGACTCGCACCGGCCGCAGAAGGTCGACGCATTGGGCAAGTGCCGGGCCTCTTCGAGCCCGATCAGATTGGGCGCGAGCGCGGCGCCGATCGGGCCAGGATAGACCCAGCCATAGGCGTGGCCGCCGACCGTGCCATAGACCGGGCAGGCGTTCATGCAGGCGCCGCACTTGATGCAGCGCAGGATCTCGCGGAACTCGCTGTTGAGGATTTTCGTGCGCCCGTTGTCGAGCAGGATGACGTGGAACGCCTCGGGCCCATCGGGATCGCCGGCACGCCGCGGGCCGGTGGCGAGCGTCGTATAGGTGCCGAACTCCTGGCCCGTGGCCGAGCGCGCGAGCAGACGCAGGAAGGTGGACGCATCATCCAGCGTCGGGATCACCTTCTCCACCGTCGCGAGCACGATGTGCACCTTCGGCAGAATTTGCGTGAGCTCGGCATTGCCCTCATTGGTGACGAGGATGATCGAGCCGGTCTCCGCGATCAGGAAGTTCGCACCCGTGATGCCGGCGCCGGCGGCGAGATAGCGCGGGCGCAGGAACTGGCGCGCCTCCGCCACCATGTCGGTCGCCTCGGTGAGGCGCTTCGTCTTGTGTCGCGCGAGGAAGAGGTCGGCGACCTGGTCCTTCGTCTTGTGGATCGCGGGTGCGAGGATGTGGCTCGGCTTCTCATGCGCGAGCTGCACGATGTATTCGCCGAGATCGGTCTCGACCGGCTCGATGCCGTTCTCCTCGAGAAACTCGTTGATGCCCATTTCCTCTGCCACCATC
>VGET01000146.1 GCA_016869195.1 Alphaproteobacteria bacterium | reverse complement strand
TGGGCGTGGATGAAGCCCGGGCGGTGAACGTGGCGCTCGGCACCGGCCAGGCCGCGCTCTTTGCCTATGGCATCGCGCACTCATCGCCGGCCAACAGGAGCGATGACCGTCGCATCGGGCTCGTCCTCCGCTACGTGCCGCCCGAGACGCGTCAGACCCTAAGCGATTGGGACAGCGCGGCGCTGGTGCGTGGCGTCGACCGCTTCGGCCATTTCGCGCCCGAGCCGGTGCCGGCCCACGACTTCGATGAAGCGGCGGTGGCCTTTCACAAGCGCGCCGAGGAGCAGCAGCGCCGGATCTATTACAAGGACACCGACTGGAAAACGCACCGGACGTGACACGAGGGAAACCGACATGGCAACGGTGATCGCGGAGCGCTCGGTGGCGATGGGGGGCGATGAGGTCGAGCGCATCACGCAGCGCTACGGCCAGCCCGACGTGCACATCGCGCCCGACGGCCATGACGGGCTGATGATGCCGATCTTCCCCGGCGTGTTCGTGCGGCACTTAAGCTTCGACGTGCGCAACAACGCCTTCACCAACATCACATGGGTGCCGGAGGGCGGCATGATCGGCCGGCATCGTCATCGCGGCTCGGTCGATGGCCTGGTGCTCGAAGGGAGCTGGCGCTACCTCGAATATGACTGGGTCGCAACCCCCGGCAGCTTCATCCATGAGAGCCCGGGCGTGATCCACACGCTCGAGGCCAAGCCCGGCATGAAGACCTATTTCCGCATCCAGGGCGCGCTCGAGTTCTTCGATGAGGCCGACAATCTCACGCTCGTGCTCGACGTGTTCTGGATGATCAACCACTACACGGGCTATTGCCGCGAGCACGGCCTCGCCATCAATCAGCGCCTGTTCGTATAGCGCAGAGCGAGCCCCACCCCTCGACGGGAGCCTATTTCCGGCCCCATGATGCCGCCGCGGGCCTCTCGCGGAGCATTCATGGTCGCCCACGTCACGACGGTTGCGTTCCAGGGCATCGAGGCTGAGCCGGTCGATGTGCAGGTGCATATCGGCGCCGGCATGCCGGCCTTTGCGGTCGTTGGTCTGCCCGACAAGGCGGTCGGTGAATCGCGCGAGCGGGTGCGCGCGGCCTTGAGCTCACTCGGGCTCTCGCTGCCCTTGCGGCGCATCACCGTCAACCTCGCGCCGGCCGACATGCTGAAGGAAGGTTCGCACTTCGACCTGCCGATCGCGCTCGGCCTCCTGATCGCGATGGACGTGCTGCCGGCCGAGGAGCTTGCCGGCTATGCCGCGCTCGGCGAGCTCGGGCTCGACGGCGCGCTGATCGGCATTGCGGGCGTGCTGCCGGCCGCGATCGCGGCCAACGCAAAGGGGCTCGGCCTGATCTGCCCGGCGGCCAATGGCAGCGAGGCGGCGTGGGGCGGCGGCCAGGACGTGCTGGCGCCCTCATCGCTGCTCGCGCTGATCAATCACTTCAAGGGCACGCAGCTGCTCGGCCGACCGGAGCCCGCGTTCGTCGATGACGGCCGCAACTACCCTGATTTGCGGGACGTGAAGGGCCAGGAGACGGCCAAGCGCGCGATCGAGATCGCGGCTGCCGGCGGGCACCACCTTCTGATGATCGGCCCTCCGGGCTCCGGCAAATCGATGCTGGCCTCCCGTCTGCCCGGACTGCTTCCCCCACTCGAGCCCGAGGAGGCGCTTGAGGTCAGCCTGGTCGCGTCGGTCACCGGCCAGCTCGTCGACGGTCGGCTTACACGCAGGCGGCCGTTTCGCGACCCGCACCATTCGATCTCGATGCCGGCGATGGTGGGCGGGGGCTTGCGCGCCAAGCCGGGCGAGGTGTCGCTTGCCCATCTCGGCGTGCTCTTTCTGGACGAACTGCCGGAATTCCCAAGGCAGGTGCTCGATGCCCTGCGTCAACCCCTCGAGACCGGGCGGATCACCATCGCGCGCGCCAATGCGCATGTCAGCTACCCGGCGCGCTGCACGCTCATCTGTGCTCTCAACCCGTGTCATTGCGGTTACCTGGCCGATGCGGCCCGTGCATGCACGCGCGCGCCGAAATGCGCGATCGAGTATCAAGCGCGCATCTCGGGCCCGCTCTATGACCGCATCGATCTGCACGTCGAGGTCGGCGAACTCTCGGCCAACGACCTTGCGCTGCCGCCCCCGGCCGAGGGCTCGGCCGAGGTGGCGACGCGCGTGGCGCGGGCCCGCGCCGTGCAGGCCGCGCGTTATCGCGAGCATGGCGCCTTCCCCAGGGTGCGCACCAATGCCGAGGCCGAGGGCGAGCTGCTCGAGGCCGTGGCCGCGCCGGACGATGCCGGGCGCGCGCTGCTCGGCGAGGCGGTCGAGCGGCTCAAGCTCTCGGCGCGCGGCTATCACCGGGTCATGCGGGTGGCGCGCACCTTGGCCGACCTCGAAGGCGCCGACGCCGTGCGCCGGCTCCACATCGCCGAGGCATTGTCTTACCGGAGGATCGAGCTGCCGCGCTGAGTGTCCACACAACAACCCAGGGAGCCGCATTATGAAAGAGCACGAGGAAGGCTATTCGATGCCGCTGTCGGCGCCGACCTATACGGCGCCGCCCTTTGAGGCGATGGAGGAAGGCAAGATCCTGCTCATGGTCTATCGCGCCGACAAGAAGGCCGTCGCTTGGGAGGTGCCCGAACCGCTGAAGCCCTATGGCGATGGCACGATGCTCGCGTGGATCGGCGACATGCGCCAGCCATCGCACTCGGTCGGCCTCTATCACGAGTGCCTGACCGGCATCAAAGTGCGCTATGGCGACAAGGTGGGCTGGTACATCAACTACATCTGGGTCGATCACGACATGGCGCTCACCTTCGAGCGCGAGATCTATGGCTGGCCGGCACATCTGTGCGAGACCACGGCGCTCCGCTTCCACGGCAGCCAAGTGCTCGGCGATTGCACGCGCTATGGCGAGACCCTGATGCGCATGAGCATGAACGTGACGAGCCTGCCGCCCAAGGGCCGCACCAAGCCGCTCGAGGATGAGATCGCCAAGATGTCGGGCGGCACCTGGCTGCAGATTCGGAAGTTCCCCGCGCCCGCGCGCGGCGTGAAGCCGATCAAGGAAGTGCTCGAGATTCCGCCGACCGACTTCAAGCTGCACGAGACCTGGAGCGGCTCGATGACGCTCGAGCTCGGCAAGTCAGGTATGTATCCGAACCTGCACGCGCTCGAGCCGAAGGAAATTCTCGGCTGCTACCTCATCCGGGCGTCCTGGATCGTGCCCTACCCGACCGTGCTGTGGACGAATCGCGAAGGTGGCGGCGGGGCAAAGGGGCGCAAGCGCTGACGCCTCACAACGCCTGATACATCACGAGCGCATCGACATAGCCGTGGCGCGGTGAGTTGAACGCGCCGGGCAGGCGGCCGACGATGGTGAAGCCGCAGGCCTGCCAAAGGTGCACGGCGACCTCGTTGGTGCTGATCACGAGGTTGAACTGCATGGCGCGAAAGCCGCGCGCGCGGGCTCGCTCCAACGAATGCAGGCACATCGCGCGCGCGACACCGCGGCCGCGCGCCTCGGTGGCGGTGACATAGCCGCAGTTCGCGACGTGGGAGGCGGGGCCGGTGCTGTTGGCGCGCAGATAATAGGCGCCGAGCGCCGCGCCCCCGGACTCCGCGATGAACATCTCGTGCTCGGCCTTGAAGAAATGCGCGAGCGCGGCTTCGCGTGTCATGTCGCGCGCGAGCGGATAGGTCTCGCCCTCGCGGATCATGGGCTCGATCACGCGCCAGACCGAATCGTCATCCGCACGTGTCGCGGGGCGAATCAAGATCGGCGCTCGGCCCGTCGGTTTCACCCCCCACCCCAACCCTCCCCCTCAAGGGGGGAGGAAGACAAGAGGACGTCGGCAATCCACCGCAGCGAATCTCCTAGCCCCTCCCCCTCTAACGGGGGAGGGTTGGGAGGGGGTGGGGCCGCGAGGGCCATGATCGCCCGCGCACTCACGGCGCCCGCCAATCTTGCGCCTGCTCGAAGGCGTGGGCGGCACGATAGACGGTCGGCTCATCGAAGTGCCGGCCGATCAGCATGAGGCCGATGGGGAGGCCATCGTTCTGGCCGCAAGGGATCGAGATCGCCGGGTGATGCGTCGCATCGAATGGCGCGACATTCAGGAGCATCTCATGTGCGCGCCGCACGATCTCGGTGGGCCCGGCATCGGAAGCGGGCAGCTTGGTCGCCTTCATCGGCAGGGTCGGCATGAGGAGCAAATCGCACGCCGCCAGCATCGCGTCATAGGCGGCGCGCAAGCTGCGCCACAGGTTCATCGCCTTGGCGTAGTAGTGGAGGCCGTGGCGCTGGCGGATATAGGTGCCGAGCACGGTCATCATCTTGACGGTATGGGGCAGCGAATCGCCCTGCTTCGGCCAATCGCGCAGACGTGCCATCAGCGCGGGCGAATAGCGGTCGAGCCGGCTCGCGCCCTGGCCCTCGCCCCAGGTCGCCGTGTTCATGATGCCGTCGAGCGCGACCGGCTGCCAAATGTCGATGCCGTTACGGTGCAGCGGGATCGAAACGTCCTCGACCGTCGCGCCGAGCTTGCAGAACAGCGTGGCCGCCGCGCGCACCTTGGCATCGACATCGGGCTCGGAGGTCGGCCAACCGAAACCCTCCTTGACCACGCCGATCCGCAGGCCTTTGGCGCCGCCTTCGAGCATCGAAGCGTAGGGATGCACCACGACATCGCGCTGGCGTGAATCGATGCCGTCAGGCCCGGCGATGGCCTCCAGCATCCGCGCGTTGTCGCGCACGGTCGCGCTCATCGGGCCGGCATGATCGACCGCGATCTCCATCGGCATGATGCCGGTATAGGGCACGAGGCCGTAGGTGGGCTTGAGCCCGACGATGCCGGAATAGGATGCAGGCATGCGGATCGAGCCGCCCTGATCGCCACCAAGCGCGAGATCCACCTCGCCGAGACCGATGAGCGTCGCGCAGCCTGAGGACGAGCCGCCGGCCGAAAAACCATGCCGCCGCGGGTTGTGCACCGGGCCGAACGGGCTCGTGTGGCTCGCGCCCGAAAGCCCGAGCGCCTCGCACTCCGCCTTGCCGATGATGGTTGCGCCGGCATCCAAGAGCCGCGTCACCACCGTGGCGTCGTACTCCGGCACGAAGCCCTCGAGCGGCCTGGCGCCGTTCATCATCGGCACGCCCGCGACCATGACGCTGTCCTTCAGCGCGACCGTCTTGCCCTTGAGCGGACCCGCGGCGGCACCCTCGATGCGCACCTTCCATGCCCAGGCGCCATATGTGTTGTCGGCCGGATCCGGTCGCGCGCCCCGCGTACGCGGATATTTCGGCGTGAACGCGGCCTCGCTCAACCCATCGACGAAATTGTAGCTCGCGATATAGGTCGGCATGAGACCGCGATAGGCCTCGATCTCGTCCGCGGAGAGATGAAAGCCGCAGCGCGCGGCGATTTCCCGCACCTCGTCGGCGGACGGCAGGTTGACCGGCATGGCGCGGGCTCCCTTGTTCCCGCGCTCATGCTGAGCCGGCTCTTGACCGAGAGCAACCGTTTGTCGGGTGGTTGATGCGGAGATCGGGGCGTTCAAGGAGATCAGGCGAAGAGGGCCGGAATGTGATGTGCATCAACGTGCTGCGTTCATGTAGACTTCCCGAGTCGCCCATCGAATTTGATGGCCGCTTATTCCTGAGGTCTGCTCCATGAACACCCCCATCACGCAGGAGCAACGGCAACGAGAGATCGATGCCAACTTTGAGGCCTTCCAAGATCTTCTGCCAAAGATTCTCGATCACGAACGCGGTCGATTTGCCGTCATGCGGGACAGAAAGATCATTGAGGTATTTGATACGGCGGGCGACGCGCTGCGCGCCGCAGCCATGAAGTTCGAAGACGGAAGATACTCGATTCAAGAAATTACCGATCGAGTGATTGGCCTCGGCTACTACTCCTATGCCGTGCCTAGCCGGTAGCTTCGATCCCTCTATCGGCCCCGTATTCGAGCTTGGCGTCGGTCGCCCACTCGTCGATGTGCGACGTGAGGGCACGACGATTTCGCAGAGTTTTCTCCAGATACGAGCGTTGATCGACACGGGAGCTGCTTCTTCATGCGTGACAGAAGCGGCTGCGCGGCGCATCGGAGTGTTCGCCGCAGGCAAAGCTTGGATGGAAAGCACAACGGGGCGGCGTCAATGCAACTACTACATTCTTGATTTGCAGTTGCCGACTGTTGGACATCATGGCCAACCCGCACCCATCCCGGTTAGAGACGTTCAGGTGATCGAGATTGTTCCCATGTCTCCCCACTTTGATGCTCTCTTGGGTCGTGACGTATTGGATCGAGGACTATTCAGTCTTTCTGGTCACGACCGCCGTTTCGTCTTCTGCTTGTGATCGCTGCGGCGACTTCTACCGCGTCATCACCATCGGCCCGATCGCGCGGCCACCCAGTATGTGCGCGTGGATGTGCGGCACCTCCTGCCCACCATGACCGCCGGTGTTGAGGATCGTCCGATAGCCGCTCTGATCGACGCCAAGCTTGCGCGCAACATCGCCGACCGCCTTGAAGAAACGCCCGACCTCCTCCGCGCCCGCCTCGCGCGTGAAATCATCCAGCGAGACATAGGGCTTCTTCGGAATCACCAGCACGTGCACCGGCGCCTTGGGCGCGATGTCATGAAAGGCGAGCACGTGCTCGTCCTCATGCACCTTCTTGCACGGGATCTCGCCGCGGAGGATACGGGCGAAGACATTGGAAGTGTCATAGGCCATCAGAGGGCTCCCTGGATAACCCTCCCGCCCGCTGGCGGGAGGGAGGGATAGGGTGGGAGGGTGGATACCAAGCGCGCGGGACGCGCGCTAGAGGCTTCGCCTATGCCGCCACCCCCATCCCCTTGCCCCTTTCCCCGCCCCGGCGGGAAAAGGGGAATTCCACCTGCTCAAGCGGGTGAAGGGGTTCTCCGCCGGCGCAGTAGCGCGGCTTATCTACTCTCCTCGTTTCCTCTTCTCATCAATTCCTGAGGTGCCCTTCCGCTTCTCGATCTCGGCATAGACCTCGGCGGGCGTGACGCCGCAATCGGCCCAGAGCACGAGCAGATGGTAGAGCACGTCGGCGCTCTCCGAGACGACGTGGCTGCGCTCCTGCGCGGTCGCCGCGATCACCGCCTCGACCGCCTCCTCGCCAAGCTTCTTCGCGACATGCGCGCGCCCTTTGGAGAACAGCTTCGCGGTGTAGGATGTGGCAGGGTCCGCGCCCTTGCGGCTCTCGATCACCGCGAACAGCTCATCGAGCACCGAGGCACCGGGCTTGTTGGTCGACATGCTGGCCTCTCTTCCCGCCCGGCCTCAGTGCGCGACCAGGCCGCGCCGCACGCCTGCCGCCTTCTCCGCAACCACGGCGCCCGCTTTATCCCCAAGCGCAGCGAAGGCGCGCGCGAGAAAGGCATGGCCGCTCGCGCTGTTGGGCTTGAGCGCGATGCGCTCGCGGGCCAGCGCGCGGGCGAGCCCCGGCTGGCCGCCCTTCAAGGCCGCGACGATCAAGGTCTGCGTCAACACATCGCGCTGGGCGTGACTGCCGCCGAACCGGTTGGCCTGGGGCCTGAGATTGGCCAGCAACTCGATCGTCGTCGCATAGTCGCTGCGCCCGAAGGCATGAAGCGCGCGACAAACGGGAAGGCCGACCTCACGCGTCATCATGGCGTTGGTGCCGGGGCCTGCCGAGGCCTTCTCCTGCGCGGCCAGCAGCGCGTTCGCCTCCACCTCGCGTCCCGTCGCCGCGAAGCACATCATGCCGTGCATGTCGTTGAACGCGTAATACGCGTCACCCGCCTGCGCGGCATAGAGCTCGGCCAGCTCGCTCCAGCGCGCGCCGACATCGACGTCGAGCAGCTTGAGGCGCCACAACATCGCCGCCGCGTCCAACATGTCGAGCGCGACCTTGGAGCGGGCCGAGCGGATGGGTCCGTCATAGAGCGCCAGCACCTTCGCGATCTCGCCGCGATCGAGATAATAGAGCGCGAGGTGCCACCAATTGTGCACCGAGAAGAAATTCCCCGGCGCCCAATCCTCTTCGTGCTCCTCAAGCCAGGCGACACCCTCGGCGTGTCGCGCCTGCATCTCACACACATGTGCGAAGGCGTGAATGCCCCAGGCATCCTTCGGGTTGAGCGCGATCGCTCGCTTGGCCGTGGCCTCGGCCGCACCATAGTCGCCCATCTCCTCAAGGCCGAAGGCGTGCATGCTGAGCGCGAAGCCATAGCCCGGCACCTGCTCATCCCACGCCGGCAGCACGCGCGCGACGCGATCACGCAGGCTTAAGGCATCGCCCACGAAGAAATCGCCGATGTGGCCGATCTGCAGCGCGAGCAGGTCGCGCGGATGATCGATCAGCACCTTTTCGAGCAGGTTGGGCGTGCCTTGATAATCGCCATCGAGCCAGGCGCGCGCTGCCCTGATGTGGCCGCGCTCGCGTGCATGGGCCGCGTTGCTGAGTGCCTC
>VGET01000145.1 GCA_016869195.1 Alphaproteobacteria bacterium | reverse complement strand
AGGGGCAATTCCACTAATGTTGAAACCGGTCCAGGGTCAGGTCCCGCCATGACGGACAAGGCGACACTTACGAGCGACGCCGAGATCACGCGCTTCACCGACCGCTATTTCGTCAAGACGCGCGCGAGCGTCCAGCGCTTCGGCGACAAGCGCGTGACCTACGCGATCTTCATGCGCCGTCCCGTCTGCTTCGCGCCGCGCCTGATGACCGATTGGCTGAACGCGGTCGCGGCAACGCGCAACACGCGCTTCGAGGTCGAGACGCGCTACAAGGAGGGTGATTGGGTCGGCGCCGGCGAGCCGCTCATCTATCTCAGCGGCTCGTTCCAGGAGCTGGTCGATCTCGAGACCATTTATTTGCAGCGGCTTGGGCCGGCCTGCGTCGCGGCCTACAACGCCTACACCATGGCGGCGACCTTGCCGAAGGTCGCCTTCATCGCGATGGACGCGCGCCACTGCGCGGGCCAGGAGATGGCCGAGATGATGGCCTATGCCGCGAGCGTCGGCTCGAGCGCCGCGAAGAAGGAGGTCGGCGCCATCGGCTTCGTCGGCAACGCGACGGATGCGACCGCGCATTATTTCGGTGCCGAGCGCGGGCTCGGCACCATGCCGCACGCCTTCATCGGCTATGCCGGCTCCACCCTGCGTGCGGCCGAGATGTACCACGAGGCCTTCCCGGACGAGCCGCTCACCGTGCTGATCGATTATTTCGCGCGTGAGGTTTCGGATTCGCTCACCGTCTGCCGCCGCTTCCCCGATCTCGCCTCAGCGGGGCGCCTCAATGTGCGCATCGACACCCATGGCGGCCGGTTCGTCGAGGGGCTCGATGTCGCGAAATCCTATGAGGTGCTGGACCGGCACAATCCGCGCGCGGTGCGGCAGTATAGAAGCGAGACGGAGCTGCGCTGGCTGGTCGGCACGGGGGTCAGCGCCGCCGCGATCTTCCAGCTGCGCGACGCGCTCGATGACGCGGGCTTCGACCGGGTGAAGATCATCGCGAGCTCGGGCTTCAGCCCCGAGAAGTGCAAGGTGATGGCGAGCGTCGATGTGCCGATCGACATCATCGGGACCGGTTCCTATCTGCCCGAGATGTGGTCGGAGACCTACGCGACCTCCGACATCGTCGAATATGACGGCAAGCCGCGGGTCAAGGTCGGCCGCGAGTTCCTGCTGCGCGACGGCCGTAACGCGCCCGCAAGGCCGCGCAAGACCCCTGGCGCATGACGGACAGGCTCTCGATCGTCCTCGCCCAGCTCGATCCGATCGTCGGCGACATCAAGGGCAACATGGAGAAGCTGCGCGCCGCGCGACGGGAGGCGGCCGCAAAGGGCGCCGACCTCGTGGTCACGACCGAGCTTTCCATCACCGGCTATCCGCCGGAGGACCTCGTGCTGAAGCCGATGTTTCAGGACGCGGCGGAGGAGGCGGTGAGGGCGCTTGCGCGCGAAACCGCGGATGGCGGGCCGGGCCTCATCGTCGGCTCGCCCTGGCGCGAGGGCGGCAGGCTCCACAACGCCGCGCTGCTGCTCGACAATGGCGCGATCGCGGGTCTTCGCTTCAAGCACAATCTGCCCAATTACGGCGTGTTCGACGAGGTGCGCGTGTTCGCGCCCGGACCCCTGCCGGGGCCGATGCCATTCAAGGGCGTGCGCCTTGGCGTTATGGTCTGCGAGGACATGTGGTTCTCGGACGTCGCCGAGTGCCTGCAGGAATCCGGCGCGGAGATTCTGATCGTGCTGAACGGCTCGCCCTTCGATCTCGACAAGCAGGACGTCCGGCTCAGCCATGCTGTCGCGCGCATCACCGAGACCGGCCTGCCGCTAATCTACGCGAATCAGGTGGGCGGGCAGGACGAGCTGGTGTTCGACGGTGCGTCCTTCGTGCTCAATGCCGATCGAAGCTTGAAGGCGCAGGCGCCGTCCTTCGTCGAGCACCTGCTCATGACGCAATGGACGCGCGGGCCCGACGATGGCTGGTCGTGCAGCACGGGCGCGATCGCGCCGGAGCCCGAGGGCCCCGAGGCGATCTATCGCGCCATGGTGCTGGGCCTGCGCGACTATGTGAACAAGAACGGCTTCCCCGGCGTGCTCATCGGCATGTCGGGCGGTATCGATTCCGCACTCTCGGCCGCAGTCGCGGTCGATGCGCTCGGCGCGGCGCGCGTCCATGGCGTGCGCATGCCGTCGCGCTTCACCTCGGAGGACTCACTCGTCGATGCCGAGCAGTGCTGTGCGCTCCTCGGCATGGACTTTCAGACGCTTGCCATCGAGCCCGCGTTCGAGGCCTTGCTCGGCACGCTGAAACCGGCCTTTGCAGACCGCGCGCCCGACACGACCGAGGAGAACATCCAGGCGCGTGTTCGCGGCATTCTCCTGATGGCGCTGTCCAACAAGTTCGGCCACATGGTGCTGACCACCGGCAACAAGTCCGAGATGTCGGTCGGCTATGCGACGCTCTATGGCGACATGTGCGGCGGCTATTCGGTGCTGAAGGACGTCTACAAGATGACGGTCTATGAGCTCGGGCGCTGGCGCAATCAGAGTCATGCCGACGGGCTGCTCGGCCCCCAGGGGCGCGTCATTCCTGAGCGCATCTTTACCAAGGCGCCGACGGCGGAACTTCGCGCCAATCAGACCGATCAGGATTCGCTGCCGCCCTATGCCGCGCTCGATGACATCCTGCATTGTCTGATCGAGGGCGAGATGCCGGTGCCCGAGATCATCGCGCGCGGCCACGATGCCGCGACCGTCACCCGCGTCTGGCGCATGCTCGACCTCGCGGAATACAAGCGCCGCCAAGCGCCGCCCGGCGTCAAGCTCACGCGCCGCTCGTTCGGCCGTGACCGGCGCTACCCGATCACCAATCGGTTCCGCGGTTAGGCTCGTGTCGCCCTTTGTATTGTCGGCAAGCGACGCGGCCGGTGCCCTTACCCCCCTCCCTGACCCTCCCCCGCAAGGGGGGAGGGGATTGGAGATTCGTTTTCGCGTCGAGCGCCCGCAAACCGCGAGGTCGGGCGCTGTCATTCTCCCTCATCGACGCGTTGGCCTTTCTTCCCCCTCCCCCTTGAGGGGGGAGGGTTGGGTGGGGGTGGGGCCGATGGCCGTGCACCATTCGGCTTTTCATCCAGGGAGACGGTCGAGCAAGGTGAGACCGTCAGCCCGGGATCGATCGGACCGCGCGCTGTTTTCGATCCGTCATCCTCTGGCGCGCCATCGGCGCGACCAGAGGATCCATGGTTCAGCGTACGTGGGACCTTGGATTCCATGGTCGGCGCGGACGCCGCCGTGGAATGACGGACGAAAAAATAGTTCGGCGTGACTCCAAATGACCGTCGTCGTTCGCTTTGCGCCCAGCCCAACCGGCTATCTGCACGCCGGTAACGCGCGCATCGCGCTGGTGAACGGGCTGTTCGCGCGGGCGCAAAGCGGGCGTTTCATCCTCCGCCTCGACGACACCGATCGCGCACGGGTGAAGCCTGAATACGTCGCGGCGATCGCGGAGGATCTGCATTGGCTCGGGCTCGACTGGCGCCAGGACGACGAACTCCGCCAGTCCGATCGCCTCGCACACTATGAACACGCGATCGCACGGCTTCGGGCCGCGGGCCGGCTCTATCCGTGCTACGAGACCGCGTCGGAGCTCGAGGCGAAGCGGCGCATCCAGACCGCAGCGCACCGCCCACCGGTCTATGACCGCGCCGCGCTGAAGCTGACGGAGTCTGATCGTGCGCGCCTCGAGAGCGAGGGGCGGAAGCCGCATTTCAGGTTTATGCTCCAACATCGCCGCGTTGGGTTCGATGACCTGGTGCGTGGTCCGATCGAGATCGACGAGGCGAGCCAGAGCGACCCCGTGCTGGTTAAGGAAGATGGCACGGTGCTCTACACCTTGGCCTCTGTCGTCGATGACATCGACATGGCCGTTACTCATGTGATCCGCGGCGAGGATCACATCACCAACACCGGCACGCAGATCCAGCTGTTCGAGGCGCTGGGCGCGACGGTGCCCGCCTTCGCGCATCTCTCGCTGCTCTTGGGCGCCGACGGCCAGCCGCTGTCGAAGCGCCTCGATGCGTTGTCGCTGCGCAATCTGCGTGCGGCGGGCACGGAACCGCTCGCGCTCGATGCGCTGCTCGCGCGGCTTGGCACCGGAGCGCCGGTCGAGCCGGTGACCGCAATCGAGGAGCTGGTCGCGGGCTTTGATCTCGCGCGCTTCGGCAAGGCGCCGGCGCGCTTCGATCCAGCGGAGCTAACGGCCCTCAGCGCGCGCACGCTCGGCGTCATGCCGTTCGAGAATGCCGGGCCACGCCTGGCGGCGCTCGGGCTCGATGAGGCAAGCGAGGCGTTCTGGCTTGCGGTGCGCAGCAACCTCGCACGCCTGGACGACGCCAAGGATTGGTGGGCCGTGTGCCGGGGGCCGCTCGCGCCCATCATGGAGGACGCTGTGTTCACGGAGGCCGCCGCCGCTGCCCTCCCGCCCGAGCCGTGGGACAACGCGATTTGGGGCGCCTGGACCAAGGCGCTCGGCGCATCGAGCGGGCGCAAGGGCAAGGCGCTGTTCCATCCACTCCGCCTCGCGCTCACCGCCCGCGGCGATGGACCGGCCATGGCCGATCTGCTACCCCTCATCGGCCGCGCGCGGGCCGAGAAACGGCTCCGCGGCGAGACCGCCTGAGATCATCGCCGTCAACGGAGTTCAGCCTTGAGCCTCGTCCTCTACAACACGCTGAAGCGCGCCAAGGAGCCGTTCACGCCGCTGCGCCCCGATCATGTCGGCATGTATGTCTGCGGGCCGACGGTCTACGACCTCGCGCACATCGGCAATGCGCGCCCCGTCATCGTGTTCGACGTGCTCTATCGGCTCCTGAAGCGGCGCTATCCCCGCGTGACCTATGTGCGCAACATCACCGACGTCGACGACAAGATCAACGCGGCCGCCAAGGCCAACAACGAGCCGATCGCGGCGTTGACGAAACGCACGACGGACCAGTTTCACGCCGACATCGCCGCGCTGAACGCGCTGCCGCCCGATGTCGAGCCGCGCGCGACCGAGCATATCGGCGAGATGATCGCGCTGATTCAGATTCTGATCGAGCGTAACCATGCGTATGTCGCTGGTCGCCGTCGCGGGCTACATGTGCTGTTTAGCGTTGAGAGCGACCCTGCATACGGCAAGCTCTCCAACCGCAGCCGCGATGAGATGATCGCGGGCGCACGGGTCGAGGTCGCGCCCTACAAGAAGGACCCGGCCGATTTCGTGCTCTGGAAGCCGTCATCGCCCGATTTGCCGGGCTGGGACAGCCCGTGGGGCAGGGGACGGCCGGGCTGGCACATCGAGTGCTCGGCCATGAGCAAGAAGCACCTGGGCCAAACCATCGACATTCATGGCGGCGGTGTCGACCTCGTGTTTCCGCATCACGAGAACGAGGTGGCGCAGAGCGAGTGCGCCCACGGCCAAACCTTCGCGCGCTATTGGGTGCACAACGGATTCTTGACGGTCAACGGCGAGAAGATGTCGAAGTCGCTCGGCAATTTCATCACGATCCGCGATGCGCTGAAGCTCGCGCCCGGCGAGGTGATCCGCGCCTTCATGCTGGGCACGCACTATCGCCAACCAATCGACTGGACCGAGGAGGCGCTGAAACGCGCGCGTGCGCGGCTCGATCGCTGGTATCGCGCGCTTGCCCGCGCCACGCCGGCGGCACCCGGAGCCGGGGAAATCGAGCACAATTGGGAGCGTGAGTTTCTTCTCGCGCTCGATGATGATCTCAATACGCCGCACGCTTTGAGCGTGCTCGACGAGCAGGCATCGTGCGTGCTTGGCGCTGGTTCGGCCGACGCCACGCGCTTCGCCGCGACCTTGCGCGCCAATGCTTACCTTCTCGGTCTGCTTACCAAAGATGCCGGGCAGTGGTTCCGTCAGGGCGCCGCGAATGACGGCCTCGGCGAGAGCGAGATCGAGCGCCTGATCGCCGAGCGCAACGACGCGCGCCAGCGCAAGGACTTCGCCGAGGCCGATCGCATTCGCAAACAACTGTCCGATCAGGGCGTCGTGCTCGAGGACAAGGCCGGTGCCACCACTTGGCGCCGCACGGGATGAGGGCTTCGCTTCCCTTTTCGAGTCATGGCCCGACTCGATCGGGCCATCCATCGTGAAGCGAGTCAGGTGGTGACATGGATGGCCGGGTCAAGCCCGGCCATGACGGTTGGTGTGGTGGAGGTGGGAGAATGATGCGGCAATCACGTCCCGCGAAGAATGGCCGGCACTGATCATCGCCAGAGCGCGGGCGCGGACGAGGGCGCGGTGATGCCCGTGGGCCCGGCGATCATCCTGGTCCGGCCGCAGCTCGGCGAGAACATCGGCACGGCCGCGCGCGCCATGTTGAACTGCGGGCTGAGCACACTTCGTCTGGTCGCGCCGCGCGATGGCTGGCCCAACCCGAAGGCGCTGAACGCCGCCTCGGGTGCGGATGAGGTGATCGGCGGTGCCGAGCTCTATCCCGATGTCGCGAGCGCGGTCGCCGACCTCAACCGGGTCTACGCCACGACCGCGCGGCCGCGCGAGCTCATCAAGCGCGTCATCGCGCCGCGCGAGGCGGCGGCCGAGCAGATCGGGGGCGTCGGGCAGGGCGAGCGCATCGGCGTGCTCTTTGGCGCGGAGCGCACCGGCCTCAGCAATGACGAGCTCGGCCATGCCGATGCGATCATCGAGGTGCCGCTCAACCCGGGTTTTGCCTCGCTCAATCTGGCGCAGGCCGTGCTCATCGTTGCCTATGAGTGGCGCATGGCGGCGCTCGGGCCGGTCGAGGGGCGGCTGCCCTTGGGCACCACGGTTCCGGCCACCAAGTCCGAGATCGAGGCGTTCCTGCGCACCCTGAACGCCGCGCTCGACGCCCGCGAGTTCTTCCCGACGCCCGAGATGCGCCCGACCATGGTGCAGAACCTGCGGGCTCTGGTTGAGCGCCTGGTGCCAACCCAACAGGAGATCCAGACCCTCTTCGGGGTGGTCAAGGCGCTCCAGCGCCCGCCAGGGCCCCGGAAACCGGGCGGGAGCGGTTGACTTATGGGGCACCGTGACTATAGTACGGCGCTTCGCGCGACCCAGGGGCGCGCGCGCGTGATGATGTTTACCATTTGCGGGGCCGAAACCGGACCATGACCAAGCGGGCTGAGTCGAAATACAAGATCTGCCGCCGCCTCGGCGCCAATCTCTGGGGCCGCGGCAAGAACCCGAAGCGCGATTACGCGCCCGGGCAGCACGGCCAGCGCCGCAAGAAGCCGTCCGACTACGGCACCCAGCTCTTCGCCAAGCAGAAGCTCAAGGGCTATTACGGCAACATCACGGAGCGGCAGTTCAGCCGCTATTACGAGATCGCCGCCAACGCCAAGGGCGACACCTCGGAGAATCTCATCGGGCTCCTCGAGCGGCGCCTCGACACCGCGATCTACCGCATGAAGTTCGTTCCGACGGTGTTCGCCGCGCGCCAGTTCGTCAGCCACGGCCACGTCAAGGTCAACGGCAAGCGCGTCACCATCCCGAGCTTCCGGCTGGCCGATGGCGATGTCATCTCGCTCAAGGACAAGTCGCGCGAGATGGCGCTCGTCATGGGCGCGCGCGAGTCCGCCGAGCGCGAGGTGCCGGACTATCTCGAGGTCGACGCCAACCGGGGCGAGGGCAAGTTCATCCGCGCGCCGAAGCTCGCCGATGTGCCCTATCCGGTGCAGATGGAGCCCAACCTCGTGGTCGAGTACTACTCGCGCTGAGGCTTCGCTTTCACACGCGCTGCAAGGCCGCCTTCGGGCGGCCTTTTGCGTTTGGGACGTGTATTTGCGGCGGCGGAATGGGGGCGATGCCCGTCGTTCCGGCCGTCATCCTCTGACGCGCCCAGGGCGCGACCAGCGGATCCATGGTTCCGCGTGCGCGGGACGGTGGATTCCATGGTCGGCGAAGACGCCACCATGGAATGACGAGCAAATGGGCGCCGGGCTCGGCGAAGGCCGCATTTTTTTGCCGTCACCCCGGCGAAAGCCGGGGGCCATCGCGACACAGCGTCGGCGCGTGCGGCCGTGGATACCGGGTCGCAAGCCTCGCAACCGAACACCTGCGGTGTTCGGGCTCGCCTAACGCCCGGTATGACGGTCCGAAGAGTGGGATCGCCCAACGCCCAAAATGAAGAATGCGGGTGGCATCCCCGCCTAATACCAATCCGCGTTGAGGCTGACTCGCGGGGGATTCCCAGGCGATCGGCGTTGTGATTCATAGAGAGGCGAACCGATTCGGAGGTTTGCCATAGGTCAGCCGATTGCCGTGCGAAGGGACTACACGAGCGCGCAGCTGAGGGGACTGGCTACGCGCTGTCAGGACGTGGCGCAGGCGCGCCGGCTGTTGTCGCTGGCGGCGGTGATCGACGGGGCGTTGCGGGCCGCGGCAGCGAAGCAGGGCGGCATGGACCGCCAGACGCTGCGGGATTGGGCCCATCGCTTCAATGAGGCGGGGCCTGAAGGCCTGATCAAC
>VGET01000144.1 GCA_016869195.1 Alphaproteobacteria bacterium | reverse complement strand
GATCGGTCACGCCGATCGAGGCCAGGACTTCGTCATCGATGAAGAAATTGCCCGTCGTGGTTCGGGCATCGCGCGTGAGAATGGCGTGGGCTGCGTCCGCCATGATCGCTGGCGTCCGCCCGCCCTTCGGGTCCACCCCAGGCAGCATCTGCAGCGCCGCGGTCGCGATCACCGTGCGCGGCCAGAGCGCGTTGACCGCGATGCCGAGGCCCTTGAATTCCTCGGCCTGGCCAAGCACCAGAAGGCTCATGCCGTATTTCGCGATCGTGTAGGCGACATGGTCCTTGAACCAGTGCGGCGCAAGGTTGAGCGGCGGTGAGATCGTCAGCACGTGGGGGCTTGACGCGTTCCTCAAATGGGGCAAGCACGCCTGGGTGCAGGCGAAGCTGCCGCGCGTGTTGATGCCCATCATCAGGTCGAAGCGCTTCAACGGCGTTGCCGCCGTGCCGGTGAGGCTGATCGCGCTCGCATTGTTGATGAGGATATCGATGCCGCCAAAACGCTCGGCCGCCGCACCGACCGCCGCCGCCACCTGCGCCTCGTCTCGAATATCGACGACCAGCGGCAGGGCCTGCCCGCCGGCGTCCTCGATCGCCTTGGCGGCGGTATAGATCGTGCCCGGCAGCTTCGGGTTCGGTGTCGCAGTCTTGGCCGCGATCGCGATGTTGGCGCCGTCGCGCGCGGCCCGGAGCGCGATCGCCTCGCCGATGCCCCGGCTCGCGCCCGTGATGAACAGCGTTTTGCCGGCAAGAGTCGCCATCAAAACTCGTCCGCCGTCATTTCCATCAGCGATTTCTTGCTGCCCATGACGGTCGCGAAGAGCGACCCCGTTTCCGGCATCAGGCGCGAGAAGTAGAAGCGCGCGGTCTTGAGCTTGGTGTCGTAGAAGGCATCGGCCTCGCCGCGCTTCTCCAGCGCCACCTTGGCCATGCGCGCCCACATATAGCCAACCGAGACGAGCGCGAAGAGCTTGAGATAGTCGGTCGCGGCGGCGCCGGCCTCCTCGGGATCGGCCATGGCGCGGCCGGCGAGCGAGAGCGTCGCGTTGCGCAGGCGCTCCAAGCCCTTGGCCAGAGGTTCGATGAACTCGGCCATGCCGGCGACGTCCTTATTGTCCGCGACAAACGCCTCGGCCGGGTGGAAAAAGCGGCGGAGCAGGCGGCCGTAGTTTTGGCCCAGCTTGCGACCGACCAGATCGAGCGCCTGAATGCCGTTGGTGCCCTCATAGATCTGCGGGATGCGCGAATCGCGCACCAGCTGCTCCATGCCGTGCTCGCGGATATAGCCATGGCCACCGTGAATCTGCACGGCGAGGTTGGCGGCGAGCGAACCGCAATCGGTGAAGAACGCCTTCACGATCGGGGTCATGAGCTGCACGAACTCATCGCACTCGAGCCGCTTGTCGGCGTCCGGGTGGCGGCGTGCGAGGTCGATGTTGAGCGCGACCAGATAGCCGAGCGCGCGCGCGCCTTCGTTCAGCGCGCGCTGCGTGAGCAGCATGCGCCGGACATCTGGGTGTACGATAATGGGATCGGCCGGCTGCGCGGGCTCGGTGGCGCCAGCGAGCGCGCGACCCTGGCGCCGTTCCTTGGCGTAGGCGACCGCGCTCTGATAGGCGATCTCGCCGATGCCGAGGCCCTGCAGGCCGACGCCGAGCCGTGCCGCGTTCATCATCGTGAACATGACGCGCAAGCCCCCATGCGGCTCGCCGACCAGCCAGCCTTCCGCGTCCTCGAAATTGAGCACGCAGGTGGCCGAGGCGTGGATGCCCATCTTTTTTTCGATGCCCGAGCAGGTAACGCCGTTGCGCGCGCCGGGGGCGCCGTCGGCCTTCGGCATCAGCTTCGGCACGAGAAAGAGGCTGATGCCGCGCGTGCCCGAGGGCGCGTTCGGCAGCTTCGCGAGCACGAGGTGCACGATGTTCTCCGACATATCGTGCTCGCCGGCCGAGATGAAGATCTTGGTGCCGCTCACCCTATAGGTGCCGCGATCGGTCGGCAGCGCCTTGGTCTTGATCAGGCCGAGGTCGGTGCCGCAATGCGGCTCGGTCAGGCACATCGTGCCGCTCCAGCGCCCATCGGCGAGCCGCGGCAGATAGAGCTTTTTCAGCTGTTCACTGCCGTGCGTCTCGAGGAGCGCCATCGCGCCCTTGGAGAGCAAGGGGCAGACGCCGAAGCCGAGATTGGTGGCGCACACCATCTCGTCGAACACGAAGCTCAGGAGCTCCGGCAGGCCCTGGCCGCCATGGTCCGGCGTCGCCGACACGGCGAGCCAGCCGCCCTCGACGAAGGTCTTGTAGGCTTCCTTGAAACCCGGCGGTGTGCGCACCACGCCATTCTCATAGGTGCAGCCATGCTCATCGCCTGAGCGATTGAGCGGCAGCAGCACCTCCTCGCACAGCTTGGCGCCCTCTTCGAGCACCGAGTCCACCATGTCCGGCGTCGCCTCTTCGAAGCCCGGCAGCTTCGCAAGCTGGCCGGCATCGATCAGCTCGTGCAGCACGAAGCGCATGTCGCGCAGCGGCGCCTTATAGGTCTGCATATTGGGACTCCCTGAGGCTAATTCCTGAGCGGCTTGCCGGTGTCGAGTGTGTGCTCCATGCGGGCGAGCGTCTTTGGCTCGCGCAGGAGGCGCATGAAGGCGGCCCTCTCGAGTTTGGCGAGCGAGTCATCTGTGGTCTGATCGACCGTGTCGGTATCACCGCCCGAGAGCACGAAGGCGAGCTCCTTCGCCACGACCTGGTCGTGCGCCGTCACCTTGCCAGTGATGCTCATGCCTTTCACCGCGATCGCGAGCGCGACGCGCGCCGTCTTGCCGGGCAGCTTGAAGGTCGGCGCCGGCGGCGGCTTGTAACCCGGCACGAGCGCGAGCGCGCGGGCCTTGGCATCCGAGAGCAGGCGATCGCGATTGGCCGTGATGCCGTCGCCCTCGCGCAGGAACCCGAGCTCCATCGCCTCGAACGCGGACCGTGAGACCTTGGCGAGACCGATCGTCTCGAACACCTTCGAGATCGCGGGCATCGCGCCGCCAAAGCCCTTCTTGCCGAGCCCGCGCGCGAGCATGGCCCGGCAGCCGCCCCAGCCGGGGATCAGCCCGACGCCGGTCTCGACGAGGCCGATATAGCTCTCGGCGTGCGCCTGCACCGCATCGCAATGGAGCAGCACCTCGCAGCCGCCGCCGAGCGCGAGGCCTGAGGGCGCGCCGACCACCGGGAACGGCGCGTCCCTGAGGGCCGCAAAGGTTTGCTGGCCCTGCTTCACCAGGTCTTCGAGCATCGGCCAGGCACCGAGATTGATCGCGAACAGCGCTAGGCCGAGATTGACACCGGCCGAGAAATTGTCGCCCTCGTTATAAATCACAAGGGCCTTGTGCTTGGCGCCGATCAGCTCGATCGATTGGCGCATGAGACCCAGAATGTCGGGGTCGAGCGCGTTCATCTTGGTATGGAACTCGAGCGCGGCGACGCCGTCGCCGATATCCCACAGGCTCGCCGAGCGATTGCGCAGCAGCGGCTTGGCCGCGAGCCGGAGGTCGGCGAGCAGGAGCACGCCCTTGGGTCGCTCGATCGGGCGATAGCTGCCAGTCGGCGCGAGTGCTACGCGCCGCCCGGCCTCGACGCGATAGAAGCCGCCGGACTCGGCGGCACGCGCAACAAGCGACGGCACGGTCTGGCCATCGGCTTTGAGGCGCTCGGCAAACCAGCGCGGGCCGATTTTGTCGATCAGCTCGAACGGGCCCTGGCCCCAATTGTAGCCGAGCCGCATGGCGTCATCGACCGCCTGGATCGAGCCCGCGATCTCTGGCACGAGCGCGGCGGCATAAGCGAGCGTGCGCGACATCACGCGCCAGGCATAGCCACCGGCGGGTTCCGGGTGCTCGAACAACGCCGGCAGTCCGCCCTTCCTGGCGACACTGACGCATTCAAGCCGGGGCTTTCGTGCCTTGGCATAGGCAAGCGACTTCAGGTCGATCGCCTCCTTGACCTTCTTGCCGTCATGTTCGGCGAGGCGATAGAAGCCGCCCTTGCCCTTGCGGCCGATCAGCCCCCCTTCGATCATGCGGCGCACCGGCTCGGCCTCGCGGTGGATGGCGCGAAACGCGTCGCCCTCCTTGACCGCGTTGTAGAGGCTGCGGCCGACCAGCGGCATCAGGTCGATGCCCACCAGGTCCATCAGCGCGAACACGCCGGTTTTCGGAATGCCGAACGGCCGGCTCAGCACGGCGTCGGCCTCCTCGATCGGCAGGCCGGAATCGAGCGCCTCGTTCAGCGCGACTTGAATCCAGAACGTGCCGATGCGATTGGCGATGAAGCCCGGCGTGTCATTGGCCTCGATCACGCCCTTGCCGAGCGAGAGGTCGCAGAAATGGTTGATCGCCTCGATCGCATCGCGCCGCGTGCTCGGTCCCGCCACCAGCTCGAGCAGGCGCATATAGCGCGGCGGATTGAAAAAGTGCGTGATCAGGAAGTCGCGCCGCAAGCGCTCGGGCAGGCCCTCGGTCAAGGCGACAAGGCGGATCGTCGAGGTATTGGACGAAACGATCGAGCCATCGCGCCGCACGCCCTCGATCTTCCGGTAGAGCGCCTGCTTGATCTCTAGCTTCTCGACCACCGCCTCGATAATCCAATCGACATCCTTCAGCTGGTTCAGATGATCGTCGAGATTGCCGGTACGGATGCGCTTGGCGAAGCGCCTGTCCATGAAGGGGGCAGGATCGGTCTTCAACATGCGCTCGATCGCGCCTTCCGCAAGCGCGCTCCTGTTGCGCCCGCCCTCCGGCACGATATCCAGCAGCACGACCTCGGCGCCTGCATTGGCAGCATGCGCAGCGATCGCGCCGCCCATGACGCCGGAGCCAATGACCGCGACCTTGGCGATCGCCATCACGCGGCCTCGAGCACCGTGGCGATGCCCTGGCCGCCGCCGATGCACTGCGTCGCCAGCGCGTAGCGCTTGCCCTCGCGCTGCAGTAGTTGTGCCGCCTTGCCGGTGATGCGGGCCCCCGTGGCACCCAAGGGATGGCCGAGCGCGACCGCGCCGCCATCGAGGTTCATCTTAGTCTGATCGAAGCCGAGCTCCCGCCCGCAGGCGAGCACTTGAACCGCGAAGGCCTCGTTGATCTCGATCAGGTCCATGTCGGTAAGCTGAAGGCCGGCGCGGGCGAGCGCCTTCCGCGTCGCCAGCACCGGGCCGATGCCCATGACCTCGGGTGCACAGCCGGCGACCGCGATGCTTTTCACGCGCGCCAGCACCTTGAGACCCTTTTTCTTCGCGTAGTCCTCCGAGCATACGAACACCGCGGCGGCGCCATCGGTGAGAGGTGATGACGTGCCGGCCGTCACGGTGCCGTCGGCCGCGAAGGCGGGCTGCAATGTCTTGAGCTTCTCGGCGTTGGTGTCGGGACGGATGCAGCCATCAACCTCGACGACACCCGCTTCGGTCTCGATCGGCACGATCTCACCCTTGAGCTTGCCGCCGCCGGACGCCGCCGCCGCCTTTCGGTGGCTCTCGACCGCGAACGCCTCCTGCTCCTCGCGCCTGATCTGATATTTGCGGGCCAGCACCTCGGCCGTCTCGCCCATCGACATGAAGACCTCGGGCATCGTCTCATAGAGCGTCGGGTTGGGCATCGGGTTGAAGCCGCCCATGGGAACCCGGCTCATCGATTCAATGCCTGCGCAGACAAAGGCCTCGCCCGCGCCCATGCGGATCGCGCCGGCCGCGATGTGGATCGCCTGCATCGACGAACCACAGAACCGATTGACCGTAGCGCCGGCCGCCGAGGTCGGAATGCCCGCGAGCAGGCCGATCAGGCGGGCGACATTGAAGCCCTGCTCGCCTTCGGGGAAGGCACAGCCGACGATCACGTCCTCAATCTCGGTCGGGTCGACGCCGAGGCGCGCGACCAAGGCCTTTACAACGATGCCGCCGAGATCATCGGGCCTCGTGTGAATGAGCGCGCCCTTGTGGGCGAAGGTGAATGGAGAGCGGGCATAACCCGCGATGCAGACCTCGCTCATGATGGCGACCCTCTCATGCTTCGGTGTGGCGCATTCAATTCGTGCTAGCGGCCGGCTTGCGCCCGGCCTCCTCCGCGACGAGCTCCTTCTTCGAGAGCTTGCCGATCAGAGTCTTGGGCAACTCGGTGCGGAACTCGATCTCGCGCGGCATCTCGATCGGTGAGAGCTTGTCCTTCAAGAACGCGATCAGGGTGTCCGCGCTCAGGCTCTGTCCCTCGCGCAGGCGCACAAAGGCCTTCGGCGATTGCTGGCGATAGGGGTCGGGCACGCCGATCACCGTCACCTCGGCAACCGCGGGGTGCTGATAGATCGCCTCCTCGACATGGCGCGGATAGACGTTGTAGCCGCCGCACAGAATGATGTCCTTCAGTCGGTCGATCAGGAAGACATAGCCCTCATCATCGATGTAGCCGACATCGCCGGTATGGAGGCGCCCGTCGGCGAGGGTCTTTTCACTTTCTTCGGAGCGCTTCCAATAACCGAGCATCACCTGCGGCCCGCGCAGGCAGATCTCGCCGCGCTCGCCCTGAGGCAATACGCGCGAGGGCTCGTCGATCGAGGTGATCTCGACGATCGTGCCGGAAACCGGCAGGCCGAGCGAGCCCGGCTTGCGCTTGCCGGTCGAGGGGTTGACGATCGCCACCGGTGAAGATTCCGAGAGACCATAGCCCTCGACCACGGTGCATCCGGTCAATTTCTCGAACGTGTTCATTACCTCGATCGGCATGGCGGCGCCGCCGGAAATGCAGACTCGGAGCGAGCTCAGGTCGCGTTTCTTGGCGATCACGTCCTTGTGGTTGTTGAGGGCGATGTAGATGGTCGGCACCGCGGGCATGAAGGTCGGGCGCTTCTTCTCAATCGTCTTGAGCAAGAGCTCGATCTCGAAGCGCGGCAACAACAACATGGTCGCGCCCGAGAGCAGACTGAAGTTCATACAGGTCGTCATCGCGAAAACGTGAAAGTAAGGCAGCACGCCGAGCATGATTTCCTGACCGTGCCGCGTCTGCGGAAAATAGAGCAGGGACTGGTGCGCATTGGCGTAGACGTTCGCATGCGTGAGCATCGCCGCCTTGGGCAGCCCGGTCGTGCCGCCGGTATATTGCAGCAGCGCCACGTCGTGCGCGGGCGCGCATTCGTGCCGGGTGAAGCGGCCGTCATTCGCGAGCAGGCTGCTCCAATCGACCAGCCGTTCCTCGCGCGGGACGGCGGCCAGCATCTTCCGCTTTAGGAGCTTGAACAGCGTGCCCTTGAGCGCCGGCAGCTGCTCGGCGAATCGGCACACCACGATGCGCTTCAGCCGCGTCGCACCGAGCATCTTCTGTGCCTTGGCGAAGATCGGCGCAAGGTCGAGGGTGATCAGCACGTCGGCGTCCGAATCCTCGATCTGGCCGCGAATCTCGGCTTCGGCGTTCAGCGGGTTGACGTTCACCACCACGCCGCCCGCCTTCAGGATCGCGAAATAACCGATCACATAAGCGGGGCAATTGGGCAGCATGAGGCATACCTTGGTGCCCTTGCCGACGCCGACGCCCTGCAGCCCCTTCGCTGCCCGGTCCGCCAGCTGTCCGAGCTCGGCATAGGTCAGGCGGCGGCCGAGAAAGTCGATCGCGATGCGCGCGCCATGGGCCTTCACCGCGTCATCGAGCAGCGAATGGAGCGGTCCGGTCGGGATGCGCGCGCGCCAGTTCACATCCTTGGGGTACGACCTCTCCCAGGGGTGCGGTACCGATGTCGCCGTGGAATCGCTCATGGCGGTCTCCCCTTCGGCAGGCTTGCAGCTTGCACCTCGACCTTAGTCTAGGTGGCTCCCGCGGCCGGGGCTAGCAAGGGCGCGGCGCCGGGGTCCGGGTGATCCGATCCACGGTCCCCTTCGTATAAGAACTTATGTATTATGCGCTCGCCACCACCGCTGCCCTGGCCGCCCGCCCTCATCTACCGCAGGGTGCCGCGCGCCCCGGGCTTTATTCAGGCTTCAGGGTGACCGCCGTCGACCCGACCGAACCCCAATTGGATGCGCCTGAGCACCTGATCGCGCGAGTTGCAGCCGATCGGGACCGGGAGGCATTTGGCGCGATTTTCCGCCTCTTCGCGCCCAAGGTCCGCAGCTTCGCGCTGCGCCGGGGCGCGGCCGGGGCGCAGGCCGAGGAGGTGGTCCAGGAGGTGATGCTCGCGGTCTGGCGTCGGGCCGAGACGTTTGACCCCACCCGTGCCAATCTCGCCACCTGGATCTATGCGATCGCGCGCAACCGCATGCTGGATGATTTGCGGCGTGCGTCCGTGCCCCTGCTCGGGGAGGATGAGGCCGGCGAGGAGGCGGCGGAAGAGCCCGACCATGAGGCCCGGCTGGATGGCGAGCGGGATGCCGCGCGCCTGCGCCGGGCGCTGGCGGATTTGCCGCCCGAGCAATCCGAGGTGATCAGAATTGCGTATTACGAGGGTCTGTCGCAGCGCGATCTGGCGGATCGACTGGGCTTGCCGCTCGGCACGGTGAAATCGCGAACGCGGCTCGCGCTCGATCGGCTGCGTTCCGCCATGAAGGCGAAGGTTTGATGTCATGACCCACCCAAGCGAAGAACTTTTGTTGGCCCA
>VGET01000143.1 GCA_016869195.1 Alphaproteobacteria bacterium | reverse complement strand
ACGCACCGTGGGAGGCCCCAAGGTCTCGATCGGGCCGATTGTCGGGGTCGACCATGTGGTGGCGAAGCGGGTCGAGAAGCTCGGTCTGTTCACCAAAACCCGCGCCTTCGCCGCCGACATGGAGAGTCATGGCGTTGCGCGTGCCGCGTCGGAAGCAGAGGTTCCGTTTGGCGTGGTTCGCGTGGTGATCGATCCGTCGAACCGGGAGGTGCCAAGCGCCATGATTCGCTCGGTCAGGCCGGATGGCAGCACGAGCATCGGCGCATTTTTGGCGGGCCTTGCGCTCAACCCGCTTGAGATCGGCGCGTGCCTCTCGCTCGCGCTCGACGCCGCAATCGCGTTTCGGAGTCTACGCCACGTTGGTCGAGGGCTTGCCCCCGCGCTCCTTCGCGGCCTTTGATTCGGCCTGGCGCGCGCGCACCTCGGCGAGCTTCTTCTGCACATGCAGGTCGAACACATATTCGGCCGGGCGGGCCTTATCGAGCGCGATGTCGGGCGCCATCGGGCCTTCGGTCCTGACCCCGCCGAGTTTCACGCGCAACGCATGGAGCGGGCGCCTCAGCGTGTCGTTGACCGCGGTCGGCTCATAGCCGCAATGGACCATGCAATTGGCGCACTTGGCGTACTTGCCGGTGCCGTAGGAATCCCAGTTCGTGGTTTCCATCAGCTCGCGAAAGCTGTCGACATAGCCCTCGCCGATCAAATAGCAGGGCTTCTGCCAGCCAAAGACGTTGCGCGTCGGGTTGCCCCAGGGCGTGCAGTGATATTCCTGGTTGCCGGCAAGGAAATCGAGAAAGAGGGTCGACTGGCTGAAGCGCCACTTCTTGCTTTTGCCGCGGCGGAACACATCGCGAAACAGGCTCTTGGTCTGCTGGCGCGAGAGGAAATGCTGCTGGTCCGGCGCGCGCTCATAGGAATAGCCCGGCGAGATCGTGATCGCGTTCACGCCGAGCTCGTCGGTCGCGTAGTCGAAGAACGCGGCCAGCCGCTCGGGCGCGTGGTTGCTGAACACCGTCGCGTTTACGTTGACGCGGAATCCCTTGTCCTTGGCGAGCTTGATTGCTTCGACCGCGCGCTTAAACACGCCCTTCTGGCTGACCGAGTGGTCGTGCTCCTCCTCGAGCCCATCGAGATGGATCGAGAAGGTGAGGTAGGGCGAAGGCTTGTATTGATCGATCTTCTTTTTCAGCAGCAGCGCGTTCGAGCAGAGATAGACGAACTTCTTGCGCTTGATCAGCTCGGCCACGATCTCGGGCATCTCGGGGTGAATCAACGGCTCACCGCCCGGAATGGAGACCATCGGCGCGCCGCATTCCTCGGCCGCCTTGATGCACTCCGCAACGCTAAGCCGCTCGTTCAGGATCTCTTCCGGATAGTCGATCTTGCCGCAGCCCGCGCAGGCGAGGTTGCAGCGGAAGAGGGGCTCGAGCATCAAGACCAGCGGATAGCGCGCCTCGCCATTGATGCGCTTGCCAAGCACATAGGCGCCGACGCGAACTTGTTGGATCAGCGGAACCGACATGGGGCGAAGCCTTTCGGATGAAACCGGCCGGAGCGCGCGTTACATGAGGCCGGATTGCGAGCGCCGCGGCGTGCGGCCATCTTCGCCGGTCTTGACCAACTCATCCGGCAGCTTGAAGCGCACGCGCTCGCGAATGCCGCGCTGGAACTTCACATTGACCGAGGCGAATTCGCGGAGCTTCGCGACCACCTCCTGCACGAGCTGTTCGGGCGCCGAGGCGCCCGCGGTGATGCCGACCCGCTCGACACCCTTGAACCACGCGCGGTCGATATCGCCGGCGTCATCGATCAAATAGGTCGGCACGCCCATCTCGACGCCGATCTCGCGCAGCCGATTGGAGTTCGAGCTGTTGCGCGCGCCGACAACGAGCAGCAGTTGCACGCCGGTCGCGAGCTCACGCACCGAGGCCTGGCGGTTCTGCGTGGCGTAGCAGATATCCTTGACGTCGGGGCCGTGAATATCGGGGAAGCGGCGCTTCAAGGCCTCGATCACGTCCTTGGTGTCATCGACCGAAAGCGTCGTCTGCGTGACATAGGCGACCTTGTCGGGGTCCTTGACCTTGAGCGTCTCGACATCCGCCGGCTTCGCGACGATGTGCACGCCGTTCTTTACCCGCCCGCTGGTGCCCTCGACTTCCGGGTGGCCCTGATGGCCGATCAGGATCACCTCATCGCCCTCGCGCTCATAGCGCTGCGCCTCGATGTGCACCTTGGCGACGAGCGGGCAGGTGGCATCGATCACCGGCAGCGCGCGCAGCCGCGCATGGTTCTCGACCTTCTCGGAGACGCCATGCGCGCTGAAGATCGTGACTGCGCCGTCCGGCACCTCGTCGATTTCCTCGACGAAGACCGCACCCTTCTTGCGCAAATCGTCGACCACCCGTTTGTTGTGCACGATCTCGTGGCGGACATAGACCGGCGGGCCATAGACCTCGAGCGCCCGCTCGACGATCTCGATCGCGCGCTCCACCCCCGCGCAGAAGCCACGCGGCTCGGCGAGAATCACGTCCATGCCAATCCCTCCACAGAGCGGTGTCGGCGCGACAAAATAGGGATAATGTGCCCTGCGACAAGGGCTTCGCGCCCGCCGCTTCCGAGTCCCGCCAACCTAATACAGGCGCCCCCATGGGACAATCGCAAAATACCCTTGAATTTGCTCGGGAATTTTCATGAGCGCGACTGTCCATGCCCCGACCATGGTTACCGTCCGAGAGGCGCAAAGCTCGGCCGATTTGGACGCCGTGCGCGGTCTCATGCGCGCCTATGCGGCGGAGGCGGGGGTCGAGGTTTGTTTCCAAACGCTGGATGCCGAGCTCAAGGCGCTGCCGGCCGGATTCAGCGCGGTGCTCGTCGGCATGGTTGACGGCACAACGGCTGGCTGCATCGCGCTCAAGGCGTTGCCCGAAGGGCGGTCCGAGATCGTTCGCCTCTACGTGGCACCGGAAGCACGGCGCCTCGGTCTCGGTCGGGCGCTCGTCGATGCTGCGCTCGACGCTGCTCGCACGCACGGCCGCGCGAAGGTTGTGCTCCACACGCTCGCCCGGTGGCGCGCCGCGACGGCGCTCTACCGTGACATGGGGTTTGCACCCGCCGCGCCCTATTGTGCAGAGCCGCTCGACGACGTGCTGTTCTTCGAATGCCCATCGCCAACATTGCCCGCGTCTCGATCCGCGACGTGAGGCCGAAGCAGACAGCAAGGTCAATCCGATGACACTCCTGTACCAATCGATCGCGCGCACTGTCGCCGTTGCAGCGATGGGCCTCTTGCTGTTGCTCGGCAGCTCAAGCGCAAATGCGTCGGACCAAGAACTCACGGCTCTGGTGACGGAGTATCGGGCGCTGCAGGACCGGGCGTCGTACGCCGATGCCGCAGCCCTGGCCGAGCGGGCCGTGGCGCTTGGCGAGCAGGCCTATGGCTCGAGTGATCCGCGATACGCGCTTCTCCTTAACGATCTCGGCGATCTCTACGTGAGTGCGCGCCGTTACGCTGATGCGGAGGCCGTGCTCAAACGGGCGCTGGCAATTCAAGAAAGCGCGCTAGGCCCCGATCACGTCGATGTTGGACGATCGCTTTATCGGCTGGCCATCATCAGCCGGGATTTCGGTCGTCTCGACGACGCGGAAGCCAAGCTCAAGCGCACACTGGACATCTGGCAAACGGGATTTGGCCCCGACGATCCGCTGGCCGCGAGGGCCATGAGCGTGCTCGGCACGGTCCAGCATCGTGCCGGTCGACACGCCGAGGCCGAGGCGCTGCAACAGCAGGCGCTCGCGATCATCGAAAAGGCGCGCGGCCCCACTCATGTGGCGGTCGCGCACGTGGTCGGCAATCTCGGACTGCAATACCTCGATCAAAATCGATTTGCCGACGCCGAGCCGCTGTTGACGCGCGAGCTGGCCATTCAGGAAAATCAGGCCGATGCCGAACATCCGGCGGTCGGGCTGGCGATGACCCGGCTGGCCCGCCTTTACGGGGAAAACGGTCGACTGTCGGAGGCGGAGCCCTTGCTGCGTCAAGCGCTCGCAATTCTGGAGGGCCGCCTGGGTCCGTCACACCCGGACTTGGCACCGACGCTCCTGACTCTTGCTGTCGCGCTCGATGATCAAGGGCGGCGCGATGACGCTGCTCCGCTCTATGAGCGCGCACTTGCAATTGTCGACCAATCTGAAGGCGCAAACTCGCCCGAATTGACCAGGCTGTTGGAGCGGGCACGCTCGGTCGTGCAGAAGTCGAACTGAGACGCATGACCCCACTCTTCGTCTACATCACGTGCGTCTCGCTCGACGAGGCGAAGCGCATCGGCCGCGCGCTGGTCGAGGTGCGGCTCTGCGCGTGCGTCAATATCCTTCCCGGAATGACCTCGCTCTATTGGTGGCAACGGAAGATTGAAGAGGGACACGAGACCGTGCTGATTGCCAAGACGCGCGATACGCTGCTCGACGCGTTGACCGCCAAGGTCAAGTCGCTGCACAGCTATGCCTGCCCGTGCGTGGTGGCGTTTCCGGTCACGGCCGGCAATGACGCCTATGTGAAATGGATCGAGGCCGAAACGGAAGGCGCCAGATCATGACCGAGCGACGTAATCGACCCGGCTTCGCCACCCGCGCGGTTCACGCCGGCCAGAAGCCGGACCCACTCACCGGCGCGGTGATGACACCGATTTACCTGAGCTCGACCTTCGCGATGGAGAAGGTCGGCGAGACCAAGGGCTTCATCTATTCGCGCGTCGCCAACCCGACGCGCACGCCCTATGAGGCCTGCGTCGCGGACCTTGAAGGCGGCACGCGGGGCGTCGCCTTCGCCTCCGGTCTCGCCGCGGCCTCGGCCGTTCTCGAGCTGCTCGATGCCGGCGCACACGTCGTCGCCATGGAGGATCTCTATGGCGGCATCACGCGGCTCTTGCGCGAGGTGAAGGCGCGCACGATGGGCCTTCGGGTCGATTTCGCGGATCTCTCCGTGCCCGGTGCGCTCGACGCCGCGTTGAGACCTGACACGAAACTCGTCTGGGTCGAGACGCCGACCAATCCGCAATTGAAGCTCGTGGACCTCGCCGAGATCGGCAAGGTGTGCCGCGCGCGCGGTATCATCAGCGTGGTCGACAACACCTTCGCGACGCCGCGCCTCCAGCGGCCGATCGAGCACGGCATCGATCTCGTGCTGCACTCGGCGACCAAATACCTGAACGGCCATTCGGACGTGGTGAGCGGCATCGTCGTGGTCGGCGACAATGCCGAGTTGGCCGAGCGCCTGCACTTCATGCAGTACGCGCTCGGCGGCATTCCGAGCCCGTTCGATAGTTTTCTCGTCTTGCGCGGCTTGAAGACCCTGCACCTGCGCGTCGACCGCAGCTGCGAGAACGCGGCGGCGATCGCGGCCTGGCTCGCGAAACATCCGAAGGTCGAGCGTGTCA
Organism: Alphaproteobacteria bacterium; assembly: GCA_016869195.1. Lineage (GTDB taxonomy): Bacteria > Pseudomonadota > Alphaproteobacteria > UBA828 > UBA828 > SHWC01. The sequence goes on along the minus strand of VGET01000143.1, from coordinate 3,229 downwards.
ACTATCCGGGCCTTGTGGGCCATCCGCAACACGCCCTCGCCAAGCGCCAGATGGCCGGCTTTGGCGGCATGGTCACCTTCCTGCCGAAAGGCGGCTTGGACGCCGCCAAGCGCCTCTCGGAGCGCTGCGAACTGTTTCATCTCGCGGTCAGTCTCGGCGGCGTCGAGAGTCTGATCGAGCTGCCGGCGCTCATGACCCATCGCACCGTGCCGGCCGAGCTCCGCGCGAAAGTCGGCGTGGTCGACGCGCTGATCCGCCTTTCCTGCGGCATCGAGGACGCGGACGACCTGATCGCCGACCTCGATCAGGCGATAGGGTAGGGGCCCGCGGAACGATCACGCTCTCTTTTCGTCATGCCCGGGCGACGACCCGGGCATCCAGTTTTTGGCTCTGGATTGCCGGGTCAAGCCCGGCAATAACGACAAGAAGGGTCCAGCCTCACACCGTTTTCAACGCCTGATCGAGGTCGGCGATCAAGTCAGACACGGTTTCGATGCCGATGGAGAGCCGCACGACCTCGGGCCCGGCGCCGGACTTGATTCGCTGCTCCTCGGTGAGCTGGCGATGCGTGGTGGAGGCAGGGTGGAGGATGAGGCTCCGCGTGTCGCCGATGTTCGCGAGATGCGAGAACAGCTCGACCTTCTCAACGAGCTTCACACCGGCGTCGAAGCCGCCCTTGAGCCCGAAGGTGAAGACCGAGCCCGCGCCCTTCGGCAGATAGCGCTTGGCGAGGCCGTGGAAGCGGCTTGATTCGAGGCCCGCATAGGACACCCAGGCGACCGCTGGGTGGCTTTCGAGGAAACGTGCAACCGCAAGCGCATTCGAGACGTGGCGTTCCATGCGGAGCGGCAGGGTCTCGATGCCGGTCAGGATCATGAAGGCGTTGATCGGCGAGAGCGCGGGCCCGAAATCGCGCAGCGCCACCGCGCGTGCCTTCATGGTGAAGCCGAAATCGCCAAAGGTCTCGTGGAAGGTCAGGCCGTGATAGGCGGGCTCAGGCTTTGAGAGCGAAGGGAACTTGTCGTTCTGGCCCCAATCGAACTTGCCGCTCTCGACCACCACCCCGCCCATCGAATTGCCATGGCCGCCGAGAAACTTGGTCATCGAGTGAATCACAATGTCGGCGCCGTGGGCGATCGGGTTGCAAAGATAGGGTGTCGCCAGGGTGTTGTCGACAATCAGCGGAATGCCGTGGCGATGCGCGATATCGGCGACGGCCTCGATGTCGACCACGATGCCGCCTGGGTTGGCGAGATTCTCGATGAAGATCGCCTTGGCGTCGGCGAGACCGGCGCGCTCGAAGTTCCGCGGGTCGGTCGGGTCGACGAAGTCGCAACGCCAACCGAGGCGCTTGAACGAGAGCCCGAACTGGGTGATTGAGCCGCCATAGAGATTGCGCGAGGCGACGAAGCGATCGCCCGGCTCCAAGAGCGTGAAAAAGGCGAGAAACTGCGCGGCATGACCCGATGCCGCCGCCACCGCCGCGCGCCCGCGCTCGAGATTGGCGACACGCTCCTCGAGCACAGCGACCGTTGGGTTGGTCAGGCGCGAATAGATGTAGCCGAAGGTCTGCAGGTTGAAGAGCGAGGCGGCGTGATCGACATCGTCGAACACGTAGGACGTCGTCTGATAGATCGGCGTCGCGCGCGCGCCGGTCACCGGGTCCGGCTGCGCGCCGGCATGCACCGCGCGGGTTTCGAAGCCATAGGTTCGTGGCGCACCGGTGTCGGGGGCCTTGATTGACTTAGCCTCTTTCTTACGCGTTGCCATTAAGGTGACCTCAAGCGTGAGTGGTCGAGCGACTCGTCTGCATGGAGCCTCATCCTTCGACACGCTCAGAATGAGGATTCCACAAGCTCCAAATTGAGAAGTTGGCTCTTTCCCTCATGGTGAGCCTGTCGAACCATGAAGGTCCACGACAAGGCTAAATCAGCCTTCGCCGCTTTGACGAGATGATCTCGGAATTGACGCCGCTCCAGCTGAGCTCGCCCGAGAGCCGTCCGAACTCGATCTTGGGGCAACGGTTCATTACGACCCTGAGGCCCGCGGCCTCGGCCTTTGCCGCGGCTTTGTCATTGCGCACGGTGAGCTGCATCCAGACCACCTTGGCACCGATTTTGATCGCCTCATCGACGATCGGCCCGACCTGATCCGAGCAGCGGAAGATGTCGACCATGTCGACGGATTCAGGGACGTCGGAGAGGCTGGCATAGACCTTCTCACCCAGCAGCTCCTGGCCCGCCGCGGTCGGGTTGACGGGGATCACGCGGAAGCCCTTGGCCTGAAGATATTTCATCACGAAATAGCTCGGCCGATTCCAGTTGGTGCTGGCACCGACCATCGCGATGGTGCGCACCGAGCGCAGCACGTCGCGCAGATATTCGTCGCTATAACTGTCGTGACGATGGGGCAATGCCGCAGCAGCAACTGCCATTGATCAGCGCCCCTGCCAGATGGGCATGCGCTTGCCGAGGAACGCATCGATGCCTTCCTCCGCGTCGCGCGCGAGCATGTTTGTCGTCATCGCCCGGCTGGCATAGTCATAGGCATCCGACAGGCCGAGCTCTGCCTGCTTGTAGAACGCTTCTTTGCCGATCTTGAGTGTGAGCGGCGACTTGGCGACAATGCGCGCGGCCAGTGCCTCGACCTCGGCGTCGAGCGCGCCATCCGGCACCGCGCGGTTGATCAGGCCGAGCTCGGCCGCGCGCTTTGCATCGATCATCTCGCCGGTGAGCAGCATTTCCATCGCCGCCTTGCGCGAGACGTTGCGCGAGAGCGCGACCATCGGTGTCGAGCAGAAGAGGCCGATATTGACACCCGGCGTGCAGAACCTCGCGCTCTCGGCCGCGATTGCGAGATCGCAGGTCGCGACCAGCTGGCAACCGGCGGCGGTCGCGATCCCATGAACCTTGGCGATGACGGGCTGGGGCAATCGCACGATCGCCTGCATCAGGCGCGAGCACTGGGCGAAGAGCGCCTCATAGGCCGCGCGACCCGGATTGGCGCGGATTTCCTTCAAATCATGCCCGGCGCAAAAAGCAGGGCCGCTGCCCGCGATCACCACCACGCGCGCACTAGGGTCTGCCGGGATCGCGGCCAGGGCGTCCTCGAGCGCGCTCATCAGCCCGATCGACAGGCTGTTGCGCGCCTCGGGCCGGTTCAGCGTCAAGGTGACCACCCCGTTGCGATCGGCGCGGAGCAAGAGTGGGGAAGCCGGGTCGGCGGCGGC
>VGET01000142.1 GCA_016869195.1 Alphaproteobacteria bacterium | reverse complement strand
CGGCGGCGCGTCGGGGGCGGCGGAACGGGGGACAAGGGAAATCATGATGAATGCGATATCGTTTCTAGGCTATTATTGTTAAATGACCGTTGCCCGTCAACCAGGGAAAGTAATACTAGCATTTGTTCACCAAAATCAGCCGCGACGTTAACTAATACCGTTCACCACATTTCCGCATGCGCCCGGCGCGCCTAAACGCCTGCACCACCGGGATTTTCTTGCCCGTCGCGGCCTCCCTCACCCCCCATCTTCGCTAACCACGCCGTTTCAAGCTTTGTTTACGCGGCGAGCCGAAGCTTTGTGATGGTCGACCGTGCATGCCGAAGGGCTCGCTCGACGGTCGGCCGTGACGCGGCGGGGGCGGCGTGGGTGCAAGATTTGGTGGGCCAAGTAGGCCCCCAGGCAGGGATCATGGGTGTTAATCGGCCGGAGCTCGAGGGTCTGCATGCTGCGATCGCGGCATCGGGCGATGTGGCCTATGTCTGGGATGTGCGCAGCGGCGTGATCCGATGGCATGGCGCCGTCGGCGAGCTGTTTCGCCTCGAGGATCATAGCGCCGTCGACCTGGCGGATCGCTTCCTCGCACGCATCAGCGCGAACGGAATCGGTGACCTCAGGCGCTGCCACGACGAGGCGGCTCGGGACGGTCGGCGGTTCGTCTGTGATTATCAGCTCGAGCGCGGCGATGGCACGCTCACCTGGATCGAGGATCGCGGCTGGTTCGAGCGCAGCGAATCAGGCGAACCCATCTACGTCTACGGCGTGCTCCGCTGCATCGATCGCATCAAGGAAGAGGCGATGCATGCCGCGCGCCTCTCCGGTTTCGATGGCCTTACCGGGCAGTATAATCGCAGCCGTCTGCGCGAAGCGCTCGAGCATGCGCTCTCATACGGCGTGCGCTATGAGGCGCCGGGCGTCTACCTCCAGGTCGGCATCGACAATCTCGCACTGATCCACGACACCTATGGTCGCGATGTCGCGGAACAGGTGGTGATCGCGGTCAGCCGCGAGCTCGATCGATCGTTGCGCGCGAGTGACGTGATCGGTCGCATTGCGCAGGAGACCTTTGGCGTCATCCTGAATGGCTGCGCCAGCGCCGATCTGCCGGTGACGGCCGAGAAGATTCTGAATGCGGTGCAGCAGGCGTCGGTCATGAGCGACAAGGGCTATCTGCCCGTGACCGCCTCGGTCGGTGCCGTGTCCTTCCCCGAATCCGCACGCACCGCGCCCGATGCCATGGCGAAGGCCGCGCTCGCGCTCGAGCAGGCGCGGCGCTCAGGCAACAATTGCTACAACCTCTACAACCTTTCGCCCGAGCAGCTCTCGGCGCTGCGCAGCAATCTCGAAGTGACCGAGATGGTGCAGACGGCGCTGAGGCACAAGCGCCTTTGCCTCCACTACCAGCCGCTCGTCGAAACCACCTCGCAGACGCCGGCCTTCTATGAGTGTCTGGTGCGCATGTTCGACGAGGCGGGCAACATCGTGCCGGCAGGCAGCTTCCTGCCGATCGCGGAGAAAATGGGCCTCGTGCGCTCGATCGACCGCAACGTGCTCGAGCTGGTTCTTGCCGAGCTCGCGGCCGATCCCGATGTGCGCCTCGCGATGAACATCTCGGCGCTCTCGACCACCGATCCATCCTGGCTCCGCCTCCTCACCGCACAGGCCAAGACGCGACCCGATATCGCCAAGCGGTTGCTGGTGGAGATCACCGAGACCACGGTCTTGCAGGACATCAAGGAAACGACGCGCTTCGTCGCCCAGCTCAAGGAGATGGGCGTGCAGGTGGCGCTTGACGATTTCGGCGCGGGCTACACCTCGTTCCGGCATCTGCAGGAGCTCGAGGTCGACATGGTCAAGATCGACGGCTCCTTCGTGAAGACGTTGGCCGAGCGCCCCAACTCGCGGCTCTTCGTGCGTACCCTGCAGAGCTTTGCCGATGGTCTCGGCCTCAAGACGGTCGCGGAGTCTGTCGAGACCGCCGAGATCGCGCAGATGCTGGGCGATTACGGCATCGGATATCTCCAGGGCTGGTATTATGGCAAGCCCTCGGCCGAGCGGCCGTGGTGCGCGCCCAACGGCAATCGGCGCGTGGCGATGGCCGAGCCTACACCGCTTCTGACGAACACGGCGTCACGCAGTGACAGCGGCGTATCGCCCGGCATTGCGGCCATGGTGGCCGACATCCTGCGCCCCGGCGGGCTGCATTGAGGACAATCGCGGCACGTCATAAAAAAGGGGGCCATGGGGCCCCCTTTTCGCTTTTCTGACGTGCCCGCCGTCCGCTCAGGTCACCCTCGACCAGACGCGCACGTTGATTGCGTAGAGGATCGCGGTCAGCACACCGATGAAGATGAGCACCTTGAGGCCGGTTGCCTTGCGCTCCTCAAGCTCGGGCTCGGCCGCCCAGGCCAGGAAGGTCGTGACGTCGTGCGACATGGTGGCGACCGTCGCCTCGGTGCCGTCGGCATAGGTCACCTGGCCGTCGGAAAGCGGCTGTGGCATGGCGATCTGGTGGCCCGGGAAGTAGGCGTTGTAGCTCATGCCATCGCCGAGTGTGAAACCCTCCGGCGGGTCCTGATACCCCGTGAGGATGGCGTAGATGTAACCCTCGTGGCCGTTGCGCCCCTTGGTGACGAGGGAGAGGTCCGGCGGCATGGCGCCGTTGTTGGCGGCGCGCGCCGCGTTGTCGTTCTTGAATGGGCTCGGGATCCTGTCGGACGGGCGGCCATCCCGCTCGAACATCTCGCCCTCGGCGTCCGGCCCGTCAGTGACCTTGAAGCTGGCCGCCACCTCCTTGATCTCCGCCTCGCTCATGCCGAGCGCGCTCAAGGTGCGGAAGGCGACATAGTGGAGGCCGTGACAGCTCGAGCAGACCTCGCGATAGACCTGCAGGCCCCGCTTCAGGGCCGCCTTGTCGTACTGCCCGAAGACGCCGATATGGGGAAAGTCGACCGAGGGCAGCGGCCCCGCTGATTCGGCCGCCCGGGCCTCAGCCGCGCCGATCAAGCCGAGCGCGAGTGCGGCCGCCGCGATCATCAGCCGGCGCATCAGTGCTTCTCCATCGTTGCAGCAGGCTGGACGGCGGGCGCCCCACCCCGCTTCTTCAGGACAGCCTCATGAATGCTGTCGGGCAGAGGCCGCGGCCGCTCAAGCTTGCCGAGGATCGGCAGGATGATCAGGAAGTGCGCGAAGTAATAGATCGTGCAGATCTGGCCGATCCAAACGAACGAGCCTTCGGGCGGGTTGGCGCCGACCCAGCCGAGCACGAAGCAATCCGCCACGAAGACCCAGAAGAGCTGCTTGTAGATCGGCCTGAAGCGAGCGCTGCGGACCTTGGACGTATCGAGCCACGGCAGGATGAACAGGATGGCGATCGAGGCCACCATGGCGACCACGCCGCCGAGCTTGTCAGGGATAGCGCGGAGAATGGCGTAGTAAGGCAGGAAGTACCATTCCGGCACAATGTGCGGCGGCGTTTGGAGCGGATCCGCCTTCACATAGTTGATTGTCTCGCCGAGCATGTTCGGCACGAAGAAGACGAACACGAACAGCACGAACAGCATCGCGCCGAGGCCGAACAGATCCCTCACCGTGTAGTAGGGGTGGAAGGGAATCGTGTCCTTGGCGGACTTGACGTCGATGCCGAGCGGGTTGTTTGAGCGGCGGTGATGCAGCGCCCAGATGTGAAGGATCACCACGCCGACGATGACGAACGGCAGCAGGTAGTGCAGCGAGAAGAAGCGGTTCAGCGTCGGGTTGTCGACCGAGAAGCCGCCCCACAGCCAGTCACGCAGCGTTTCGCCGATCCACGGAATCGCCGAGACCAGGTTGGTGATGACGGTCGCGGCCCAGAAGCTCATCTGACCCCAGGGCAGCACATAGCCCATGAAGGCCGTGCCCATTATGAGGAAGAGCAGGATGATGCCAAGCCACCACAATATCTCGCGCGGCGACTTGTAGGAGCCGTAGTACATGCCGCGGAAGATGTGGATGTACACGACGGCGAAGAACATCGACGCGCCGTTCATGTGGATGTAGCGGATCAGCCAGCCCCACTCGACATCGCGCATGATGCGCTCGACCGAGTCGAACGCGTGGTCGACATGCGGCGTGTAATGCATCGCCAGCACGATGCCGGTGATGATTTGGATCACCAGAATGATCCCGGCGAGCGAGCCGAAATTCCACCAGTAGTTGAGGTTCTTCGGCTCGGGGAAATCGATGAGATTGTGGTTCGCCCAGCTGAATATCGGCAGCCGGTATTCGATCCACTGGGCAACCTTGTTGCGCGGCACAGGCGTGCTCATTGCGTCGCGGCTCCCCTTAGCCGATCTTCACGAGAGTGTCGGAGAGGAATTCATAGGGCGGCACTTCGAGATTGCGCGGCGCCGGCCCCTTGCGGATGCGCCCCGAGGTATCGTAGTGCGAGCCGTGGCACGGGCAGAACCAGCCGCCGAAATCGCCGCGCGGGTCGCCCTGCTTGGTGCCGAGCGGGATGCAGCCGAGATGGGTGCACACGCCGACCAGAATCAGCCATTCGGCTTTCTTGGCGCGCTCCTCATCCGACTGCTTGTCACCCAGGTCGTCGAGGCTGACCTTGCGGGCCTCTTCGATTTCCTCGGGCGCACGGTGGCGCACGAACACCGGCTTGCCGCGCCAGACCACGACGATCGCTTGCCCGACCTCGATCCCCGAGATGTCAATCTCGGTCGAGGACAGCGCGAGCGTGTCGGCCGCGGGGTTCATCGTCTCGATCAACGGCCAGACCACCGCGATGGTGGCGATGGCGCCCATGGCGCCGGCCGCCAGGATCAGGAAATCTCGTCGGGTCTCACCCGTCGCCGGCGCGCCATGCTCGCCGTGCTGGGATGTCTCCGCCATGCTCCACCCTCGTTATGTGGGATCATTACGCGGCCGGAGCCTGCTGGAACGAGGCCCGGCCCAACCGCGCGCACCCCTATGGGCACGCAAAGAAACGTCCTTGCGCAGCCGGCGGTTGGCGTAGCACGGGCGCGCGTTTTCGGCAAGATTGATGGCAAGTGCCTGAGCCAGCGCGCTTTTGCCCCGACTCCGGCCGGTACCGGTTAACCTGTCAATCATGCGACTCGCCCTCTACCAGCCCGATATTCCGCCGAATGTGGGAACCATCCTGCGTTTGGCCGCCTGCCTCGGCGCCGGGGTCGACGTCATCGAGCCTTGCGGCTTTCCGCTCGACGATCGGCGGCTCCGTCGTGCCGCTATGGACTATCTGGCGCAGGCCGACGTGACACGCCACGCCTCATTCGAGGCGTTTTGTCGCAGCCGTGAGGCGGCGCCTGAGCGTGGGCGCCTTGTGCTCTTGACGACTCAAGGCGACACCGACTACCGCACCTTCCAATACGGCGATACCGACACGCTCATGCTCGGCCGGGAGAGCGCCGGCGTGCCCGAGGCGGTTCACGGGATCGCTGATGCCCGCGTCAGAATCCCGCTGCGCGGCGGTTTGCGTTCGATCAATGTGGCGCTTGCCGCCGCCATCGTACTGAGTGAGGCGCTGCGTCAGATCAACGGCCTCCCCGGAGATCGGCTATGAACGATTCATCCGCCCGCGGCCAGAAGGGCGAGCGCCAGCCCAACCTTCCGCCGGGCGCTTCGAGCGAGGCAGAAAAAGCCCGCGCGCGCCATTGGTTCGAGGCCCTGCGCGACGCGATCTGTGCCGCCTTCGAGGCGCTGGAAGACGCGCATGTCGGCCCGCTCAGGGACCGCGCGCCCGGCCGCTTCGAACGCAAGGCCTGGACTCGGCCCGAAGGCGGTGGTGGCGTCATGGCCATCATGCGCGGGCGCGTGTTCGAGAAGGTGGGCGTCAACGTCTCCACCGTGCATGGCGAGTTCTCGCCGGCCTTCAGCGCCAACATTCCGGGCGCCGCCGATGACCCGCGCTTCTGGGCCAGTGGCATCTCGCTCGTCGCGCATTTGTGCTCGCCCAAGGTGCCGGCGGTGCACATGAACACGCGCCATATCGTGACCACGTCACGCTGGTTCGGCGGCGGCGCCGACTTGACGCCGATGGTGCCGGATAGCGCCGACACCGCCCGCTTCCACACGGCACTTGCCGAGGCGTGCGCGGCCCATGATGCGGCCTATTACCCGCGCTTCAAGGCCTGGTGCGATGACTATTTCTTTTTGCCGCATCGGGGCGAGCCGCGCGGCATCGGCGGGATCTTCTACGACTATCTCAACACGGGCGATTTTGAGCGCGACTTCGCCTTCACGCGCCAGGTCGGCCTCGCCTTCCTCAAGGTCTACCCCGAAATCGTGAGGCGGCACCTGAATGAGCGCTGGACGCCGGCCGAGCGCGAACACCAGCTCGTGCGCCGCGGCCGCTATGTCGAGTTTAACCTGCTCTATGACCGCGGCACGCAGTTTGGCCTCAAGACCGGCGGCAACACCGAAGCCATCCTCATGTCCATGCCGCCCGAGGTGCGCTGGCCTTAATTCTGTGGCCGGAACGCGCGTGATTGGCGGCCGCGGTCACGCCCGCTACCATGGTCACCGGCGCGGCCGTGGATCGCGCAAGGGGGACGCCATGAGGACGATCGGACGCGCCTTGATCGGCACGGTGGTGGCAACGGCGCTGGCGGTTGGGATCGGCCTCTCAAGCCTCGCCGCCGATCTGCCGCTCAAGGCCTTTTTCGGCAGCTATTCGGGCTCAGGCCTCGCGCGCAATGAGGAGAGCGACTATTTCGGCCTGACCGTGCGCGACCTTGACGTCACCATCAAGCAAGCGGGCAAGGGCTTCGAGCTCAGCTGGACGACCGTGCTGCGCCAGGGCGGCGACCCCAAGAAGCCGGACGTCAAGCGCAAATCGGAGAGCGTGACCTTTGTGCCGTCATCGCGCCCCGGCATTTATGTGCCGGCCAAGGGCGCGGGCGACCCGGTGGAGCACGGTCGCACCACCTGGGCGCACATCAGGAATCAGACGCTCACCGTCAACAGTCTGAGCGTGCTCGATGACGGCGGATTTGAGCTGCAACGCTATGACCGCACGCTCACCGACCTTGACATGGAGCTCGAATTCCTCTCCGTCCACGAGGAAGGTGTCGCGCGCAAGGTGACCGGGCGTCTGATCAAGAAGGCGAACTAGATACGACGCTTCAGCTCGGCCAGGCACGCGGCACGATCAGGCGCGAAGCCCTGCGCGATCCACCAGTCCTCCACCGCCGCGAGCATGCGCCCGATCTCGGGCCCCTTCGGCACGCCGAGCGCCATGACATCCGCGCCCTTGATCGGCAGCTCCTTCGGCACCCAGCGCGCGGCTTCGTTGAGCGCGGCACGCCAGGATTGTGCGTCTCCGCCGATTTCGGCCCAGGCGAGCAGCGCGAGATCGCGCGCCAGCGTCGCGCCACGACGATAGAGCAGACGACGCGTGGCACGGGCGTCAAGCGGCTCATCGATCCGCTCAACGGGTGCCGCCAGCGCTTCGAGCCGCTCGGCGTCAGCGTTCGACAGGCGCCAGCGCGCGGCAAGCTCCACACTTGAGTTGCCGCGGATAAGCGCGGCGAGCCGGCGGATCGAATCGGCGGGCTCACCCGTCTCCCGCTCACACGCCACGAGCGCGCGCAGAAGGTCGAACGCGCCGTCTTCGGGCAGAACCTGTGCGAGCGCGCCGCAATCCCGCATGCCTTCGAGCGCGGCCAGGGGGTCGGGCGCGGCCAGCAGCTTCTTCATCTCGGTCTGCACGCGCTCGCCCGAGAGCTTCGGCAGCAAAGACGCGGTCTCACGGGCCGCGGCAAATCCTTCCGCGTCGAACGGGCCGCGCCCGAACCAGGCGTAGAACCGGAAGAAGCGGAGCAGGCGTAAGTGATCCTCAAGGATGCGTTGCTTTGCATCACCGACAAAGCGCACCCGGCCGGCCTCGAGGTCTGCGAGTCCGTTGAACGGATCGTAGAGCGCGCCATCGGGCGTGAGACTCATGGCGTTGAAGGTGAGGTCGCGGCGCGCGGCATCCTCGACCCAATCATCGGTGAAGGCGACCGTCGCGTGGCGGCCGTGGGTTTCGACATCAACCCGAAGGGTCGTCACTTCGAAATGCTTGTGGTCGATAATTGCGGTGACCGTGCCATGGGCGACGCCGGTGGGCACGCTGCGGATGAAGTCGCGCGCCAGAAGCGTCATCACCGTTTCGGGCCGATCTGGCGTTGCGATGTCGATATCGGTGATGGCGCGGCCGAGCACGGTATCGCGCACACAGCCGCCAACGAAACGCACGCCCGCGCCATCGGCCCCGAGCGCCCGCACGACCGCAACCGTTTCTGGCGCAAGCATCCAGGGCGCGGGCGCGAGGCGGCGCGAGGGCTCCATCAGCTCATTCCACGTGGCCCGGCACGACCTTGCCGTCTTCGAGCTTCGGCGGCACATAGACGCCGCCCGGGTCGCTCCCCGTGGTGAGGTTGAAGGCCAGGAGACTGATCGCGAGCAACGCAACACCCGCGACCGCCAGCCAGGCCCAGGGCCATTGGCGCATCTGCTCGGCGAGCGGCCCCTGACCTCGTTGAATCCGCCGCGCGATGATCAGATAGCCGACATAGATCGCCAGCGGCAGCAGCAGCGGCACTACATATTGCAGGAACACGCGCATCAGCGGCCCACCAGTGCATGACGTAGGTTGACGAGGATCGAGGCGGTCGCGCCC
>VGET01000141.1 GCA_016869195.1 Alphaproteobacteria bacterium | reverse complement strand
TTGGGCGCAGCCGCGCCAGCGGCGGCGCCCGGTGCGGCACCGGCAGCCGGTGCTGCGCCCGGCGCAGCGGCCTCGGCTCCTTCCGCGGCAGCGGCGGCTGGCGTTTCCTCTACCGTGGTGGTCGGCGCGGCGATCGTCGCGACGGTGAAGTCGCGGTTGCGAATCACCGGGGTCACGCCCTCCGGCACCTTGAAGGCGCTGATGTGGATGCTGTCGCCGATCTTGCGGCCGGCGAGGCTGACCGTGATCTCATCCGGAATGCTATCGACCGGGCAATAGAACTCGACCGTGTGGCGAACGATGTTGAGCACGCCGCCGAGCTTGATGCCGTCGCACTTGTCCATGTCGAGGAAGCGCGCCGCGATGTGCACCTTGATGCGCGCACCCTTCACATAGCGCAGGAAGTCGACATGCACCGGGCGGTCGGTCACAGGGTCGAGCTGCACCTCGCGCGGCAGCACGCGAATCACGCCATCCGGCGTCTTGAGGTCGTAGAGATGGGTGAAGAAGCCGGGCTTCGCGCGCTCGCGTGAGATTTCCTTAAGCGAGACGGCCACGCCAAGCGGTGCCGCATCACCGCCATAGATGATGCCGGGGATGTTGCCCTCGCGCCGAACGGCGCGGGCGCCGCCGGTTCCGATGCGGTCGCGTCGCGTGGCGGTGAGCGAGATGATATCGGCCATGATCGGGGTCTCCAGCGTTGCGGCAGCCTGCCGGCGCCTCAGTCGAACAGGGTTGAGACGGAGGATTCGTTGCTGATGCGGCGGATCGCCTCCGCCAGGAGTGGCGCAACCGATAGCACGCGGATGTTCTCGGACACCCGCACGGCTTCGGTCGGCGCGATGCTGTTGGTGACGACGAGGCTCTTGATCGACGACGCCGAGACGCGGGCGGCGGCGCCGCCTGAGAGTACCGCATGAGTGACATAGGCGTGCACCTCTGAGGCGCCTTGCGCGCTCAGCGCGGCGGCCGCGTTGCACAGCGTGCCGGCGGAATCCACGATATCGTCAACCATGATGCAGCGCCGCCCATCGACGTCGCCGATGATGTTCATCACCTCGGAGACGCCGGCGCGCTCGCGTCGCTTGTCGACAATCGCGAGGTCGGCATTCAGGCGCTTGGCAAGGTTGCGTGCGCGCACCACGCCGCCCACGTCGGGCGACACCACCATCAGGCTGTTGTCGCTGTTGAAGCGCTGGCGGATGTCCTCGACCATGACCGGCATGGCAAAGAGGTTGTCCACGGGAATGTCGAAGAAGCCCTGAATCTGGCCGGCGTGCAGATCGAGCGTCAGAACCCGGTGGGCACCCGCCGCGGTGATCAGATTGGCGATGAGCTTGGCCGAGATCGGCGTGCGCGGGGCCGATTTGCGATCCTGCCGCGCATAGCCGAAATAGGGCATGACCGCCGTGATGCGGCGCGCGGAGGCGCGGCGCAGCGCATCGAGGCAGACCAGCAATTCCATCAGATTGTCATTGGCCGGATAGGACGTGCCCTGCACCACGAACACGTCCTCGCCGCGGACGTTGTCGAGGATCTCGACGAACACTTCCATGTCGGGAAAACGCCGCACGCTCGCCTGCGTCAGCGGCGAATTGAGTGCCGCCGCGATAGCCTCGGCCAGCGGTCGGTTGCTGTTGCCCGACAGAAGCTTCATCGAGATCGCCCTTCAAGGGTCAAACGCGCGCGCCGGAAGCGACCGACCGGTCCAACCCTCGATCGAGGAAAAGGGGGGCCTCAACGGCGGCGCGGAATGTAACAGGGAGATGTCGGGCTGTAAACCGCTTTGCGCCGCAACATAAAGTGGGCACGACATTGATTAACGTTGTATTTTCAAGGTGTTGGCGGACCACCCCCGGTGAAGACACAGGCCGCGATGCCGCCGAGCACGAAGACCATCGTGAACAGGATCAGATAGTACATGGCCGCAGTCTAGCCGAGCGGCGGCGCGTTCACTACGCGAGCCGTGGGCACGATCGCGCGCACAGACCGCGCGGCGCTCGACAGGTGCGACCCGAGCGCAGAGGATACCCCGCCCTCGCCCGGTTGAGCCCGAGCGCACATTTCACAACACAGGGAGACCCCACATGACCTTCAGGCAGATCAACCCGGAAGACGTCGCCGAGCCCATGGGCAAGATCTACAGCCATGGCGTGATCGTGCCGCCGGGTGCCGAGCTCCTGTTCACCGCCGGCCAGGTTGCCGTGCGCAAGGACGGCACGATCCCGGCTGATTTCACGGATCAGGCCAAGCAGGTGTGGGACAATCTCTTCGCCATCCTGCGCGACGCCAATATGGCGGTCACCGATATCGTGCGCATGAACGCGTTCGTTGTGGGGAAGGAGAACTTCCCGAAATATGCCGAGGTGCGGAAGTCCTATATCGGCACGCACCGCCCAGCCTCGACCGCCTATTTCGTGCCGGCCCTGGTGCGGCCTGAGATGCTGATCGAGGTCGAGATCATTGCGGCGAAGAAGCGCTAGAGCGGCCTCGAGCCAGCACTTCATCCGTACGTCTCGTCATCCCCGCGAAAGCGGGGATCCATCGCGCCGCCCGCTCGTGCCATTGAACGATGGGTTCCGGGTCGCAAGGTTCGCAACCGAACACCTTCGGTGTTCGGGCTTACCTAGCGCCCGGAATGACAGACGGAGCGAATGGCTTCCCGCCAATCCGAAGGCGAACTATCGCGTCGGCACGGGCGTGGGGCCGGCGTAATTGTAGAAGCCCTTGCCGGTCTTGCGTCCGAGCCAGCCGGCCTCGACATATTTGGCGAGCAGCGGGCAGGGGCGATATTTGCTGTCGGCTAGGCCCTCATAGAGCACCTGCATGATGGCGTGGCAGGTGTCGAGCCCGATGAAATCGGCGAGCTCCAGCGGCCCCATCGGGTGGTGCGCGCCGAGCTTCATCGCCGTGTCGATGTTCTGCACCGTGCCGACGCCCTCATAGAGTGCGTAGATCGCCTCGTTGATCATCGGCAGCAGGATGCGATTCACGATGAAGGCGGGAAAATCCTCGGCGGTCGCCGGCGTCTTGCCGAGCTTGATCGTGAGTTCATGGATCGCGCGATAGGTGGCCTCATCGGTCGCGATGCCGCGCACCAGCTCGACCAGCTCCATCAGCGGCACCGGGTTCATGAAGTGCATGCCCATGAACCGCTCGGGCCGGTCGGTCGCGGCAGCGAGTCGCGTGATCGAGATCGACGAGGTGTTGGTGCAGATGATCGCCTCGGGCTTCAAGACGCCCTTGAGCTTCCCGTAGATCTCCTTCTTGACCGCCTCGTTTTCGCTCGCAGCCTCGATCACGAGGTCGGCGCTTTTTAGTTCGTCCAGCCCAACCACCATCTTGATACGGCGAAGCGCCGCATCCTTGTCGGCCGCCTTGATGATGCCCTTGTTGACCTGGCGCCCGAGATTCTGATCGATCGTGGTGCTGGCCTTGTTGAGCTGAGCGTCCGACACGTCGGAGAGCGTCACCTCAAAGCCCGTCAGCGAGCAGACATGGGCGATGCCATTGCCCATCTGGCCGGCACCGATGATGGCGATCTTCTTGATCATGGGCTGCACAACGCCGCGACCCTATCGTTGCGCGGCGCCTCCTCTCAGGTCGATGGCTTGGTTTTGGACAGGCCCTGTTTGTCGAGCTCGGCGGCGAGCTCGGGCAGCGCCTTGAACAGGTCGGCGACGAGACCGTAATCGGCAACTTGGAAGATCGGCGCCTCGGCGTCCTTGTTGATCGCGGCGATGACCTTGGAATCCTTCATGCCGGCGAGGTGCTGAATGGCGCCCGAGATGCCGACTGCGATGTAGAGGTCGGGCGCCACCACCTTGCCGGTCTGGCCGACCTGATAGTCGTTCGGCACGAAGCCGGAATCGACCGCGGCGCGCGAGGCGCCGACGCCCGCACCCAGGCGATCCGCCACCGCCTCGATCAGCTTGAAGTTGTCGCCGCTCTGCATGGCTCGCCCGCCCGAGACGATGATGCGGGCGCTGGTCAGCTCCGGCCGGCCGGATTGTGCCAGCTCCGCCTTCACGAAGCGCGTCTTGCCGGAATCGCCCTTGGATCCGATGGCCTCGACCGCGCCCGCGCCACCCTCGGCCGCGGCCGGCTCGAAGGCGGTGGCGCGCACCGTGATCACCCGCTTCTGATCCAGGCTCTGCACGGTCGCCATCGCGTTGCCGGCATAGGTCGGACGCACGAAGGTATCGGGCGACACAACCTGAGAGATGTCGGAGAGCTGCGCCACATCGAGCAGCGCGGCGACCCGCGGCATCAGGTTCTTGCCGAAGGTCGTGGCGGTTGCGAGCAGGTGCGAATAGGCGCCGGCCTGCGCCACGACGAGCGGGGCGAGGTTTTCGGCGAGGCCGTGCGCATAGGCAGCGTCGTCCGCGTGCAGCACCTTGCGCACGCCTTTGACCTTGGTGGCCTGCTGCGCCACGGCGCCGGCCTCTTTGCCGGCGACCAGCACATCGACTTCGCCGCCGAGCGCCGCGGCCGCCGTGACCGCGTGCAAGGTCGCGCGCCGGAGCGACTTGTTGTCGTGTTCCGCGATGACGAGCGCGCTCATCCGATCACCTTCGCTTCCGAGCGGAGCTTGGTCACCAGCTCGGCGACATCCGCCACCTTGACGCCACCTTTGCGCTTCGTCGGCTCCTCGACCTTGAGCACCTTGAGCCGCGGGCTGACATCGACGCCGAGCTGCTCGGGCGTCAGCGCATCGATCGGCTTCTTCTTCGCCTTCATGATGTTGGGCAGCGAGGCGTAGCGCGGCTCGTTGAGCCTAAGGTCCGTCGTCATCACGCAGGGCAGCGACACAGCCAGCGTCTCAAGGCCGCCATCGACCTCGCGAACAACCTCGGCACTGTCGCCCTCGATCTTGAGCTTCGAGGCGAAGGTCGCCTGCGGCCAGTCCAACAAAGCGGCGAGCATCTGGCCGGTCTGGTTGTTGTCGTCGTCGATCGCCTGCTTGCCGAGGATGATCAGTCTCGGCTGTTCCTTCGCCGCCACCGCCTTCAGGAGCTTCGCGATTCCGAGCGGCTGAAGCAGCGCATCGGTCTGCACGTGGATCGCGCGGTCCGCGCCGATCGCAAGCGCCGAGCGCAGCGTCTCCTGCACCGCCTGCGGGCCTGCAGATACCGCGACCACCTCGGTCGCGACATTGGCTTCGCGCAAGCGCACGGCCTCTTCGACCGCGATCTCACAAAACGGATTCATCGCCATCTTGACGTTCGCGGTCTCGACGCCTGTGCCGTCCGCCTTGACGCGGACCTTGACGTTGGCGTCGATGGTGCGCTTGACCGCCACCATCACTTTCATCGTCACCGCCCCTTCGGGTTCTTCGGGCGTCACCGACTCTTCGCAACTGCAACAGAAAAGACGCCCGCTTTTCGCGGGCGCACCATAGGCGCCGCGACTCCTCGAGTCAATTTAGCCCGATATGGTTAACGCCCCGCCGCCGGGGGCGGTCAGCGATGGGCGCCGGGCACCCAGAGCACGTCGCGCGCGCCCTTGTCGTTGAGGAAGCGGCCGAGCACGAACAGATGGTCCGACAGCCGGTTCAGATAGACCACGGCCAGCGGATTGACCGGCTCGGCGGCGGCGAGGGCCACGGTAAGCCGCTCGGCCCGGCGCACCACCGTGCGCGCCAGGTGGAGCGCGGCCGAGGCCGGCGTGCCGCCCGGCAAGACAAACGAGTTGAGCGGGGCCAGCGCCTCGTTCATGGCGTCGATCTCGCGCTCGAGCCGATCGTTCTGCGACTGGATGATCGTGAGCCCGCCCTCTCGCGCCACTGGCGTGCACAGATCGGCGCCGAGATCGAACAGGTCATTCTGGATACGCCCGAGCATGGCGTCGCTCTCGCCGCTCGTGTGCAACCGGGCGAGACCAATCGTCGCGTTCGCCTCATCGACCGTGCCGAAGGCCTCGACCCGGAGCGAATCCTTGGTGACGCGCGAGCCATCACCCAGCGAGGTCTCGCCCTTGTCGCCGCCGCGCGTATAGATGCGGGTCAGGCGCACCATGATCAGTGCTTCTTCAGGACGAACACGAGGATCGCGAGCAGCGCGACCGCCACCAGCTGAAGCCCCACCCGCCAACGCATGAGACGGTTGCCGCGCATGCCGTCCTTGCCGCCCTTGCCGATCGTGCCGAGCCCCATGAACATGACCACCACGACCGCCGCCATGGCGATATAGACGAGGACCTCGAGGATGGTGGCGAGCGTGTCCGACACGGAAGCATCCGGCCCTTCAGGGCGGCGGGGCGCCGACCCATTGGCGCGAAGGCGTGACACCGCTCCCTTCACGGGTCAAGTCAAACCATCTGACGGCCCGCCCCGATTGCCGGGGCGGCGCGATTTTGCTAGTGTGCGATCATGGTTGTTGAACAAGTCCAGCGCGGCCATGGCGTGGCGCGAATTACGACCCCGGCGCTTGTTGAGTGCCGGGTCTTCGTCGTTCGCGAATTCGCCAACCTCGCCATGGAGTTGTTCCGCCATGTCTCCCGACCGCGCTGACGCGGCTCAAGTCGAGCCCGCCGCCCCAACCCGCTTTTCTCTCACCACCGACGCCGAATGCTCGACGCTCGCGCGCATCGTCGAGGTTTTCGCCATGCGCTCGGTGCTGCCCGCGCGGCTCGAAAGCTTGCTCGCGCCGGATGATCACAGCGCCACGCCGTGGGCAGGAGCCAATGTCGATATTCAGGTGAACGGATTGGGGCCCGGCGATGTCGACGCCATTGCGCGCAGGCTCAGCCGCGTCATCGGCGTGCGCTCGGTGCAAACGTCGGGATGATGCGCCGCGAGGGATTTGCGGCTGTGCGCGGCCGTCAGGGTTCGGCGATCACGCGGTCGCGGCCAGCCTTTTTCGCGGCGTAGAGCGCGGCGTCGGCCCGGGCAACCAGGGTTGATACCGCCTCGCCCCACTTGAAGCGCGTGACGCCGATTGACACGGTGATCACGCCGTAGGATTGGCCGGTTGACTTGTTCTTCAGCCCGCTCGAGCTGATGCGCCCGCGCAGCCGATTGCACAGGGTCACCGCGTTCTCGAGCTTGGTGTCGGGCAGGATCAGGGCGAATTCCTCGCCGCCATAGCGCGCGGGCGTGTTCTGACCTTTGAGTGATTGCTTGAGGATCCGGCCCATCAGGCGCAGCACCTCATCGCCGATCGTGTGGCCATGGGTGTCGTTGAAGCGCTTGAAATGGTCGACATCGAGCAGGGCGAGACAGAGGCTCTCGCGGCCGTTCGCGGCGTCCTTCATCACTTGAACCAGCTCGAGATCGAAGCGCGCGCGATTGGCGAGGCCGGTGAGCGAATCGGTCCAGGCCTCGCGCCGCGCCCCACCGAGCTCGCGCGAGATGAGCGAAAGCTGCGCGGTCGAGACCGTGAGCTCTTCCTGCAACCGACGATTCTTCTGGGCGATCGATTGGGTAGCCTGAATGAGGGAGGCGACGAGCAGTCTTGCGGTTGGCTGGTCGACGCCACCCGCGAGCTGACCGCCGACGCCTGATAGCAACGTGGCATAGGAGTTGGCGTCGCCGCCGCCGGCCTCGATCCGCGCGATGATGCCGGAGACGGCGTGCTGGATGCGTACTGTCGCCTCGTCGATCGCGTCAGCCGCAGGATCGCTCAACGTGAGGGGTGCCTTGGGTTGTCCCAAGCGCTGACGGTCAGCACCAGGTCGGTTTGGTTCGCTCCGCGATGCGCCGCCGCTCGCCAGAGTCATGATTTCGCCCCGATGGTTTCGTGCGGCAAAGCAAACCGGATTGGCCTTAACGGATTGCTTCGTATGTTCTGATTCTTAGGGACTAGTGCCATGGACAGAGGGCGGGTCTTCTGCTGCCAAGTGCGCTCAGCCTGCGCTGATCGATGGAGGCAAATTCGCGCGTTCACCGTCCTCGGGCGCGACCGATCGACAGGACATCCCAGGTCACGCGGCTGGCCCGGTCACGTTTGGTGCTTCACCTCATGTCGCCGCCTCTTCCTAAGGCGGCTCAATAGCGTGGTAAGTCCACGCCGTTTTCGTGGGCAAGGCTAAAGGCCCCTTTAGCCGCATTGGATTATCCAAGCCGTTCTCGGTTGGGCCTTTGGCTCCGTGAAAAAAAAGAGAGCGCGATGCGGATCAGCATTCCGGTGAAATTCCTGGCGGTAAGCGCGCTTACGCTCGCAATCACGGGCGCCCTGGCGGGCGCGGGCCTCTGGATTTCGGAGTCCCTTGGCGGCCGCCTGGCCCGCAGCGCCAATGAAACCACGGCGCTCAAGAACCACCTCATTGCGGGCATGATGCACGATGCGCTCCGCGGCGATGTGCTCGCGGCGCTGGACGCTGTGGCCCGGGGCGATGAGGAAGCCAAGAATGCGGTGCGCGCCGATCTGGCGGAGCACTCGGCGGTGTTCCTCGAAAGTATCGCCGCAAATCAGGCCTTGCCCCTGTCGGAAGCAGTGCTGACCCCGCTCGCCAAGGTCGAAGGGCCGCTCAAGGACCATGTCGCGACCGCGACCAGCGTGATCAACAACGTGTTTGCGACCGGCGTGCGCGACGAGGCGGCGCTGACACAGTTTCGCGAGCTTTCAGCCAGCTCGAGACCGAAAAGGGCGCGGTTTCCGATGCGATCGAGAAGACCGTGTCGGAAGCCGAGGTCGCGGGTGCGCGCGAAGCGGCGCTTGCGGAGAGCCTGATGTTTGGCGCGCTCGGCCTGGCTGCGTTGTTCTCGATCAGCCTCTTCTTTTTCACCTCGATCGGCA
>VGET01000140.1 GCA_016869195.1 Alphaproteobacteria bacterium | reverse complement strand
GCGTTCGCGCGCCTGCCGGCTGGCACGGTTGAGTACCTCTTGAAGCCCGAGAACAAGGAGAAGCTTGTCGCCGTGCTCACCTATCACGTGGTGTCAGGCAAGGTCATGTCGGGCGACGTTGCGGGCGCGAAGACGACCGCAAAGACGGTCCAGGGCAGCACGATCGACGTCGACGGCATGAACGGCGTGCGCATCAACGACGCGATGGTGACCCAGGCCAATATCGGTGCCGACAACGGCGTCATCCACGTCATCGACCGCGTGTTGATCCCGAACTGATCCGAAGGGTCGCGCGGCCTCGCAAAGCGATGCGGGGCCGCGCTGTTCTTTTTTGCAGGGGTGACAAGAGCGCCGGCAAATCGCTGGCCGTGTTCATGATGCCCGCCGTTGTGCCCGTGACCCCGCCTCCGCCTCCCCCTATGGCGTCGCGCGGTCGCGCCTCATCAACTGTTATGTTGCAGGCCGGCCCTGGCCCTGTAGGATCGGGCCCCGATACGCCTTCATAACGGCAGGGCCCGCACAATGACAACAACCCCGACCCCGGGCCGTAGGCTCCTGCTCGTGCCAAGCGCGTTGCTCCTCGTGGGCGGCATCGCCTATGGCAGCATGTTTTCGGCCAACAAGATGGCCGTCGATGCCGGAATGCCGGTCATGGCCTACGCCTTCTGGCAGGCCCTGTTCGCGAGCGCGGTCCTGCTCGGCGCATCGGTTTTGTTGAGACAGCCGCCGCAGGTCAACGTTAAGACGCTGCGCCTCTTCGTGATGGTCGCGGCGATGGGGCTGGTCGGCCCCCTCCTCGTCTTTGCCTCGGTCGCTGACCGCGTGCCACCCGGCGTGCTCACCCTGATCGTCGCATTGATCCCCGCGACCACCTATCTGCTTTCGCTGATCCTGCGCATGGACCGGTTCCGCTGGCTGAGCGTCGCCGGGGTCGCGGTCGGCTTCGCCGGCATTCTCCTGATCGTGCTGCCGAGCGGCAGCCTGGAAAGCTCGGGCGCGGCGCTCTGGGTTGTGTTCGCACTGCTCGTGCCGGTGTTCGCCGCATTCAACAACATGCTCGGGGAGCGGTTGACCGTGCCCGGCGTCTCCACCCTCGGGCTTGCGGGTGGCATGTTCTCGGTCGCGACCGTGTTTCTCCTGATCGCGATGCTGGCGAGTGACGGCTTCGTGCCGATCACGCGTGCGGGCGCGAACGGCATCTACGCCGTGCTGTGGGCGACGGCTGCACAGACGATTACCTATGTCAGCTTCTTCGAGATCATCAGGCGCGCCGGCGGCGTGTTCTTCGCGCTGCTCAACTACGTCGTGGTCGCGGCCGGGCTGGTCTGGGCCAATATTCTGTTCGGCGAGCACCTGAGTCTCTGGGTGTGGCTCGCGGTCATTCTGGTCGCGATCAGCCTCGCGCTGATGAACATCGGCACCGCGCGCGCGCTCAAGGAGCGCCAGGGCTGAACGGCTGGGGCGCGCGGCCCCTATCTCGGGCAGCGCACCAATTTGACCCGTGTTTCATCGGCCGGCGCATCGAAACCCGGACCGGCGACCGTCACGTCGAGCGCATCAACACCCGCCGGCGCGATGGTAATGGTCGCGTCCGCCATGCGACGGCGATCATTCTCCGGGGGCTGCTCGCCCATTGGCCAGGGAACGAGGCGATTGGCGACGATCGTGCCGTCAGCGCGCATTGCATAGAGCCCGAGGCCTTCGATGAAGTCCTCGCCCTTGAACAGCACGAGCACGCCATTTGGGAGGAATTGAGCCGCCGGCCCATCGATGCATCCGCCGGTCGAGTTCCGTTCCCAGCGGCCGACGACTGAGTCCCCCGCGGCGACGTGCGCGGTGGCAACGGGGATTACCCCGGCGGCCGCGATCGCCGCGACACGTGCAAGGGCACGCGCCATTTGCCTCTTCCGGCCTCGATTCACGCCGCAACTAGGACGGACAGCGGGCGAGGGTAATTGGCGCTTCGCCCGACATGTTGGGCCCCGCCGCCGAGCCCTTAAGCACGTCGCCGTCCTTCTTCCGCAGGGTCACGACCGCGCCGACCGCCTCCTTGTCCAAGGGCCCTTCGCCGAGCGGAGAGGCCACGAAATCCTTGATGATGATCGCCTGGTCCGGCTGGACCTCGTAGCGCGCGATGCCTTGAATGTTGTTGTCCTCCCACACGAGCACGCCGTTCTCGAGGAAAAACACGCCCACTTTCTGCGCGCACTTGTCCCCGCCCTTCTCAACCCAGCGGCCCGCCAGCGATGACGTCGCTGTGGTGCTGGCAGAGCAGCGCACCAGCTTGCCACCCTGCTCATTCGCGGGATCGATGTTAGGGCCCGAGATCTTTCCTTCGAACGTATCGGTATCGATCATGCGCAGCGTGATAATTGCCCCCTGCGCCTCGCGCAGGTCCTCCGGTGATGGCTGTTTTCCGATTGGCGAAACCGAGAAATCCGTCACCTTGACCGAGCCGTCGGGCTGGATGTCGTAGCGCCAGGTCCCGTTCATCTCGTCGATCCGCGCCTCGACCACGCCGTTCGGCAAAAAAAACATGCCGCCTTCCCTGCCGCAGCTTTCCTTCTCGCCAGGCATCCAACGCACAACCATCATTTCGACGGTGGCGCCGGCGGCGGGCGAAGTTGTCGAATCAGCCGCGGCGGCACCGTCGACCCCGATCAACAGCGCGACACTCGCGATTCCGAGCGCAACCCTGAACATGTGCGAGCCCTCCTTCGATTGGCCCTGTCTTGCGACGCCTCTCTTGGGCATCGTCCAGCCTCAATTCACCACGTTTGCGTTCCCTTGTGGAGTTACTGCGCGCCTTGACGACAGGATGCCGACCCGCTAGCGCGCGCCTGCACCGGGCGTGATGTTCGTCACAAGCGGCAAGCGACCGCCGCGAACCTCGCCGCCGGCGTTACGGCGCGAACTCAACCGTCGCGATCGCGCGCGCAACCTTCTCGCTCGGCCATCGCTTGGCCGGGCCGGGCGCAGCATCGGGGCCCGAGATCGACGTGCCGAGGCCGGTGGTCAGATGCACCGTGCCGCCTTCATTGGTCACGGTCACCTCGCCGTCCGACACCAACACGCCATATTGCCCATCGATCTCGCCGCCCCACACCGTCGTGCCGCGAATACCGAGCGTCGCCACCGTCGTCACGATCTTCGCCTCGGCGTTCTCCTGCTGCTCGATCTTGCCGCCCTTGAACAGGAAGGCACCCGCTAGTGCGTTGACGATGATCGCGCCCTTCGCCTTCGCCGGGTCGTAGACGTAGTTGTCGACAACGAGCGTCGCGTTCTGCCCCATCGTCGATTCGGTATCGTCGGCCAATCGCAGTAGCATCCTGGCGCCGGCACGTGTCACCAACTTGTCGTCGAGATAGACCGGCGCTTGCACGGCAAGCGCCCGCACCTCATCGCCAAACACGGCCTCAGCCTCGCCCTGCAGCCGCTCGACCACGCCGATTTGCAAGCGCGGATCGGTCGACCACGCGGTCAAAGGCAGGATCAGCGCCAGCAAAGCCGCAAGACCTGCGGCCCGAACCCATCGAGATACGCGGCACAGAGACATTGGCTTCTCCCTTGGCTCCGCTCCCTCGCCCGCCATCCAGCCATGGCGGGCCTCTCACGTCTATGACGTAGGCGCTGAGTCAGGTTCACGCTAGCCGCGTCATGGCCTAAGCTTGCCCCAGGCGAGCGGGCCAGGATCGACGCCGGGGGGTGTTCGAGGCCGCGCCGCCAGCACAGGGGGATCAACATGACGAGATTGAAAGGGTGGCGCGGCCGTCTCGGCCTCGCCGGTCTGGCGCTCGCCGCGGGGCTTGCGGCCAGCGCCGGGACGCCGGGCAAGGCGGAGGCCGGCGGCACGCTGATCTGGGCCATGCCGGCCGAGATGGGCCTCTATGATCCGCACGTCGCGTGCGGCTGGCTCACCAAGAATGTGACGCACATGATCTTCGACGGGCTGGTCGAGCTCGATTTGACCGACCCGAACGCGACCTATGCCAAGCTCCGCCCGGCGCTTGCGGAGAAGTGGGAGATTTCCGATGACGGCACGGTCTACACCTTCCATCTGCGCAAGGATGTGAAGTTCCACGACGGCACGCCGTTCAATGCCGAGGTCGCCAAGTGGAATTATGATCGCTTCTCCAACGACAAGGCGCCGCACTACAACAAGCAGGCGAACGCGTTCCTCGGCTATTACGCGCGCTGGATCGCAAGCTCCGAGGTGGTCGACGAGTTCACCTTCAAGGTGACCTTGAAGGAGGCCAATTACGAGTGGCTGCAGAGCGGCCAGTCATCGTGCGGCCAGCCCGAGATGGTGAGCCCGGCCGCGCGCGAAAAATATGGCGACGAGGCCCTGCCGCTGCATCCGATCGGCACCGGCCCGTTCGTCTTCGTCGAGCGTGAGCAGAACGTGAAGGCGGTGATCGAGCGCAACCCGAATTATTGGGGCACGCCGCCCAAGCTCGACCGCCTCATCGTGCGTCCGATGCAGGACCCGTCGACGCGGCTCTCGGCGCTGCGCGCCGGCGAGGTCAACATGGTGACGGAGCCACCATGGGATGAGATCGAGGGCCTGGTCGGCGAAGGTTTCACGCTGCTCACCCAGCCGAACGTGCCCTCCCTCTGGTACGCGCAGTTCAACCTCAAGAACGAGGCGTTGAAGGACCCGCGCGTGCGCAAGGCCATCAACATGGCGATCAACCGCGACGAGCTGGCCAAGCAGATCTTCAAGGGCACGGCACGCGGCGAGTATGGCATGCTGGCCGCCGGCAATTTCGCCTATGACGCGAAGTTCCAGCCCTTCGGCTATGACCCCGAGCAGGCGAAGAAGCTGCTGGCCGAAGCCGGCTTCAAGGAAGGCACCGAGATCGAGTTCGACCTGTTCGACTATGGCTGGGGCGAGCAGTGGGAGAAGTGGGTGCAGCGCGACCTGAAGAAGGTCGGCATCAACGTCAAGCTCAACAAGATGGAGTGGATCAGCTATCTCGGCAAATGGCTCCAGGGCATGCAGAACCCGACGGCCATGAACTCGATGGGCTGGGGCTGGTCGGTGCCGCTGTGGACCACGTTGGTCACGCGGTGCGATCACCAGGCGCCCAATGGCTGGAACATGGGCGCCTATTGCAACGACAAGGTCGACGCCCTCTATAACGAGGCGCGCAAGACCCGCGACGAGGCCAAGGCGACCGAGCTCTATCGCCAGGCCAACCAGATCGTCATGGGCGAGGACGCCGCGTTCCTGCCCGTGGTGAGCTATTACAACCCGATCCTGCTCGCGCCCAATGTGACGGGCTTCGTGAACGCGCAGGAGAACTGGTACGACTTCACGCTGGTGAGCGTGGAAGAGAAGAAGTAGGGCTCGATACGACGTCGGCGCCGCCTGGGCTTCGGCCCGGGCGGTGTCGGCGGCAACAACACGATCGCCATGATTGGGAGACGAACCCCGCGACGGTCCGGCAGGCGCCTTGCATGCGTCGTGGCGCTGGTATTCTGTCTAACCGGCGGGCTTGAGCCGACGGCGTCGGAAGCGGCCGACGGTGCGGAACTCACGGTCCCCATGCTGCATGATTTTCTGCGCGGCGCGGTGCGCGGCACTATGCTCCATGAGACGGCGCACGCGTTGATCAGGATTCTCGATTTTCCCGTTGTCGGTCCCGAAGAAGACGTAGCAGACGAGTTTGCGGCCATGGTGACCATAGCCGCTGCCAAACGCAGCGAATTCGGCCATCGCAACGCGCTTGCCCTGGTCGACGCGTCGCTGACCTTGTGGAACCTCTTCAAGCAGGGGGGCACGGTGAACGTCGGCGGCTCCAAGGTATTCGATTCCAGCAGCCTAGAGCGCTACGACAGTCACAGCCCGAGCATCCGCCGGGCCTATCACACGCTTTGCCTCCTCTACGGCGCTTTTCCCGAGCGCTACGGTTTGATACCTGTGCAGATCGGCATGTCCGAGGGTGACATGGCGCTGTGCATCGATGACTATCAGCGCAAGGCTCGCGCCTGGGGTCGAATTCTTGAGCCGTATCGACCAGGCCAATCACACGAGATGTCGTTCAATTTTCGCTATGTTCCCAGCACGGCTCCGCGGGGGCGCTTCTACGAGAATCTCTATCTTGGCTTTCTCGATGTCGAGTGGTCGGTCATCCGGTCGCTCAACGCCGAGATCGCTCTTCCCAGCCCGCTGCCGATGGAACGCACGGATTGCGGTTTCGAGAACGCGTATTTCGATCCTGAGTCGAGGCGCATCATTTTTTGCAATGAGCTCGTGCATCTGCTCGCCGACGGCTATGTGCGCAACATCACGGGCATGGGCTTCGACGAGTGGTGGTCGAAGGATGTGACGAAGCGGGCTGCCAGGGCCTTTGTCGGCCAATGGCGCATGACCTCGATTGCCGGGCCTGAGGGCGAGGTGCCGCGGCCGCCGCGAGAGCTGGTGCTTCGCGACGACGGTACGTTCACCTGGACGATCCGATTCAGCCTCGACGAGGGCTTGCCACGGCCCGACATGGAAAAGAGCGGCCTCTGGGGTGTCGAGGGCGAGGAGCTTTGGTTGCTCGAAACGTCCTGGGTGCCGAGCTTGCCTCCGGACTGCCTGTACACCGGATGCGAGCCTCCCGCCTCGATGGACGGCGTCGAGGCGCGTCGCGCACCGCTGAAATCGCTCGGCGCTGACAAATTCGACTACAACAACGGCATGATCTTCGAACGCAGGAACGAAGGTTGATCCCGCGCGTCTAGTGCCGTTCCTTGGCGGCGTGGAAGGTCACGCCCGGCCACTTCTCGCGAATGTAATTGAGCTCCCAGGCATTGCGCGCGAGGAACACCGGCGCACCATCGACGTCTTCGCTCAAGACACCCTGATTGTTGTCGACGAAGCGCTTGAGCTCGTCCGGTTTGGTCGATGACACCCAGCGCGCGGTTTCGCACGGAGCCTGTTCGAGCGCGACCTCGAGGTCGTATTCGGCTTTCAGGCGCGCGATGAGCACGTCGAGCTGCAGCTGCCCGACCACGCCGACGATCCAGGCATTGCCGACCAGGGGACGAAACACCTGCGTCACGCCTTCCTCGGCCAGGCTCTCGAGCGCGCGCTTCAGGTGCTTCGCCTTCATCGGGTCTTCGATGCGCACCCGCTTCAGGATTTCCGGCGCGAAATTGGGAATGCCGGTAAAGCGGATCTCGGCACCTTCGCTCAAGGCATCGCCCACGCGCAGCACGCCGTGATTGGGCACGCCGATGATATCGCCGGCAAAGGCCTCCTCGGCGAGCTCGCGCTCGCGTGCGAAGAAGAGAATCGGGTTGTGCACCGTCATCTGCTTGCCGGTGCGCACCTGGGTCAGTTTCATGCCGCGCTTGAAGCGGCCTGAGCAGAGCCGAACAAAGGCCACACGGTCCCGGTGGTTCGGGTCCATATTGGCCTGCACCTTGAAGACGAAGCCGGAAACCTTGGCATCGCCAGGATCGACCGGCTTGGGCTCGGCCGGTTGAAAGCGCGGCGGCGGCGCGAGGCGCGCGAGGGAATCCAGCACCTCTTCGACCACCATGGTCTTCAAGGCCGAGCCGAAGTACACCGGTGTCAGGTGGCCCGCGCGATAGGATTCCAGATCGAACGCGGGGTAGCCGGCATGCACGAGCTCGACCTCTTCCTTCAGTGCCGCCAGGCGCTCAGGCCCCAGCGCTGCAACAAGGCGCGGATCGTCAAGGCCGTCGAGCGCGGTCAGCGCCGGCACGCCACGCTCATCGGGCGTGCCGAACAGAAAGGGCGTGCCCGAGCTGAGCTCGACATAACCCTTGAAGGCATCGGCCTGGCCGAGCGGCCAGGTCATCGGCGTGACATCGAGCGCCAAGGTCGAGGCGATCTCATCCAACAGCGTGAACGGGTCGCGGCCCTCGCGGTCCACCTTGTTGATGAAGGTGATGATCGGCACGTCGCGGAGCCGACACACCTCGAACAATTTTCGCGTCTGGGCCTCGATGCCCTTGGCGGCGTCGATCACCATGACGGCGGAATCGACCGCGGTCAGCGTGCGATAGGTGTCCTCGCTGAAGTCCTCGTGGCCCGGCGTGTCCAGAAGATTGCAGATGTGACCAGCATGCTCGAAGGTCATCACCGAGGTGGTGACCGAGATGCCGCGCTGCTGCTCGATCGCCATCCAGTCCGAGCGCGCGCGCCGGCGCTCGCCCTTGGCCTTGACCGCACCAGCCAGATGGATCGCGCCGCCGAGGAGCAGGAGCTTCTCGGTCAGCGTGGTCTTGCCGGCGTCCGGATGCGAGATGATCGCAAAGGTGCGCCGGCGCGCCGCGGGCGAGGCGGCGGCCGCCTCCGGGGCGCCAGTAAAGGCGGCATGGGTCATCACGGGGGAAGCATTCCGCCAAACGGTTAAGGATTCGTCGCGCGCGGCTTCAAGGCCCGCGCCGCGCACGTCATATAGGCCGGCCGGGCCGGTCGCTCAAGGCGGAAACCTGCCCGGCAGTCCAGGTCGGGCGACACGAGAGCTTTGGCAAACTTGGTAGAGAAAGACGCCGGAACGCTTCCTCTCCCCTTTTGGGAGAAGAAGGGGCCCACGGCGAGGCCGTGGGAAGGTGAGGGGCAGGACTACCTCTTTGGCTCCGATAGGGCCTGCTCGATCAAGCGGATGACGCCCTCGACATTCGCCAGAACATCGTTGTTCCAGACGCGAAGAACACGGAATCCTTGGGACTCAAGAAATCGGGACCGTGTGGCATCACGCTCCGAATCAACATGCTGTCCGCCATCAACCTCGACGATCAGCTTTGCCTCGAAGCACATGAAGTCGACGACATAGGGCCCGATCGGCACCTGTCGGCGAAATTTCGTCCCAGCGATCTGGCGGTTCCTCAACCGCCTCCAGAGGAAGCGTTCTGCGTCGGTCGATCGGCGCCGCAATTCTCGGGCGCGCACCGGATCGGGCCTACGGTTGCTCACAGCCCCTCACCCTCCCGTGCCT
>VGET01000139.1 GCA_016869195.1 Alphaproteobacteria bacterium | reverse complement strand
AGATCCCTCTTATCGCGACTGATTGGGGCCCTCATGGTGCTGCGCGCTGCGCTGACACATTCGACCGTTTATCGCTATGACCGCCTCGTAAACCTGAGCCCGCAGGTAATCCGCCTGCGCCCGGCCGCGCATTGCCGCACGCCGATCATCTCCTATTCGATGAAGCTGAAGCCGAAGTCCCAGTTCGTGAACTGGCAGCAGGACCCGTTCGGCAATTTCCTCGCCCGCGTGGTGTTTCCGGAGAAGACGACCGAGTTCGTGGTCGATGTCGACCTCGTCGCCGACATGTCGGTGATCAACCCGTTCGACTTCTTTCTTGAGCCCGAGGCAACGCACTACCCGTTCAGCTATGAGCCCGCGCTGCTCGAAGACCTGACGCCCTATCGCCAGCCGGAGCCCACCGGCCCGAAGCTCAAGGCCTGGCTCGCGAAGGTCGACCGGTCCAAGGCTCGCACCATGGACTTCCTGGTCGAGCTCAATCAGCGCCTGCAGCACGAGATCGCCTACATCATTCGCATGGAGCCCGGCGTGCAGACGCCGGAGGAAACGCTGACCCTCGCCAAGGGCTCGTGCCGCGATTCGGGTTGGCTGCTCGTGCAGATTCTCCGGCACCTCGGGCTCGCGGCGCGTTTCGTCTCGGGCTATCTCATTCAGCTGAAGCCCGACGTCGCATCGCTCGACGGGCCGTCCGGACCCAAGGCCGACTTCACCGACCTGCACGCCTGGGCGGAGGTCTATCTGCCGGGCGCCGGCTGGGTCGGCCTCGACCCGACCTCTGGCCTTCTCGCTGGCGAAGGCCACATCCCGCTCGCCTGCACGCCCCATCCCATCTCGGCCGCGCCGATCACCGGTATGGTCGACGACTGCGAGGTCGAGTTCGGTCACCACATGGAGGTGCGCCGCGTCCTGGAGACGCCGCGCGTCACCAAGCCCTATACGGACCAGCAATGGCAGGACGTGCTCGCGCTCGGCGATCGTATCCAGGCCGAGCTCGACGCCGGCGATGTGCGCCTCACCATCGGCGGCGAGCCGACCTTCGTGTCGGTCGATGACATGGATGGCGCCGAGTGGAACACCGAGGCGGTCGGCCCCAACAAGCGGCGCTTGGCGCACAACCTGATCCTGCGGCTGCGCGAGCGCTTCGCCCCCGGCGGGCTCCTGCATTACGGCCAGGGCAAATGGTATCCGGGCGAGCAGCTACCGCGCTGGGCGTTCGCGCTCTATTGGCGCGGCGATGGCCGACCAGTCTGGCAGGCGGTCGACTTGATCGCCAATGAGGCGATCGACTTCCGCCCGACCATCGACGACGCGCAGAATCTGATCGAAGGCATTGCGTTCCGGCTTGGCGTCAACCCGGTTCATGCGTTGCCGGCCTATGAAGACCCGATGCACTTCCTCGCGCGCGAGCGCCGCCTGCCGGTCAATGTCACGCCGGAGGACAACCGTCTGGAGAGCCCGGAGGAACGATCGCGCCTCGCGCGGGTCTTCACCCGCGGCCTCAACCGGCCCTCGGGATTTGTGTTGCCGGTCCAACGCTGGAATGCGCGCGGCAGCCGGCAATGGGCCAGCGAACGCTGGGCGTTCCGCGATCCCTATTTGCTGTTGGTTCCAGGCGACTCGCCGGTCGGCTTTCGGCTGCCGCTCGAATCCCTGCCGTGGCTGCCGGCCGTCGACTACCCCTACGTGATTCCCGGCGATCCCTTCATGCCGACCGAGCCGCTGCCCTTGCCCGACCCCGAGCGGCAGCCCTATCTGCGCGGTCGTGAAGTCGCCACCTGGCGGCGTGAGCAACTCCAGGGCGAGGCGGTCGGCACTTCGTTCAATATTCGCACAGCACTCTGCATCGAACCACGCGATGGTCGCCTGTGCATCTTCATGCCGCCAACCGAGACAACCGAGGACTATCTCGATCTTCTCGCCGCGATCGAAGATACGGTGGCCGAGTTGCGTCAGCCCGTGCACATCGAGGGCTACCACCCGCCTTCCGACCCGCGCATGAACGTGATCAAGGTGACGCCCGATCCCGGCGTCATCGAGGTCAACATCCATCCGGCGCGGAGCTGGCGTCAGGCGGTCGAGATCACCTCGGCGCTTTACGAAGACGCCCACTACACGCGCCTCGGTACCGAGAAGTTCATGCTCGACGGGCGACATTCCGGCACCGGCGGCGGTAATCACATCGTGGTCGGGGGGCCGAGCGCCTATGACAGCCCGTTCCTGCGGCGGCCCGATCTGCTCCGCAGCCTGATCGCCTACTGGCAGAATCACCCCTCGCTCTCCTACCTTTTCTCCGGCCTGTTCCTCGGGCCGACCAGCCAGGCGCCGCGCATCGACGAGGCGCGCGACGACGTGCTCTATGAGATGGAGATCGCGCTCTCTCAGATCCCCGATCCCGGCGCAGGCTGGAATCCGGCGTGGCAGGTCGATCGGGTGCTCCGCAATCTGCTGATCGACGTCACTGGAAACACCCATCGCGCCGAAATCTGCATCGACAAGCTCTATTCGCCCGATGGCGCGACCGGCCGGCTCGGCCTGGTCGAGTTCCGCACCTTCGAAATGCCGCCCCATGCACGGATGAGTCTCGTGCAGCAATTGTTGCTGCGCGCGCTGATCGCGCGATTCTGGCGCACGCCCTATAAATGCAGCCTGCAACGCTTCGGCACCGCGCTGCACGACAAGTTCATGCTGCCCCACCATATCTGGCAGGACTTTCGCGATGTGCTCGCCGACATGGCGGACGCGGGCTATGCGCTCCGCGAAGAATGGTTTGCGCCCCACTTCGAGTTCCGCTTTCCGCACATCGGGACCGTGAGCTATGCCGACATCGGCATCGAGCTTCGGCAGGCGCTCGAGCCCTGGCACGTGATGGGCGAGCAAGGCGCCGCCGGTGGCACGGTGCGCTATGTCGATTCATCGGTCGAGCGCTTGCAGGTGAAGGCCAGTGGCATAACCGGCGACCGCTTCACTCTCACCTGCAATGGCCGACGCATTCCTTTGCACGCTACCGGCACGCCGGGAGAACACGTCGCGGGCGTGCGCTATCGCGCCTGGTGGCCGGCGGCGTGCCTACACCCGACCATCGGTATCCACACGCCGCTGGTCTTCGATCTCGTCGACACCTGGTCGGGTCGCTCACTGGGCGGTTGCACCTATTACGCGGCCCATCCGGGCGGACGGCACTTCCACACCTTTCCGGTCAACGCCTATGAGGCCGAGGGTCGCCGCCTCGCCCGCTTTCAGCCCTTCGGCCATTCGCCGGGCTCGCTCAATCCCCCGCCCGAGCGGCCCAACCCGGATTTCCCCATGACGCTTGACCTCCGCCGGGTCTAAGCGTTTGCTTGCCATGAAGAATCAGCCAGAATCATCGCGCGTGGCCAACTTTCCCATGAGCAGAGACACGCTGTGAGTTCCCCGCCCCGCACCACGACCGCCAAGTCTGCCAAGCGCGCCGGCCCGCTGACCAAGGGCTACCAGCTCAAGGCGAACGTCTATGACGAGCTTCTTGGGCCGGATCGGACCATGCGGGCGCATTGGCGCAAGCTCATGGAGTCGCTCGATCGGATGGACCCGGGCGAGTTCGGTCATCGCTGGCAGCGCGCCGAAACGATGCTTCAGGAGAACGGCATCAACTTCAACGTCTTTGCCGACACGGAGCAACGCGTGCGGCCGTGGAGCCTGGATCCCGTCCCGTTCGTGATTTCTCAGCAGGAATGGCGCGCGCTCGAAGACGGACTGTTGCAGCGCGTGCGCCTGCTCAACCACGTGCTGAAGGACATCTACGGTCGGCAGAGCCTCTTGCTCGACGGCTCGATCCCCTCGACCCTCGTGGTTGGCAATCCGCACTTCCTGCGTGCCTGCCACGGCATCGCGGTGCCGCAGGGCGTGTATCTGAATTTCATGGCGATCGATCTCGCGCGCGCGCCCGACGGCCGTTGGTGGGTGCTGAGCGATCGAACGCAAGCGCCGGCCGGCGCCGGCTTTGCGCTCGAGAACCGCATCGTCGTCTCAGGCACGCTGCCCGAGATCTATCGCGAGAGCCAGGTGCTCCGGCTCGCGCCGTTCTTCCAGGCGCTACATCGCCACCTGATCAGCGTCGCCGGCCGCGATGACCCGCATATCGTGTTGCTGACGCCCGGTCCGTCGCGCGACACCTATTTCGAGCACTCCTACCTCGCCCGCTATCTTGGCTTCTCGCTGGTCGAGGGGGCCGATCTCACCGTGCGCGACGACAAGGTCTATCTGAAGACCTTGGGCGGCCTCCAGCAGGTCGATGTCATCCTCCGTCATTTGGCCGATGATGACTGCGATCCCTTGGAGCTGCGGGCGGATTCGTGGCTTGGGGTCACCGGCCTCGTGCAGGCGGTGCGGGCGGGCAATGTTGTGATGGCCAACGCGCTCGGCTCCAGCATCGTACAGTGTGAGGCCTTCCTTGCCCTCATGCCGGCGCTGAGCCGGCAAATTCTCGGCGAAGAGCTGAAGCTGCCGAATGTTGCCACCTGGTGGTGCGGCGAGGAGACCGCGCGGGACTATGCGTTCGAGCATTTCGACGAGCTGTTCTTGCGCCCGACCTTCCATCGGCGGACACAGCGCAAGGTCGATTTCGAGCCGGCGGTCG
The DNA here is from genome assembly GCA_016869195.1 of Alphaproteobacteria bacterium. Taxonomy (GTDB): domain Bacteria; phylum Pseudomonadota; class Alphaproteobacteria; order UBA828; family UBA828; genus SHWC01. Next base: position 4,343 of record VGET01000139.1, on the reverse strand, counting down.
GCATGGACTTGGCCGCCGAGCGCAAGGCGCAGATCCGCGAGCGCATGGCCGCGCAGGGCTATGACTATACGGTGCAGGAGCTGATCCAGGCCTCGACCGTCCCGACGTTCCACGAAGGCGTGCTGCAGCCGGGTCCGCTTGTGCTGCGCGTCTTTGTCGCCGCGAGTGGTGACGATTTCGTGGTCATGCCGGGCGGGCTCGCGCGGATCATGCATTCGCCCGATACGCGCGCCGCCGCCATGAAGCGCGGCGGCGAGAGCAAGGACACCTGGGTACTATCGCCCGCCCCGGTCGCGCAGGTCACGCTCATCGGCACCTCGTCCGGGCCGGTCCAGCTTCGTCGCACCGGGCGCGACCTGCCGAGCCGCACCGCCGACAATCTCTACTGGCTCGGCCGCTATGCCGAACGCACCGAGGGCACGCTGCGCACGCTGCGCGCGCTGATCAAGCGGCTGTCGGCCGATCTGGCCAACACCGCGACGATGCCGGTCGTGCGCCGGCTGCTCGCCATCATGGTCGAGTACGGACAGGTATCGTCGCCGGCGGTCGAGGAGGCCGTCGCGGGCAAGCTCGACAGTCTGGAAAAATCGCTCGCGAAGATCCTCTACGACCCGCGCTGCCCGAACGGCCTGCACGATGTCCTGCGCAATTTTCAGAGCACTGCGGGCCTCGTGCGCGACCGGCTCTCGGTCGATGCCTGGGTCACGCTCAACCGGCTGCACCAGGATCGCGCCCTCCAGCAGCCCGGCTCGACCACGCTCGAGGTCGGCGCCGCGCTGAACGCGCTCAACGGTCAGATCCTCACCCTGTCGGCCTTCGCCGGCATGGAGATGGAGAACATGACCCGCACCTATGGCTGGCAATTTCTCGACATGGGTCGGCGTATGGAGCGCGCACAGCACATGGTCGAGGTGCTGAAGACCATGCTGCTCTCGGGCGCGGCGGATCAGCCCGGCGTGCTCGAGCTCCTGCTCGAGCTGGCCGACAGCTTCATGACCTATCGCTCGCGCTATCTGGCGGCGCCGCAGCTCGCGCCAGTGCTCGACCTCCTGCTCGCGGATGAGACCAACCCGCGCTCCGTGGGTTTTCAGGTGGCGGCCATCGAGCGACACATCGAGAATCTGCCGCGCGACCCCGACCGCGCCGGCCTCACCAAGAAGCAGCGCATGATCCGCGAATTGCGCACCCGGTTGCAGGTGTGCGACATCGAACACCTCGCGACCCCCGACAAGAACGGCAAGCTCGCCGCTCTGACAGAGCTCTTCAAGCGGCTTGAGGACGAGCTGCCAGCGCTGTCTGAGCGGATCGCCTATGTCTATTTCACGCACGCGGAGGTGGCACGCCCCGCGCACGTGTTCCGCGCGGGCTCGTCCTCGCCATGATGTACCGCGTCAGCCACGACACGACCTACGATTACGGTCAGTCGGTCTCGATCTCCCACCACATGCTTCATCTTCTGCCGCGCGCCGGCGGTAGCCAGGTCTGCCACCGCACCGCGCTCTATGTTTCGCCGACGCCGACCGTGTGCAACAACTCGGTCGACTATTTCGGCAATCGCGTCGTGTTTCTCACCGTCCAGGTGCCCCATCAGAAGCTGGTCATTCGCTCGAAGAGCGTGATCGAGGTCGTGCCGCCGGCAACGCCGGCGCCTCTCGCAACCCCGCCATGGGAAGAGGTACGCGACGGCCTGTTCGCGGATCGTTCGGCCCACGGCATCGATGCGTTGCAATATCGCTTCGAGTCCCCCTTCACGGTGGCCGAAGCGGACCTGCCCGGCTTTGCCGCACAATCGTTCGCGCCGGGTCGCCCGGTGCTCGACGCCGCGCTCGACCTGACCGGGCGAATCTTCCGCGAATTCAAATATGACAGCACGGCAACCACGGTCTCGACGCCGGTCGATGCGGTATTCAAGGGCCGCCGCGGCGTGTGCCAGGACTTTGCCCACCTCGAGATCGCGGCGCTGCGCTCGATCGGCATTCCGGCGCGCTATGTGAGCGGCTACCTGCTGACCTACCCGCCACCAGGCCAGGTCAAGCTCGTCGGCAGCGACGCCTCGCACGCCTGGCTCTCGATCTGGGTGCCCGGCCATGGCTGGATCGACCTCGACCCGACCAACAATCTTCTGCCTTCGGTCGAGCACATCACGATCGGCTGGGGCCGCGACTATGGCGATGTCAGCCCGATCAACGGCGTGATCATCGGCGGCGGCGCGCACGACATCAAGGTGGCGGTCGATGTCCGCCCGGTCGAGGCGGTGACGGCGGCGCAGGAGGTTGAGACCGAGGCCGCGATCATCGAGTTTCCGAAGCGCGGTGCCAGCGAAAGAGAGATCGGCCTGATCTAGGAGCGAATGAGCGCGCCAAGGCGCGACTCCGAACGGTTCGGGGGGATCTGAATGGACTTGCCGGAGGCACGGGCGTGAGCCTGTCTGGGACACAAGGGCTGCTCGCGCGCTACGACCCGGCGAGCTTTTTCTGCGAGCTATTGGGCACGCCTGCTCATCCGCTCGAACATGCCCGCTTCTTCGTGGAGCGCCTGGATCAGCTCGATCTTGCCGAGCTGCGTCGGCGCGCGACCGATGCCGAGGCAGACCTGTTCAATCTCGGCATCACCTTCACGGTCTATAGCGACAAGGATCAGATCGACCGCATCCTGCCGTTCGATGTGATTCCGCGCATCATCTCGGCCTCGGATTGGGCCCATCTCGAACAGGGTCTCGTTCAGCGCATCGCCGCGATGAATTTGTTCCTGCACGATATCTATCACACCCAGCGCGTGCTGAAGGACGGCATCGTGCCGCCCGATCTCGTGCTCAAGAACCCGAACTTTCGGCCCGAGATGGTCGGGCTCGACGTTACCTTCGGCACCTACATGCACATCTGCGGTACCGACATCGTACGCGGCGGCGATGGCGTGTTTCGCGTGCTCGAAGACAATGGGCGCACGCCCTCCGGCGTCTCTTACGTCGTCGAGAATCGGCATCTGATGCAGCGCGCCTTCCCCGATCTCATGCGCAATATCGGCATCCGGCCGGTCTCGAATTACGGGCAGAAACTAGCTGAATCCCTGGCCGATCTGGCACCCCGCGGCCTGCTTGACGTGCAGGTCGTGCTGCTCTCGCCTGGCGTTTTCAACTCCGCCTATTTCGAGCACATCTTCCTCGCGCGCGAGATGGGCGTGCCGCTGGTCGAGGGCCGCGACCTCGTGGTCGAGAACGATCGTGTGTTCATGCGAACGGTCGGCGGCCTGCAGCCGGTGCACGTCATCTATCGCCGCCTGAATGACGACTTCCTCGATCCCGAGGCCTTCAACCCGACGAGCGTGCTGGGCGTGCCGGGCCTCTTCCGCTGCTTCAAGAAGGGCAATGTCGCGCTCGCCAATGCGATCGGCACCGGCGTGGTGGATGACAAGGCGACCTACGCCTATGTGCCGCGCCTGATCAAATATTACCTCGATCAGGACGCGATCCTGCCGAACGTCGAGACCTTTCTCTGCCGCGAGCCCCAGGGCCTCAAATACACGCTCGATCACCTCGCGGAGCTTGTGACCAAGCCGGTCGGCGAGTCCGGCGGCTACGGCATCACCATCGGCCCACGCGCGACCAAGGCCGAGCTTGAGGACGCCCGCGCGCGCATCGTCGCCCAGCCCGAGAACTATGTGGCCCAGCCGATGGTCGCGCTCTCGGTCTGCCCTTCGCTGGGGCCGAATGACATCGCGCCGCGCCATGTCGACCTTCGTCCCTTCGCGATCACCGGCCGATCCACCTGGGTGCTGCCGGGCGGGCTCTCGCGGGTCGCGCTCAAGGAGGGCTCGTTCGTGGTGAACTCGTCGCAAGGCGGCGGCTCGAAAGACACCTGGGTGCTCGAGACGTGAGGGCCGCCCGATGAGCAACCTCCTCAGCCGCTATGCCGACGCGACCTTCTGGATGGCGCGGCAGGTCGAACGCTCGGAAGATCTCGCGCGCATCCTCGACGTGAACGAGAGCTTCAGCCGGGATTCACGCGGCGCGCAGAATTGGCACTCGATCCTCAAGCTCTATGCCGATGAAGAGCGCTATTTCGACCGGCACAACGAGGTCTCGGCCGAGGCAGTCGTCGACTTCTTTGTGCTCGACCCGGAGCACCCCGGCTCGATCATCTCGACCATCAACGCGGCGCGGGAAAACGCGCGCCAGCTGCGCCCGCTCATCTCGACCGAGATGTGGCAGCAGCTCAACGTGTTCTACGGAAAGCTCAAGGCAATCCCGCGCGAGAGCCTGACCGAACAGAGCCTCAACCGCATTTGCACCTTCATCAAGGAAGCCTGCCAGAACCACGCTGGCATCACCGAGGGCACGTTCTATC
>VGET01000138.1 GCA_016869195.1 Alphaproteobacteria bacterium | reverse complement strand
ACGTCCAGATTCCATCAGCAGCGACGGGGTAGAGGGCGAGGGACATGCCGAAGCGTCTGAGCGACAATGATGTCGAGCGCTATCAGCGTGACGGCTTTCTCTTTCCGCTCCGCGTGTTGAGCCAGGCTGAAGCGGCCGCCAGTCGGGACAGGCTGGAGCGCGCGGACGCCGACCTTTCGCAAGCCATGAAGGGCGCGCTCAGGCACAAGCCGCATCTGCTGTTCACCTGGCTCGACGCCATCGTGCGTCACCCGGCCGTGCTTGATGCCGTGGAGGATCTCATCGGTCCCGACATCCTATGCTGGTCGTCGCTTTTCTTCACCAAGGCCGCGAACACGCCGGCCTTCGTGTCCTGGCACCAGGATTCGACCTATTGGGGCCTGAGCAGCCCCGATGTGGTCACCGCCTGGGTCGCGCTCAGTCCGAGCACCATCGAAGCCGGCGCCATGCAGGTCATTCCGGGTACGCACAAATCCGATCAAATCCCGCATCGCGAGACCTTCGCGCCCAATAATCTGCTGACCCGCGGGCAGGAGGTTATGGTCGAGGTCGATGCGAGCAAGGCCGTCGATGTCGTGCTGGCGCCGGGCGAGATGTCATTGCATCACGTGCGGCTGGTACATGGTTCGCCACCCAATCGCTCCAATGATCGGCGGATCGGCTATGCCATCCGCTACATCCCGACCCATGTGCATCAACTCGTCGGGCGGGATGCCGCACTCCTGGTGCGTGGCGCCGATCGCTATGGGCATTTCGACCTCGAGAGGCCGCCCAAGGCCGATCTGCACCCCGATGCCATCGAGCAGCATGCGGCCTCCGCCGCGCTGCATGCCGGCATTCTCTATGCCGGCACCGGCCGCCAGGATCAACGGTCGTTCTGAACCCGTGATCGACCGGCGCGCGACCCAGCCATGAGCGAGCCGCACGCCGCGACCACGATCTTCGGCGCCGACCCATTCTGGCTGTCGACCGCGATTCTTGCGGTTACCTATCTCACGATCATGACCGAGCGGATCAATCGCTCGGTGGTGGCGTTGCTCGGCGCTGGCGTGGTGATCGTCACCGGCCTCCTGTCGCAGGAGGAGGCGATCCGCTCGGTCGATTTCAACACGATCGGCCTGCTGACCGGCATGATGATCATCGTCGCGATCACGCGGAAGACCGGCGTGTTCGAATATGTCGCGGTGCAGACCGCGCGGCTTGGCCGGGCAAGCCCGCCGCGTATTCTGCTCCTGCTCGCCATCGTGACCGCCGTGCTTTCGGCCTTCTTGGACAATGTGACGACAGTCCTGCTGGTCGCGCCGGTCACCCTGGCGCTCGCGCGTGACCTGAAGGTACCGCCCTATCCATTTCTATTCGCTGAGATTCTGGCGTCGAATATCGGCGGCACGGCGACCCTGATCGGCGACCCGCCCAACATCCTGATCGGCTCGCTCGTCGGCCTCTCGTTCAACCAGTTTGTCGTCAACCTCGCGCCAGTCGTCATCGTCACGCTGGCGGTGCAGTGTCTGATGATCCACGCGCTGTGGGGCCGTCGGTTGTTTGCGGCGGCGGAGGACAAGCAGCGGGTGCTCGCCCAGCAACCCCGCGCTGCGATCAAGGACGTCACCCTGCTGCGCTATTCCCTCGGGGTCATCGCGGCCGTGGTGATCGCCTTCGTGCTCGCGCGCTGGCTCGGCCTTGAGCCGGGCACGATCGCGATGCTCGGTGCGGCGCTGCTGCTGCTGCTCGACAACTATCATCGGCGCGCGGAGGAGCAGACCCACGGGGTGCACGAGAGCTACACCCAGGTCGAGTGGATCACGATCTTCTTCTTTGTCGGGCTCTTCATCGTTGTGGCCGGTGTCGAGCATGCCGGCGTGCTCGGCACGGTGGCGGACGGCCTGTTCGAATTTTCCGGCGGTGATCTCGATGTCACGGCCTATGCCACGCTTTGGGTCTCGGCGATCCTCTCTTCGATCATCGACAACATCCCCTTCGTCGCGACCATGATCCCGGTGATCAAGAGCATGGCGCCGGCCTTTGGCGGGCCAGAGCAGATCATGCCGTTGTGGTGGGCTCTGTCGCTCGGTGCCTGTTTTGGCGGCAATGGCACGCTGATCGGCGCCTCCGCCAACCTCACGGTCGCCGGCATCGCCGAGCGCTCGGGCGTGCCATTCCGGTTCCTGACGTTTCTCGCCTACGCCTTCCCGATGATGCTGGTCAGCATCGCGATCGCGCACCTCTATATCTGGCTGCGCTACTTCTAACGGTCAAAGCGTCGGGCTCTCGGGCGAGAGGCCGAGCGCCGCCTTGCCGAATGCCGCAGCATTGACTTCCCAGTTCATGGTGATGTGCGCGTTCACGGCGTGAGAGTCGCGGAAATAGCGCTCGAGCGGATTGGCGTTGTAGAGCGCCCCGCCACCCGCGACCGCGTAAAGCGCATCGACCGCGCGCGTGCAAAGCTGGCTTGCGAACGCGCCGTCGCGACGGAAGCGCGTGCGCGACACCATATCGGGATACTGGCTCGCGGCGGCGAGGCGGTACATCTCGTCGGCGTCGGCGTAGAGCAGAATGCGCGCAGCATCGATGCACGCGCCGGCCTCCGCCACCCGCATTTGCAGAGGCGCATGCTCGGCCAGCGACTTGCCGGTCGACTTGGCCGCGCGCGCCTTGGTCTCGGTGACATAGGCGTCGTACATGCCGGTCGCCACGCCGATCGCCGCGCCGCCCTGCACGAAACCGAAGGCCGCGTAGGTCGGAATTCGATAGAGCGTGGAATTGTGGAACTTGGCGCCGGGCGCGGAGCCCATTTTCGTCTCGTCGACCGTGAGCGCGCGATGGGCGGGCACAAAATGGTTGTCGAGCCTGACGTCGATGCTGCCGGTGCCGCGCAGGCCGATCACGTGCCAATTGTCGATCAGCTCGTAATCGGTCTTGGGCAGCATGAACATGATCATGTCAGGCGCATCGCCCGCGCGCTCGGGCTCGAGGAAGGCGCTGCACATGTGCCAGTCCGAGCCCCAGACGCCGCTCGCGAACGGCCAGCGGCCGGTCACGCGGTAGCCGCCGGCCTCTCGCTTGGCCCGGCCGAGCGGAAACACCAGCGAGCCGCTGAGGAGCGCGTTGTGCTTGTTGCCCCAGATCTCCTCCTGGCACTCGACCGGCCAGCTGCCGATCATGAAGGCGTGCATGCAGTACTGCGCGAGCACCCAGCCGCTGGACGGGCAGGTCGCTGCGATAGTGCCGCACACATCCATCAGGCTCCGGAAGCTGAGCTCGGCACCGCCAAAGCGCGCCGGCTGCAACACCCGGTTTACCCCCGTTGCGCGGTATTCGGCGAGGGTCGCCTCGGGCAGTTTGCGCAGCGCCTCGGTTTCGGCCAGACGGGCGCGCATGTTCGGTGCAAGGCTCTTGGCCGCCGCAACCAGGGCGTCATGCGTCAATTGTGACCGGTCCAACTGTCCCACTGGTGCCATCGCTCGTTCCCTTGCGCCTTGATGATTGCCGCCGATTGCCTGCCCTGTGGCGGAGGCGCTCGTGCGTCGTCGCGTCCAAATTATTGATTTGAAGGATTGTATACAATCATCATGCGGAACTCGGGGTTGATGACTCCTGGTTCAGTACATCTCGCTGCTTCGCGTTGGCCACGGCCCACCGGTCCGATTAGCAATAGCTTAGCCTAATAGGCCTATCGTCATAGACAACCACCATGCCCGCGTGGGCCCAGGGCATGGTTCCAAGTGCCTGAGGTTGCCTGATGACGGTTCCGGCCGGTCGATCATCCGTCGCCGAACGCGCTGTTGCTGAAACAGCGAGCGTCGACCTATTGCGCCTGCTCGCCCACACCTTCGGCGCGTCCCTTGTCGTTAGACCTCTCCGAGACGCCCGTGGCAACGTGATCGACGGCCGCATCGAGGCAATCAATTCGGAAGCGCTGCGCCTTACTCGGGTGCCATTGGGCGATCCGACGGGAAAGTCGCTCGTTGAGCTTTATGAGCCTGACGGACTTCGCGCACTCTTGGCTGCGCTCGCGCAGGCGCGACCGGGCGGCGATCCCGTCGACCTCATATGGTCGCTGCGGAGTACGTTGTCCGTGCACGCGAGGGCGATAAATGTCAGCGGGGGGCTGATCGCGCTTTCTCTTCGCGATGCCGGCAATGCCTTCATCGACGCGATCGGCAGCCGTCAGTTGCTCGACCATGCGCCCTTCAGCATCGTCATCAAGACGCCCGATAGCCGCTATCTCTATGCCAACAAGGAGTTCGAAAAGCAGGTCGGCAGGCCTGCGGACGAAATACTAGGGAAGACGTCGCTCGAAGTTCTGCCGCCAGGCGTTGCCGAGCGATTTGCCGCTCGCGATCAGATGGTGGTGACAACCCGCTCGCCGGTGGCCGTGGAGAGCGAAGAGCTTCTGCTCGGGCGCACTCACACGTTCATCAATCGGGCCTACCCGCTGTTCGACGCGTCCGGCGCGGTCAGCGCGATTGTCAGCACCGAGACCGATATTACAGCCCTGCGCCAAGCCGAGCAGAAGGTCAGCGAGAGCGAGCGCCTATTCCGTGCCGTGTTCGAAACCGCCGGGGTTGGCATCGCAATGTACGGTGCCAAGGACCGGCGGTTGATATCGTGTAACCCGACCTACGCGAGGATTCTCGGGTACAAGCCCGACGAGCTCACGGGTAGGTCGTTCCTCGATCTGACTCATAGCGACGATCGCAAGCAGCAGGTGGAGCTTGCTAGCCAACAGGAATTGGGCGCGATCGGCGGCTTCGAACTCGAAAAACGATACCTACGCAAGGATGGCGGCATCGTTTGGGGCCGGATTTCGGTCTCCATGGTGCGGGATGAGAAGGGGGACCCGCTTTGCACCGTGGGGATCCTGACCGATCTGACCGACCGCCATGCCGCCGAGGAACGGCTCCAGCAAAGCGAGCATCAGCTCAGACTGATCACCGATTCCGTGCCGGTGCTGATCACCTATTGCGATGCCGAAGGCCGCTATCGCTTTATCAACCGCGAATATGAGGAGTGGAGTGGCAAGTCGCGCCCCGAGGTCATCGGCAAGACGGTGCGTGAAAATCTGGGCGAGGCAAATTTCGCAAAGGTCAAACCCTTCATCGACGCGGTGCTCACGGGCTGCCCTCAACACTTCGAGACCGAGATTCAGTTCCCCAAGGTGGGAAAGCGCGCGGTCAGCTGCTCATATGTGCCGCATCTCGATGAGGCCGGCGGGGTGATCGGCTATTTCGTCGTCGTCTCGGATATCTCGACGCGCATGGAGCAAGAGCGCCTGCTGCGCAAGGCCAAGGAGGAGGCCGAGGAAATCAGCCGGGCCAAATCATCCTTTCTGGCGACGATGAGCCATGAGTTGCGTACCCCGCTCAACGCGATCATCGGCTTCTCCGAGATGATTCGCGATCAGGTGCTCGGGCCGATCGGAACGGATCGCTACAAGGACTATGCGTCCGACATACACCTTTCCGGCGAGCACTTGCTCGACCTGATCAACAGCATTCTCGATCTGGCGCGCATAGAAGCCGGCCGCTTCGAGATCGATCGTGTGCCGACCGACCTCTGTGCGGTTGCAAGGGTTGCGATCCCGATCATGCGCGGGCATGCCACTGCCGGAGGCCTGGATTTCGTGATCGAGCTGCCCGATCGTCCGGCGCTGGTCATCGGTGATCCGGTGAGGCTTCGCCAGGTGATGATCAATCTTCTGTCGAACGCCATCAAGTTCACGCCGCCCAAGGGCATGGTTCGCCTCACGATTGCTCATCGCACCGGAAGCAGAATCGAGTTCAGCGTCTCCGACACCGGCATCGGCATGCGTGAAGACGAGATCCCGAAAGCGCTCGAGCTCTTCGGTCAAATCGACAATCGCATGACGCGACGCTACCAGGGCGCAGGCATCGGATTGCCATTTACAAAGGCGCTCGTCGAGGCGCAGGGCGGAACATTCTCGATTGTGAGCGCGCCCGAGCGCGGCACCACCGTAACAGCGCTGTTCTCAGAGCTAAATGAATCGCTAACGGGCGGCGAATTTCTTCGCTGATTCGTTTCGAATCGGCCCACAGATCAATCCTCCCCTTTCCACAATACGGCCCACAGGATTCTGATAGCGTGGCATCAGTTCTCAATTGAACTGCGCCTCGCGACCAAGGATCATCGCTGCGCAGGGAAGGCTCGAAGGAACCCATGTTGGACATCAATGAGCCGATCGATCTCGACCGTGTCGTCTTCGACCCGATCTATCGTCGTCGCGTGATCGAGTTGCTCAACCGCAAGGACGGGCAGGAGTTTCGTAGCCGGGCGCGTAATGTTGACATTGCGCGCGCGCCGGCATCCATCCTGCCGCGGCGCGAACCGTTCGCATTGGTCGCGTCCAAAGCTTAACCAAAGACAACGAATAAGAGCGTGCGTGGCTGTAAAACTCGCGACCTTTTCGATCGCTGCGCGCGCTCCTGAGACAGGCTTTTTCGGCACGGCGGTGTCGACGAAAGTGCCCGCTGTGGGAAGTCTGTGTCCGTTTATCCGTCACAATGTCGGCGCCGTGTGCACACAGGCCTGGGTCAACCCAAGCCTCGGCCCGAGAATCCTTGATCAGCTGGAAGCCGGGCTGAGCGCCAAGGACGCGCTCGCGGCGGTGATGGCGTCCGAGGTCGATCGCGATATCCGCCAGGTTGGCGTGGTTGATCAGGCCGGTCGCGCGGCCGCGTTCACCGGCGGCGCAACCGATGCCTGGACCGGGCACCGCACCGGCGAGAACTACAGTGTTCAAGGCAACATGCTGGTCAGTGCCGTGACCGTTGACGCCATGGCGGGGACGTTTGAGGCCAGCGCCGGCCAGGATCTCGCCGAGCGCCTGATGCGCGTGCTCGAGGCCGGGCAGGCGGCGGGCGGTGATCGGCGTGGGCGGCAATCGGCGGCGCTGCTCGTGCGTGGCCCTGAGGTCTATCCGCTGGTCGACCTGCGGGTCGATGAACATCCCGACCCGGTGGCCGAATTGCGCCGCGTCTTCGAGGTCGCCAAGCGCGAATTGTTTCCATTCATCGCCGCGCTGCCGAGCCGTGCCAAACCAGCCGGAGACTTTGCCCGCATCAGGGCCGCGATCGCGCCCAAGAGCTGATCCGGTCGGCGTCGACTATCCACGCCAGAAGCGCATCGAGAACAGCGTCAGCACGGTGAACAGCTCGAGCCGGCCGAGCAGCATCGCGAATGACAAAAGCCAGAGCGCGCCATCCGGCATCGCGCCGAACGCGCCACCGCCATTGATCGGGCCCAAGCCACCGCCGGCGTTTCCAACGGTTGATGCCGCGGCCGAAAAGCTCGTCAGCAGATCGAAGCCGAACATCGACACGCCGAAAGCGATCAGCACGAAAGCGACGACGAAGGCCACGATGAGTAGCAGGGCCGAGGTCGCGACCGCCTCCGGCACGGCGCGCTGATTGAACAGAATACCTGCGGCCGCATGCGGATGATTGAGACGCTGGACATGGGCCTTGATCACGCCGAGCAGCATGTTGAAGCGGAACACCTTGATGCCGCCGGTGGTCGAGCCGGTGCAGGCGCCGATCAACATGATGGTGAGGAGCGTCAGGTCGGCGAGGCCGCCCCAATGCGTGTAATCGGTCGAGCCGAAGCCGGTCGAGGTGATCAGCGACACGAAGATGAAGCCACCATGGCGGAACGCGGCGCCGATCGGCACGTCGAGTGAAAGGTGCTGCCAAAGCGCGAGGACGGTGAGGCCGACCAGGCAGATGAACAGGAAGAGCCTCACCTGTTCGTCGGCGAACAGCACCCGCCAGTCGCGCCGCAGCAGCATGCGATAGAACAGCACCATGGGCAGGCCGCCGGCGAACATGAACAGCACGCCCAGGGAATCGAGCATGAGGCTGTTGTAGTGACCGAACGAGGCGTCGTGGGTCGAGAACCCGCCGGTCGAGATCGTCGACATCGCATGGCACACCGCGTCGAAGAACGACATGCCGGCCGCCCAATAGCTGATCACGCAGATCACGACGAGGCCGAGATAGACCGAGATCGTCATGGTCGCGATCTGGGTCGCGCGCGGCAGCACCTTCTCGCCCTGCTCGGAGGATTCGAGGCGGAACAGCTGCATGCCACCGACCCTGAGGAACGGCAGGACCGCGATCGCGATGACGATGATTCCGGCACCGCCGAAGCCCTGGAGCAAAGCGCGCCACAAGAGAATGCCCTTCGGCAGCTGGTCGAGGCCGGTCAAGGTGGTGGCGCCGGTGGTGGTCAGGCCCGACATCGCCTCGAAATAGGCCGCGGTGTAGCTCATGCCGATATCGGCAAAGGCGAAGGGGAGCGCCGCGAAGGCCGGCACGATTGCCCAGCTGAGCGTGGTCAGAAGAAAGGCCTGGCGCCGGTTGATGTCGAAACGGCGCCCGCGATTGCCGAGCACGAGCATGCCGCCCAGGAAGATCGTCACGGCCGCGGCCGCGAGAAACACCAGCCAGTCCGGGTTGCGGGTCGCGCCATCGACCATGGCCGGGATGGTCATGCCAAAGCCGAGTGGGATCAGCAGCACGCCGATGACGTAGAAGACAGGGCTGAGCTGCGGAATCACCGGCGACCTTTGGGCTGGTCGTTAGACCTGTTGAGCATCGGAAGGACGGGTGGGAAAGCGCTGGTGCCGGATGCAGGGCTCGAACCCGCGACCCCCTGATTACAAATCAGGTGCTCTACCAGCTGAGCTAATCCGGCATTTGCCAAGAACACTGAGCACTACCCCAAGAAAGGCTTGGAGTCCCTGTGGACTCGCGCGTTACGTTTCGTTTCTTCACATTGCCGAGTGTTTCCTTGCGTTGCTGCCCACACTGGTGCACAGATGGCGCAGGACGGACCCACTGTTTTTTGAGGCGCACAAAATGACTCGGAAGACTATCACCAAACGGGCCGTGGAGGCCATGCGAGCTGGCGATGTTCTTGCTGATGACGAGGTCCGAGGGTTTGT
>VGET01000137.1 GCA_016869195.1 Alphaproteobacteria bacterium | reverse complement strand
ATCAAGTTCCTCACCGCGATCGGCCAGAAGTGCGACGACATGCGCCAGGAGTTCATCCTGTTCTCGGACACCCACGGCGCGACCATGCTGATCGACGCGATCAACAACCGGAAGCCCAAGGGCGCGTCGGAATCGAGCGTGCTCGGCCCGTTCTATCGCGAGGGCGCGCCCGAGATAGACCAGGGCCAGACCATCAACCTGACGCCCGAGGGCGAGCCCTGCATCGTGCGCGGCCGAGTGTGCGACCCCAAGGGCAAGCCGATCGCGGGCGCGCTGCTCGATATCTGGCAGACCGCGTCAAACGGCATGTATGAGGGGCAGGACCGGAATCAGCCGTCGTTCAATCTGCGCGGCCGGCTCCACACCGGCAAGGACGGCGCCTATGAGTTTCGCACCGTGGTGCCGGTGTGCTACCCGATCCCCGATGACGGGCCGGTCGGCCAGCTCCTGAAGGTGACCGGGCGCCACCCCTATCGGCCGGCGCACATACATTTCATCGTGTCGGCCAAGGGCTACAAGCCGGTTGTGACCCAGGTGTTCGCCGACACCGATCCCTACATCAAGTCCGATGCGGTGTTCGGCGTGAAGGATTCACTCGTCGTGCACTTTGACCGTCATGACGACAAGGCGTCCGCCAGGCGCCTCGGCCTCAAGGCGCCGTTTTTCACGCTCGACTACGATTTCGGTTTGGAGGCGGCGCGGTAGACGAAGGCGCGGCGCACTCTCGCTGTCATCCTCTGGCACGCCAAAGACGCGACCTGAGGATCCGTGGCTCAGCGTGCGCGGAACGATGGATGCCGGGTTGTAAGCCTCGCTACCGAACACCTGCGGAGTTCGGGCTCGGCTAACGCCCGGCATGACAACCAGGGAACAGGCCGCGCCACCTCTTCAATTGTCATCCCGGCCGCGGAGCGAGCCGGGAGCCATGCTCATCCGATCGAGGTACGGCTTTGGCGTCGATCCCGGGTCGCAAACCTACCTGACGATCGGCGCGCGCCCGGGATGACAGATCAGCGATGTGAAACCGTTCTCCCGATCAGGCCGCCTTCACCGCGCGCAGATTGTTGGACTCGACCCAGGACAGTGTCTCGTCCATCGCGGCCTTGAAGCGCTTGAACATCTCGCTGATCTGAATCTCATTGATGATCAGCGGTGGCGAGAAGGCGAGGCTGTCGCCGGACGCCGCCATGCGGATGATGAGGCCGCGCGACTGGCAGGCGCGGCGCGTGAAGTCCTTGACCTTGAGCTGCGGCGCGAAGCCGCGTTTGGTCGCCTTGTCGGCCACCAGCTCGATCGCGCCGCAGAGGCCGACGCCCCGTACATTGCCGACCAGCGGGTGATCGGCAAATGCCTTCATCGCGTTCTGGAAGATCGGTTCCATGCGCTTCACATGGCCGACGATGTCGCGCTCGCGGTAAAGCTCGAGCGATTTCAGCGCGACCGCCACCGCGACCGGATGGCCCGTGGTCGTGAAGGCGTGGCCGAAGATACCGACCTTCTTGGCCTGCTCCTCGATCGCGCCCCAGATGCGCTCGCCGATCATCACGGTTGAGAGCGGCTGGTAGCTGGACGTGATGCCCTTCGCGAGCGACATCATGTCCGGCTTGATGTTGTAGGTCTCGCTGCCCCACATATTGCCGGTGCGGCCGAAGCCGGTGATCACCTCATCGGCCAGGAACAGCATGTCGTACTTCTTCAGCACCGCCTGGATCTTGTCGAAATAGGTCGCGGGCGGGGGCACGGCGCCGGCCGCGCCCATGACCGGCTCGGCGATGAAGGCCGCGCAAGTGTCGGGGCCTTCTTTTTGGATGAGCGCGTCGAGATTGTTGGCGAGGCGTGTTGAAAAATCCTCCTCGCTCTCGCCCGGCAGGCTCTCGCGGTAAAAATGCGGGAAGTCGGTGTGGAGGATGTGCTTGATCGGCAGGTCGAACGCCGTGTGGATATAGGGGATGCCGGTCAGGCTGCCGGCCGCGACCGTCACGCCATGGAAGCCCATGCGACGGCCGATGATCTTCTTCTTGTTCGGCCGGCCCATGGCGTTGTTGTAGTACCAGACGAGCTTGACCATCGTGTCATTGGCTTCGGAGCCCGAATTGGCGAAATAGGCGCGTGCCATCGGTGCCGGCGCGATCGCGCGCAGCTGCTCGGCGAGCTGGCCGGCCGGCGTCGTCGCCTTGTCCACCAGGTTGTGGTAGTAGGGCAGCTTCTCGAGCTGCTCGATCGCCGCATCGACAAGCGCACGCTCGTTGAAGCCGAGCGCGACGCACCACATGCCCGCCGCGCCCTCGATATACTCCGTGCCCGCCTCGTCATAGACGTAGACGCCATTGCCGCGCGTGATCATCAGCGGCGGCGCCTGGGTCAGCTGGTTCAGGTCGCCATAGCCCTGCAGCACATTGTCGACATGGCGCTGGGCGGATGAGTAGTTACGCATGGACATGAGGTTCCTCCGGGTCAACGGGCGTGGCGATGAGGCGCTTGCACGGCCCGCCATTCTAGGCTGATCTAACGCCTCCCGCGAGCCCCCGCGTAAGGGCCGCAGTGTCTGATGGAGTCCATGAAAAAACCGGTTCATTTCTTCAGCGAAGGCGTCCGGCTGGTCGGTGACCTCTATCTGCCCGAGGGGCTGAAAGCGGGCGATCGCCGCGCCGGAATCGTGCTCTGCCACGGCTATACCGGGGTCAAGGACCTGTTTCTGCCGGACAATGCGCGCGTGCTCAACGAGGCGGGCTATATTGTCCTCACCTTCGACTATAAGGGCTGGGGCGAGAGCGCGGGGCCGAGGAGCCGGCTCGCACCCTTCAGCCGCGTGGCCGACTCACAGGCCGCGCTTAGCTTTCTCGCGGCCCAGCCCGAGGTCGCGCCCGACCGGCTCGGGCTCTACGGCACAAGCTATGGCGGTGCGACGGTGACCTTCACCGCGGCGATCGACGAGCGGGTCAAGTGCGTCGTCAGCTGCGTCGGCGTCGGCCACGGCAAGCGCTGGATGAGAAGCGTGCGCCACCCGGATGAGTGGTTCGACCTGCTCGAGCGCTCGGCGGCCGACCGCACCAAGCGCGCACTCACAGGCGAATCCGAGCTGGTGGATCGCGCCTTCGTGCTCCTGCAGGACCGCCAGTCGCAGGGCATCTCAGATGAAGCGCGCAGAAACAACCCATCGGCCATCAACACGCTGCCGCTCGAATATGTCGACGACACGCTCTCGTTCCACGCCGAATGGGTGGTCGACAAGGTCGCGCCGCGGCCGATCCTGTTCATCACGACGGACGACGACCGCCTCGTGCCGCCCGAGGAGAGCGAGGCGCTCTACGCCAAGGCGGGCGAGCCGAAGCGTCTGGTGACGCTCAAGGGTGTCGGCCACTATCAGGTCTATTTCGAGCCGGCGTTCAGCCAGGTGATGGCTGAAACCGTCGCCTGGTTCCGCGCACATTTGCCGGCGCGGCTGTGACGATGACGGTCCTCATGCCTCGACACGCTCAGCATGAGGACCAAAAGACCAAGGCCTCATCCTGAGCCTGTCGAAGGATGAGGCTTCCTTTTGAAAGACGGGACGGCTACGGGGAGACGGATGGCCTATCGCATCTCGGTTGATACCGGCGGCACCTTTACCGACGTGGTGGTGGCGGACGAACGCGGCATTCGCGCGCTCGGCAAGGCGCCGACCACGCCGGACCGCATCTTTCGCGGCATGCAGGGCGCGATCGAGAACGCCGCTTCCGATCTCGGGCTCGATCTCAAGGCGCTCTTCGCGCAATCAACCACGCTGATCTACGGCACGACGCGCGCGGTCAACGCGATCGTGCAGGGCAAGACGGCGAAGACCGCGTTCCTGGTGACCGAGGGCTTCCCCGATACACTGGTGCTGCGCGAGGGCGGCAAGACCAACCCGCACGACTTCACGGTCGAGTTTCCGCCGCCCTATGTGCCGCGCCGCTACACGTTCGAGATCCCCGAGCGTGTGAGCTCCGAGGGCGAGATCACGCGTGCGCTCGATATGGCCGCGACGGCCAAGGTGATCGATCAGCTCAAGTCACGCGGCTTCGAGGCGGTCGCGGTGTGCCTGCTCTGGTCGGTGGCGAACCCGGCGCATGAGGTCGCGCTTGGGCGGATGATCGAGGAGAAGCTGCCGGGCGTGCCCTTTACGTTGTCGCACAGACTGATTCCGATCGTGCGCGAGTATCGTCGCGCTTCGGCGACCGCGATCGACGCCTCGTTGAAACCGCTGATGCAGCGGCATTTGCGCGACATGGAGAACGATCTGCGCGCCGCGGGCTTCGGCGGCGAGATCCTGGTCTCGACCTCGATCGGCGGCTGCATGCACGTCGAGGAGCTGGTCGAGCGGCCAATCCACACCGTGAAGTCGGGCCCGGCCATGGCGCCGGTGGCGGGCCGCACCTATTCCCGCGTCGAGGACCTGGGCAAGGACTCGATCGTCTGCGACACCGGTGGCACGACCTTCGATGTCGGCCTGGTACGCGACAACGAGCTCGTGTTCACGCGCGATAGCTGGTTGGGCCCGCGCTGGACCGGCCACATCATGAGCATGTCGACGGTCGATGTGCGCTCGATCGGCGCGGGCGGCGGCTCGATCGCGTGGATCGATCCGGGTGGGTTGCTGCGTGTCGGCCCGCACAGCGCCGGCGCCGTGCCCGGTCCCGCCTGCTATGGCGGCGGCGGCACGGAGCCGACGGTGACGGATGCAGCGCTCGTGCTCGGCTATCTCGACCCGGCGTTTTTCCTCGGCGGGCGCATGAAGCTCGATATCGAGGCAGCACGGCGCGCGGTCAACAAGATCGCCGAGCCGCTCAAGCTCCCAATGGAACGCGCGGCTTCCGCCATCGTCACGCTCGCGAGCGAGCACATGATCAAGGCGATCCGCGAGATCACCATCAATGAGGGCGTCAATCCGCGCGAGAGCACCGTGGTGGCGGGCGGCGGCGCGGCCGGACTCAACATCGTGCCGATCGCGCGCGAGCTCGGCTGCGCGCGTGTGCTGGTGCCGCGTACTGCCGGTGCGCTCTCGGCCTGCGGCATGCAGTTCTCCGATATCGTAACCGAGCACAGCGCCGCGCGGGTCACGCTCACCAACGCGTTCGATTTTGCAGGCGTCAATCGCGCGCTCGATGAGATCGAGCGCGAGCTTGACCGCTTCGTTGCGGGTCTCAAGGGTCATGGCGGCGGCGAGGTGACCAAGGAGTTTTTCGTTGAAGCGCGCTACCTCTACCAGGTGTGGGAGATCGACGTGCCGCTGCCGGTGAAGCGCTTCCGTACGCCGGAGGACGTCGCCGCGCTCGGCAAGGCGTTCAACGCGGTGCACGACCGGGTATTTGCCGTGATCGATGAGCGCAATCCGGTCGAGTGCCTGAACTGGAAGGGTCGAGTCTCGGTTCGGCTGCCCGGTGTCGCGCAAGGCACGGCGGCCGCGAGCGGGGCCGCCTATGCGCCGAAGCCACACACCTCGCGCCAGGCCTATTTCGATGAGGGCGGCACGGGTGTGGTTCCCATCTTTGTCGGCGGCGAGTTGAAGGCGGGGGCAAGCGTCAAGGGCCCGGCCGTGATCGAGGAGCCGACGACGACAATCGTGGTCTATCCGGGCTCGCGCGCGACCGTGACCGCGCAGGGCAATTTTCTCCTGGATATTGGGTGAAGGAGGCAGGCGATGGCGAGCAGCTCAACGACCGAGCTCGATCCGGTGCTGATGGCGGTCATGGCCAACCGGGTGGACGGCGTGGTGCGCGAGATGTCGAACACGCTGCTGCGCGCGGCGCGCTCGGCGGTTCTGGCGGTCGCGCGCGATTTTTCTTGCGCGATCACGACCGGCGACAATCAGCTCTTCTCCTCGGCCGAGGGCCTGCCGGTGCACATCTTCGGCTCGCATCTGCAGAGCGCCTCGATGTGCGAGCTGCACAAGGATCTGGCCGAGGGCGACGCCTTCCTGCACAACGATCCCTATCTCGGCAACACGCACCCGGCCGATCACATGATCCTGGTGCCGGTGTTCTTTGAGGGCGAGCATCTGTTCACCGCCTGCGCCAAGGCGCATCAGGCGGATGTCGGCAACTCGATCCCGACCACCTATCACGCCGCGGCGAAGGATGTGTATGAGGAAGGCTCGGTGATCTTCCCGTGCGTCCGGGTGCAGCGGAACTACAAGATGATCGATGACGTGATCCGCATGTGCGAGAAGCGCATCCGGGTGCCCGAGCAGTGGTATGGTGACTTCCTGGCCGAGCTTGGCGCGGCGCGCATCGGCGAGCGGCGGCTCAAGGAGTTCTGCGCGAAGTACGGCAAGGAGAACGTCAAGAAGTTCGTCAAGGCGTGGCTCGACTATTCCGAGACCCGCATGATCCAGGCGGTCAAGAAGCTGCCGAAGGTCAGGCTCGAGAACCGGGGCGGACACGACCCGATCGAGGGTGTCGCGCCCGAGGGCGTGCCAATCAAGGTGGTGCTCGATGTCGATCCCGACAAGGCGATCATCGACATCGATCTGCGCGACAACGTTCCGTGCATGGATTGCGGGCTTAATGAGTCCGAGGCCTGCGCGATCAACAACGTGGTCAGCGGCGTCTTCAACTGCCTCGACCCGGATGTGCCGCACAACTCCGGCTCGTTCCGTCGCCTGCGCGTGCACCTGAAGGACGATTGCGTGGTCGGCCGGCCGGCGTTTCCGCATTCCTGCTCGGTCGCGACCACCAATGTCGGCGACCGCCTGGTCGCGATCACGCAGATGGCGTTCGCTCAACTGGGCGATGGCTGGGGCTTGGCGGAGGGGCCTGTCTCGATGGGCGCGGGCTTCGCGGTGGTCTCGGGCGCCGAATTCCGCCGCAATGGCGAGCCCTATGTGAACCAGATGATTGCCTGCACCAATGGCGGCCCGGCCTCGCCCCACGCAGATGGCTGGGTCACGCTCGGCCTCACGGTCGTCGGCGGGCTGATGTATCGGGACAGCATCGAGCTGGACGAATTGAAGCAGCCGATCGAGATCAGGGCGATGAAGCTGTTGCCCGATAGCGGCGGGGTCGGGCGCTATCGCGGCGGCCCGGCGAGCGAGATCATCTATGGCCCGCGCAAGGACCCGATGCAGGTCGCGGTCATCTGCGATGGTCAGATCAACCCGCCGCGCGGTGTGCATGGCGGCGGCCCGGGCGCGGCGGCGTACACCTACAAGGTGAGCGCCAACGGGCTCGAGACCAAGCTGCCGAATTTGTTCCTCGAGACGCTCCAGCCGGGCGAGTTCGTGCGCGGCAGCGACAATGGCGGCGGCGGCTATGGCAGCCCGCTCGAGCGCGACCCGAAGCGCGTGCTCACCGACGTGCTCGAGCGCTATGTCACGCAGAAGGCCGCGCGCGCTGTTTATGGCGTCGCCCTCACCGGCACGGTCGAGGACGAGACGTTGGCGGTCGATGTCGCCGCGACTTCGGCGCTGCGTGCGGAGAAGAGGAAGCGGGGATGATTTTCTTGTCGTCATGGCCCGGCTTGACCGGGCCATCCAGAGCCGACGCACCGTGCGAGCCCTTGGCTCTGGATCCCCCGGCCGAGCCGGTGGATGACGGAGAGGGGTGCGGGATTGTCGAGCGCCGTGCGGCGCATCAGCGCGGCACCCCGATATGACCACCCGATTTCCCGACCCCGCTTCGCGCTCGGCGCAGTTGTTCGAGCGGGCGAAGCGCGTCTTTCCCGGCGGCTCGACGCGCGGGCAGACCTATATGCGCCCCTATATCATCTATGCGCGCGAGGCCAAGGGCTGCCGCATCACCGATGTCGATGGCGTCGAGCGCATCGACTTCATCAACAACTTCACGACCCAGCTGCACGGCCACGGCCACCCGGCGATCGTGGCCGCACTGCAGGCGCAGGCCGCGAACGGCACCGGCTTCAATTTCGCCACCGAAAGCGAAATCATGCTGGCCGAGCTGATCCAGGCACGCGCGACATCGTTCGAGCACTTGCGCTTCTGCAACACCGGCACGGAAGCGATCATGCACGCGATCAAGGCGGCGCGGGCGCTCACCGGCCGCACCAAGATCGTGAAATGCGAGGGCGTCTATCACGGCGCCTATGACTATGCCGAGGTCAGCCTCGACCCGGACCCGCAGGCCTGGGGCGTTGACGAGCCGCGTTCGGTCGGGTTCGCCAAGACCGCGCCCGAGGGCATGGTCGACGATGTCGTGCTGGTGCCGTTCAACGATGTCGCGATGACGCGGCGCGTGCTCGACAAGCACAGGGGCGAGTTCGCGGCCTTCGTGCTCGATGCCGCACCGTCCCGTTGTGGCGGCAGCCGGGTAACCGATGAGTACGCCAGGCTGGTGCGCGAGCTGACCCGGCGCGACGGCACGCTGCTGATCCTCGATGAGGTCGTCACCTTTCGGCTCGATGCCGGCGGCGCGCAGACGCTCTATGGCCTCGATCCCGATATTACGACACTCGGCAAGGTGATCGGCGGCGGACTCCCGATCGGCGCGCTTGCGGGCCGCGCCGACGTGATGACCGCGTTCGACCAGACCAGGGGCAAGGCTTCGGTGCCGCAATCCGGCACGTTCACGGCGAACCCGCTCACCATGGCCGCCGGCATCGCCTCGATGACGCTGTTTCAGCCGGATCTGGTCGCGCGCCTGAACAAGCTGGGGGAGGAGGCGCGTTCCACGGTACGCCGGGCCTTCAAGGCGGCCGGGCTCAGGGCGCATGTCGATGGCCAAGGCTCGCTCGTCGTCATCACGATCGCGGCCGAACCGCCGCGCACCTATCGCGATGTCTACCGCGCTAACGCGGCGGGCGGCGGTCAGGCCATGGAGGAGCTGCACCGGCGTCTGCTCAACCACGGCGTCTTGTGGTCGACGACCGGCCTCGGCTGTCTCTCCTCGCCGATGGACCAGCCCGAGATCGCGGCCCTCGGCGACGCCGTCCATGCCTCGCTCAAGGAGATGAAGGCGGACGGCCTCGAGCGGCTGTTTCCTTGAGGGAATTGCAGTGCCTTAACCCTTTTGATTAGGCCGGTGGAAGAGCCTTCAGCTCACTTTGACAGCTGAATGGAAATGGCGCGCGATTGGCGGTGGCGCACCCTGCGTCGACCAATCGCTACTAGATCTGGGGTTCGCACC